>JAHCID010000002.1:0-300000 GCA_026129405.1 bacterium
GGCCCGACGGGGGCGACCGGAGACGCCGGGCCGACGGGCGCTACGGGTGTGGTGGGCGAGACCGGCCCGACGGGGCCGACCGGCGCGACGGGAGACACCGGGCCCACGGGCGCGACCGGAACGTCCGGCGACCCCGGGTCCACGGGTCCGACCGGGCCGACGGGCGACCTCGGGCCCACGGGTGCGACGGGGCCGGCCGGGGACGCCGGGCCGACGGGCCCGACCGGCGTGACCGGAGAGACCGGACCGACGGGCGCCACCGGCGCGGGCGGCGAGATCGGGCCGACCGGACCCACCGGCGCCACCGGGGCGGTCGACACGAGCAACCTCTACACCAAGGCAGAGAGCGACGCGCTCTATCTGCCGCAGGCGCGCTTCGACTCCCTGAGCCTCGTGGCCCCATCGACGGGGACCAGCACGAGCGGGCAGTTCGGCGTCGGGTGCTCCGTCGGTGAGCTCATTCCGTTCGCCGGGGACTACCCGCCGACGGGCACCCTCTTCGCGCATGGCCAGACCCTCCTGATCGACAACTACCAGGCGTTGTTCGCCGTGATCGGCACGCTCTACGGCGGTGACGGCGCCACCACCTTCGCATTGCCCAACCTGTGGCAGCTCGGGCCGGGTGGGACGAACTGGCTCATCTGCGTGCTGGGCGTCTTCCCAATCCGCGATTGACCTACGGCCGGGCAGCCGAGACCCGTCGGGTCCGGCTGCCCGGGCGGTTGCGCGGCCGCCCGCGACGCCGTCGCCAGGCGTTGCGCTCGCCGGTGGGTCAGAGGACCGCGGTCATGCCGCCGTCGACGACGATCGCGGCGCCGTGCACGTAGGCCGCGTCGTCCGAGAGCAGGAAGCGCACCACGCGCGCGACGTCCGCCGGCTCGGCGATGCGGCGGAGCGGGATGCGCTTCGTAAGCTGGTCCTTCGCCTCGGGGATCGCGAGCACCGGCGCCAACATCGGCGTGTCGACTGCTCCGGGGCACACGGCGTTCACGCGGATGCCTTCCAAGCCGAGCCGATGTGCGAGCGAGCGGGTGAGGCCGAGGAGGCCGGCCTTCGAGGCGCAGTAGGCGGGGATCATCCCGTTGCCGATGATCGCCTCCACCGAGGCGATGCCGACGATCGCCGCGCCCGGCGACGCCTCGCGCAGGACGTTCACCATCGCGCGCACGAGGAGCGCCTCGGCGCGCAGGTTGACGTCGAGCACGCCGTCCCAGCTCTCGGCGGTCATGAAGTCGATCGGCATCGGGCCGCTCACGCCGGCGGCGTGGACGAGGCCGCCGACCGGGCCGAGCTGCGCGCGGGCGGCGGCGACGGCGGCGTCGAGCGCGTCCGGGGCGGCGGCGGCGAGGTCGATCGCGAGCGTGTGGACCGCGACGCCGCGCTCGCGCACCAGCGCGGCGGTCTCGGCGACGCCGTCGCCGTTCAGGTCCCAGACGGCGACGGGGCGGCCGGCGTCGGCCAGGGCGAGCGCGCAGGCACGGCCGATGCCGGAAGCGCCGCCGGTGACGACCACGGCGGTAGTGGGGGTGTGGGGCAGGGTGCCGGGCATCCGCCGGGTCTACGGGTGCCGCCGACCCGACCGCAAGACGGTTCGACGCCGCTCGCCGCGGTGGATCGCCCGCTCGGCGGGAAACCGGCGCCCTGCGGCTTCCCGGCCGCGCTCGGCTCGCTCAGGCGGTCGGGCGCAGCCCGCTGTGGCGCAGCAGCGCCGCCGTCGTCGGCGGACGCCCGCGGAAGGCGACGAAGACTTCCATCGGCGGCTTGCTGCCGCCGAGCGCCAGCACCGTCTCGCGCCAGCGCCGGCCGACCTCGGCCACGGCGACCGCATCGTCGAGCCCCGCGTCCTCGAAGGCCGAGAAGGCGTCGGCGGACAGCACCTCGGCCCACTTGTAGCTGTAGTAGCCGGCGGCGTAGCCGCCCGCGAAGACGTGGGTGAAGCCGCACAGGAAGCGGTCCTCGGGCAGCGGCGGCAGGACGGTCGTGCGCTCGGCGACGCGCTGCTGGAGCTCGAACGGCGAGGCGGGGCCGTCGGGGTCGTAGGTCGTGTGCAGCGCGAGGTCGGTCATGGCGAAGTAGAGCTGGCGGAGCGTGTCGGAGCCGGCGCGGAACGTGCGTGCGGCGACGATCTTGTCGAACAGCTCCTGCGGCAGCTTCGCGCCCGTGTCGACGTGACCGGACAGCCCGAGCAGCGTCTCCTCATGGTAGCACCAGTTCTCCATGAACTGGCTCGGCAGCTCGACGGCGTCCCACTCGATGTTGCGGATGCCCGACGCGAGCCCGCTCTCGACCCGCGTCAGCATGTGCTGGAGGCCGTGGCCGAACTCGTGGAAGAGCGTCGTCACCTCGTCGAAGGTCATGCAGGACGGGCGGTCGCCGACGGGCGGCGCCTGGTTGCAGATGAGGTAGGCGATGGGCAGGCGGCCGTGGCGCCGGCCGACGCACTCGTCCATCCACGCGCCGCCGCGCTTCTCCGACGGGCGGCTGTAGGGGTCGAGGAAGAACGACGCGATCTCGGCGCCGCCGGCGTCGCGCACGCGGAAGTAGCGCACGTCGGGATGCCAGACGGGCACCGCGCCGTCCGCGGCCTCGATACGTACGCCGAGGAGTCGCTCGGCGAGCGCGAACAGGCCGCCCAGGACGCGCGGCAGCGGGAAGTACGGGCGCAGGACCTCGTCGCTGTAGGCGTAGCGCCGCTCGCGCAGGCGCTCGGTCCAGAAGGCGACGTCCCAGTTCATGAGCCCGGCGGCCTCGGGCGCGCCGGCCTCGCGCGCGAGCGCGCGCAGGTCTGCGAGGTCGCGCTGCGCCGGCTCCCACGACGCCGCGCGCAGCTCCTCGAGGAGCTGCTCCACCGCGGCGACGCTCGGCGCCATCTTGGTCGCGAGGCTGAGCGCCGCGTAGCTCCCGAAGCCGAGCAGCTTCGCCTGCGCGCGGCGCAGGTGCAGGATGCGACGGATGAGGTCGGTGTTGTCGTGCGCGCCGCTCGCCGCGCGGGTGACGAAGGCGCGGTAGAGCCGCTCGCGCAGATCGCGGCGCGTGCCGTGCTGCATGAACGGCACGTAGCTCGGCACGTCCAGCGTGATGCGCCAGGGGCCGCGCTCGGCGGTGGCGTCGGCCTCGCCCGCGGCGCGCGCCGCCTGCGCGGCCAGCTCGCGCGCGCTCGGGGGAAGGCCGGAGGCCTCGGCGGGATCGCGCAGCGTCAGCGCGAAGGCCTTCGTCGAGTCGAGCACGTTGTTCGCGAACTTCGTGCAGCGCTCCGCCAGCTCCTGCTGGATGGCGTTGAACTGCGCCTGCGCCTCGCCCGAGAGCCCGACGCCGGCCAGCTCGGCGTCGCGCACGAGCGAGTCTATGATGCGCTTCTGGGTGGCGTCGAGCGCGCCGGCCTGCGCCTGGAGCCCCTTCAGCGCCTGGTGGATCGGCCGGCTCTGCGCGAGCCGCAGCGAGAAGACGACGACCTCGGGCTGCATCGTCTCCTGGGCGCGCCGCAGGTCGTCGCTGTTCTGCACGCCCATCAGGTGACCGACCGTGCCCCAGACGAGGCCGAGCCGGTCGCCGATCTCCTCGAGGGGCTCCACCACGCCCTCCCAGGTGGGCGCGGCGGACGCCTCGAGCCGCTCGAGGGCGCCGCCGAGATCCGCGAGCAGGGCGCGCATCGCGGGCACCACGTGCTCGGCGCGGATGCGGTCGAACCGCGGCGGCGAGGCGCCCAGCAGAAGCGGGTTGTCGTCGCTCATACCGGGACCAGCTCGGGGTAGCTCGGGTCCCACATCGCGGAGCGCACCGCCGGCGGGATCTCGCCCGGCTTCAGCTGGCGCTGGGCGACGTCGTCCGCAAGGGCCGCCGCCACGACGGCGCCGGCGACGCGGGCAGTCACCCGGCGCAGGGTGCCGATGCGCGGGTAGAGGCTGCCGGTGGCGAGATCGTCCGGCGTCACCTCTTCCGCCAGCGCCTTCGCCGCCGCCTCGAGCATGCCGTCGGTGACCACCTTCGCGTGCGACACGATCGCGCCGAGGCCGATGCCGGGGAACACGAACGCGTTGTTGCCCTGGCCGATGACGTGGGTGCGGCCGTCGTGCTCGACCGGCGCGAACGGGCTGCCGGTGGCGACGAGGGCGCGGCCGTCGGTCCAGCGGATGACGTCGACCGGCTTCGCCTCGGACTGACTGGTCGGGTTCGAGAGCGGCATGATGAGCGGGCGCTCCACGTGCTTCGCCGCCTCGCGCACGATGTCCTCGGTGAAGGTGTCGGGCTCGCCGGAGGTGCCGATGAGGACGCTCGGCTTGAGCGCCTTCACGACCGACAGGAGGTCGCGCGGCTGGCCGGCGCCGAGCCCGAAGGCCTCGGCCTGCGCCGGCGTCCACGCCATCTCGCGCTTGTACATGTCGCGGATGGAGCCGTCGTCGACCACGAGGCCCTTGCTGTCGAGGCAGCAGACGGCGTTGGCCAGCTTCTCGCCGGTGACGCCGGCGTTCTGCAGCGTGCGGCGGATGAGACGGCCGATGCCGACGCCGGCCGCGCCCGCGCCGAGGATGACGATGCGCTGCTCCTTCAGCGGTACGCCGCTGACGCGCGTGCCCGCGATCAGCGCGGCGACCGTGACCGCCGCCGTGCCCTGGATGTCGTCGTTGAACGACGGCAGCGTCTCGCGGTAGCGCTCCAGCAGCGCGAACGCGGTGCCCTTCTTGAAGTCCTCCCACTGCAGGAGCGCGCGCGGGAAGCACTTCTGCACCGCCTGCACGAACTCGTCGACCAGCGCGTCGTACTCCGGCCCGCGCAGGCGCGGGCGGCGGTAGCCGATGTAGAGCTCGTCCTCAAGCAGCGCCTTGTTGTCGGTGCCGACGTCGAGGCTGATGGGCAGCGTGGTCGCCGGATGGATGCCGGCGGCCGTCGTGTAGAGCGCGAGCTTGCCGATCGGGATGCCCATGCCGCCGG
This sequence comes from bacterium, assembly GCA_026129405.1. Lineage (NCBI taxonomy): Bacteria > bacterium. The sequence goes on from JAHCID010000002.1 coordinate 4,930, forward strand.
CACCCTGGTCGCCGAGGCCGAGGATGCGCTCGTTGTCGGTGACGACGATGAGCCGCACGTCCTCGAAGGGCGCCGCGCCGAGGACCTCGTCGATGCGGCCGCGATGCTCGGGCGTGATCCAGATGCCGCGGGCGTGGCGGAAGATGTGGCTGTACTTCTGGCACGCCTCGCCGACGACCGGCGTGTAGACGATGGGCAGGAACTCCTCGAGGTGGTCGAGGAGGACGCGGTAGAAGAGGTGCTCGTTGCGGTCCTGGAGCGCGGCCAGGCCGATGTAGCGCTCGAGCGGCTCGGTCTTGCGGACGATGCTCTGGTACGAGCGGACCGCCTGCTGCGCCATCGTGCTGACGACCGGCGGCAGGAGCCCTTCGAGGCCGAACGCCTTGCGCTCCTCGAGCGAGAAGGCCGTCGACTTGTTGAACATCGCGTGCGAGAGCAGCCGGGGTCCGCGGTGGACCGTCGGGACGCGGACCGTCCCCGCCGGCGTGTGCTCCATGGTGTAGCGCTCCATTCGGTGGCTCTCCTGTCTAGGCCGCGCCGGACGAACCGGTCGGGCGGTCGCCGACCATACATAGACGCGGCGGCTGGCACGAGCCCCGCGGGCGACCCCGCGTCCGCATGCGGCGGAAGCGGCTCGCGCCTCGTGCATCGCCGGTGTAACGGATCCGCATGGCGCAGGTGCCTTGGTGGCAGGAGGCGGTCGTCTACCAGATCTACCCGCGCTCGTTCCTCGACCGGTCCGGGGACGGCGTCGGGGACCTCGCCGGCATCCGGGCCCGCCTCGATCACCTGGTCTGGCTGGGCGTGGACGCCGTCTGGCTCTCGCCCGTCTTCCGCTCGCCGATGGCCGACTTCGGCTACGACGTCGCCGACTACTGCGACGTCGATCCGCTCTTCGGCTCCCTCGCCGAGCTCGAGGTCCTCGTCGCCGAAGCCCACGGCCGCGGGCTCAAGGTGCTGCTCGACTGGGTGCCGAACCACACCTCGGACCGTCACCCCTGGTTTCTCGAGTCGCGCCGCGGCCGCACCAGCCCGAAGCGGGACTGGTACGTCTGGCGCGACCCCGCGCCCGGCGGCGGGCCGCCGAACGACTGGGTCGCGGCGTTCGACGTCACCAGGCCCGCCTGGACGTTCGATCCCGACAGCGGCCAGTACTGGCTGCACCTCTTCCTGCCGGAGCAGCCCGACCTCGACTGGAGCAATCCGGAGGTCGTCGCCGCCATGCACGACGTCCTGCGTTTCTGGCTCGACCGCGGCGTCGACGGCTTCCGCGTCGACGTCGTGCACGCGCTGGCGAAGGACCCGGCGCTGCCGGACGAGCCGCCCGACCGCCGCGGCATCCCGCACGCGGTGCTGAACCACCACCCTTCGGTCGGCGAGATCCTGCGCGACCTGCGCCGGTTCGTCGACGCGTACCCGGGCGACCGCGTCCTCGTGGGCGAGGTCTATCTCCTTCTCGACGAGCGCCTCGAGGACTACGTCGCCCGCGATCGCCTGCACCTGGGCTTCGACCTGCCGCGGTGCCTGCACGTGGAGTGGAGCGCCGCCGCCTGGCGGGAGCGGCTCCTGGCCGTGCAGGCGCGCCTCGCCCCCGGCGGCGGCCGGCCGTCGCTCGTGCTCTCGAACCACGACACCCCGAGGCACCGCACCCGCTTCGGCTCCGAGGCGCGGGCGCGCGCCGCGGCGGTCCTGCTCCTCGGGTTGCCGGGCACGCCGTTCCTCTACGCGGGCGAAGAGCTCGGGCTCGAGGACGCACAGGTGCCGCCTGCGCGCCGCGTCGACCCGGGGCGGCGCGACGGCTGCCGCGCGCCGATCCCGTGGGACGCGACGCCGCTCCACGGCTGGGCGGCGGAGCCGTGGCTGCCGTGGCCGCCGCACGCGGGCGAGGTGCACGTCGCCGCGCAGCGCGCCGAGCCGGCGTCGATGCTGCACCTCTACCGGCGGCTGCTCGCGGCGCGGCGGGCGTCGCCGGCGCTGCGCGGCGGCACCTGGCGCCTCCTCGACGCGCCGGGCGGCGTGCTCGCGTGGGAGCGTCGCTCCAGCGTCGACCGGCGGGTGGTGGCGGTGAACTTCGCGAGCGCGCCGGCCGCGTGCGCGCTCGCCGGCACGGTGGAGGTCGCCAGCGACGGTCACGGCGAAGGCGAGGCGTTCGCGGGCGTGCTGGCGTCGGACACGGCGCTGGTGTTGCGCTAATCAATCGACGTCGCCGTCCGCGTGACGCTGCGCGTTCCGAATCGACCGTCAACTTCATCGATGTGTTGATCAACCAGGTCTCATTCGTTGTCCACGTGCCATTCACCCGAAGAAAGACCGACCTGCTGAACGATCTGTGAGCAGAGCCGATATATCTGCTCCGCATTCAGATGGCCCTCATAGTACAGTTCGCTGCTCAAGGCCTTGGGGGCTGTCAATCCGGTACCAGAACGCCGAATATTTTTGGGGAACTCGACCAGCAGCTGATCGATTACCTCCGTGCCGAGCAGCATGAGCTGTGTCAAAGTGACTCGAAGGACATCCTGCCAGCTCTTGACCTCGAATGCTTCGCCTAGGACAACCACCCGCTTCGGCGTTGTGCCTCGGACTGCACGGTGGCGTCTCGCGGAAGCGTGCGGAGCGAAGTTAGGCCAGACTTCCAGCGCTCTCTCTGCGAGGGATTTTGCGCGTAGTTCGATCTCCTCTCGCGTCCAACGGGAGAGCTCGGGCAGTTCGGAGTTGAGGGTTAGTCGGCTCTCGCGCAGGAGTTCGGCCTTTTTGGGGAAGTCAGCGTTTGATAGTTCGGCGTTGTATGCAGTGAGGGTGAGGTTCCCGATCGTGTGCAGATAGAGTTCGTACGTCTCGTCGACGCTCGGGCCGAGGTGTTCGCGCCACCAGTCCGTGAGCGTCTGAGGCATGATGTGTTCGATCGTCAAGTTGTCGGTTCCGACCCGCTCTTTGCCTGCGCGGCACTCCTCAAGGCGTTCGAGAATGAGGCGCGCGCGATCTCGGGCCTCGCCCACCGCATAAAGCTTGCGCGTCTGGAGATTCTCGAAGAACTCCTCATCGAGGGGATAGTTCCGTGAGCCGAGAACTTCTCGAACGCCCTCGCCGAGCCTCGTAAAGCGCGACGCGTTTCGATAGAGCGCGGTGAACACCTCATTGAGCTCTGCGCGAATAGTGCCGCAGACGTAGCGACGTACGACAAAGTTCTCGATTACATCGAGGATGTCGATGGCTTCTCGATCCGTCATCTTCCCGGATGCACGATCCTCGAAGACATTGAGTAAGAAGGGGTAGCAGACCGTCGCCCTGAGCCTTTGGAGTCTCACGAGACGCTCGCGAATATCGGTCGAATGCTCGCGACTCGCGTCGATGAACTTCACATAGTGCTGCGAGAACTTGACGAGTTCGTCGAGCATGGGTTCGGCGTGTTCTCGGCCTCGATCTTCGACCTCCGTCTTCAGCGCGAAATAGACATCTGCCTCCTTGACGACCGTCCCTCGACGGATCAGGAAGTGGCGAATGTAGGTCTCCATGTTCTCTCGTCCGATCGCTCGCTCCATGGGCGTCCATTTCGTTGAGTAGATATGATCGTGTCGGGAGGAATCAATGCTCATGAAGAAAAAGTTCCTGACGAGATCGCTTTGGGAAAGGGGTTGGCCCTTGGCGTTCAGGCTCTCGAAGATCGCGTATGGATTGTCGTCGCGTTCGAGGACGATGCTGACGAGCAGGACGTGAGCAAGTACTGCGTTCGCCAGTGCGTTGACGCGCTCGACGGTGGTGGGTTTGAGGAGCCGAGCGAAGTGCTGGTAGGCGGTGTGAAGCGCGCTTCCTGGATGGGCCTGCTCTTCGGCGTCGACTATTCGCATGAAGGCGGAGCGATCGTTGTGCTGTGGCTCATTGCCCTGAGTGGGGAGGAGCTTGTACTGGTCAAGCCCGTCTTGATACCGGTTCGTTAAGTAGAGTTCGTGAATCCGGTTCGCGAGCTTTTGATCGTCGAGTAGGCGCGCACGATCCCGAATTGCGGCAAGCATTGTGAGTAGCGTCGTTAAGCGCTGTTGGCCATCGATCAGTAGGTACTTGGTAACCCCTTCCGGTACGGAGTGGGCGGGCGCCGTCACGATCGCGCCCATGAAATGCTCCCGGGGCGTTTCTGACGGTGCTTCTCCTCCGAGCAGCGCTTCGACATCGGCCCAGAGGGTGTCCCAGTTCTTGCGTTGCCAGGTGTAGGGTCGCTGGAAGTGCGGGACCAGGTACTGGTTCGTGCCCTCGATGATCCGTATGAGCTTCGTCTCGTTGGCTTTCACCTCGTAGCCCCTTTGGAGGATGTCCCGCTCCATGTTCAAGTCCGCCCGAGCGGTGACCTCGGAAGGGCGTCTATGTGACGTCCTTCCCGCTGTCGAGCGCGCCGGCATCGAGGGCGCGGATGAGCGCTGCCAGGTCTTCGTGCCCCACCCGCGCTAAAAGGGCCGCTTCGCGGTGTTAAGGGCGGTGAAGGTCGGCTCCCGAGCATGCCTCCGACGCCACAGCGCAGGCCGTTGCGTATGAGATGCGCCCGACGACGGGGCAGGTGTGGGTCTTGCGTGCGCCACATTCTACGCGGTCCTTTCGTGGCCGGACGACAATCGTCGCGCCTGCCTAGGCGCGCTGAGGCTCGTGGCAATGGTCCCGGGGCGATCGCTTCAACACTGCGTCGCGACCAAAGTCCGCGCCGTCGCCACGTAAGTTGCACGTCGAATGCAACTTGTCGTATGGCGGCTCCATGGCGAGCGACGGGCTCTGGCGATACTACGGCGCGGAGATATCCTACTTCACCGGCAAGGTGCGCCCGGCCTTCCGCATGAAGCGCGTGCCGCACCTCGAGGTGCTCTCCGACGCGGAGGTCTATCGCACGGTGATCCGCCCGCGCGTCGGCTTCGACATGATCCCGGTCGCGGTCACGCCCGAGGACGAGACCGTCCAGGACTCGAGCGACATCCTCGACGCGCTCGAGCGCCGCTACCCCGAGCCGGTGCTCCTGCCGCCGACGCCGCTCCAGCGCATCGCCGCCCACCTCGTCGAGCTCTACACCGACGAGTTCCTCCTGCTCCCCGGCATCCACTGGCGTTGGAACTACGAGGAGAGCGCCGCCAAGGCGCGCCACGACTTCGTCGCCATCATGGGCGATCCGGGCGCGCTCCGGTTCGCGGACGCGGTGAAGGCGTTCTGCCTCGTGGCCGGCGTCGTGCCCGAGACGATCCCCGCCATCGAGACGCACGTGCACGCGCTCCTCGCCCTGCTGGAGGAGCACCTGGCCGAGCATCGCTGGCTCCTCGGCGCCGCACCCACCCTGGCCGACTGCGCCATGATGGGGCCCTTCTATGCCCACTTCTACCTCGACGCGGCGTCGGGGACGCTGCTGCGCACGACGGCCCCCCGCACCTGTCACTGGATCGAGCGCACCAACCATCCCGATCCGGCGGGCTTCGGGCCGCTGGCCGCGGACGACGCGTTGCCCGGCGGCATGCGCGCGCTCCTCGGCATGATCGGGCGCGACGCCATGCCGATGATCCTCGACTGCGTGCGCGCGGTCGACGCGGCGATCGACGAGGGCAGCTACGAGATCGGCCGTGAGATCCCGCGCGTCGTCGGTATGCACCGCGGCACGGTATGCGGGGTGGCCGTCGACCGCGTGACGCTGCCGTACACGCTCTGGATGGTGCAGCGCGTGCGCGGCGCCTGGGAGGCGCTCGGCGACGCCGACCGCGCCCGCGTCGACCGCGCCCTCGCCGGCACCGGCTGCGAGGCGCTCTTCGCCCACGTGCCGCGCCATCGCGTCGAGCGCCGGCCGTTCAAGCTCCACCTCGCATCCTGATCGGAGGTCGTCGCCATGGGCCGCAAGATCCTCTTCATCACCACCGACCAGCAGCGCTACGACGCGCTCGGCTGCAACGGCGGCACGATCGCGCGCACGCCGGTCGTCGACCGCCTCGCCGCGACCGGCATCAACTTCCGCCGCGCGCACAACCAGAACGTCGTCTGCATGCCGGCGCGCTCGACCATGCTGACCGGGCAGTACGTGCGCACGCACGGCGTCACCGCCAACGGCATCCCGCTGCCGCTGGACGCGCCGAGCGTCGCCGAGGTGCTGCGCCAGAACGGCTACCGGACGTCGCTCATCGGCAAGGCGCACTTCGAGCCGGCGATGGACATGAAGGGGAAGTGGTTCGAGAACCGCGTCGGGCGCGAGGGCATGTCGGGCCCCTACCGCGGCTTCGAGCACCTGGAGCTCGCGATGCACGTGCCGCTCGGCAGCTGGCACTACTCGCGCTGGCTGCAGACGGAGCATCCCGAGGCGACGAGCGGCTTCGCGCCGCTCCTGTCGGCGGCGGGCGGCGGCGAGACCGGCGCGCCCGAGGTCGCCTACAACCCGATCCCGCGCGAGTGGTATCACACCGACTGGATCGCCGACCGCACCATCGCCTGGCTCGACGCGCTGCCGGCCGACGCCGACTGGTTCTGCTGGATGAGCTTCCCGGACCCGCACCACCCGTGGGATCCGCCGGCGTCGGAGGCGAAGCGCGTGCCGTGGCGCGAGCTCGATCTGCCGCCCGGGCATCCCGGCTCGAAGGAGAAGATCGTCGACATCCTCTCCCAGAAGCCTCGGCACTGGCTCGCGTGGTGGGAGGGCCGCTGGCGCAACTACGAGGGCGGCCCGATGACGCTCGTGCCGAAGGACCTCACCGACGACCAGATCCGCGAGGTCAACGCGCTGACGCACGTCGAGAACGAGCTCATCGACGAGGCCTGCGGCCGCGTGCTCGCCCGCGTCGCCGCGCGCGGCTGGGACGCGGACACCGACGTCTTCTTCACCACCGACCACGGCGAGCTGCAGGGCGACTACGGGCTGCTCTACAAGGGCCCGTACCACGTCGACTCCCTGATGCGGATTCCGTTCGTGTGGAAGCCGGCGCCGTCGGCCGGCATCGCGCCGGCCGTGATCGAGGAGCCCGTCGGGCAGCTCGACCTCGCGCCGACGTTCTGCCGCATCGCCGGCGTCGCCGTGCCGGCGTGGATGGAGGGCGCGCCGCTGCCCACCGCGCCCGGCTCCGGCCGCGAGCGCGTCATCACCGAGTGGGACAGCCAGTTCGCCCAGATCGGCATGCACCTGCGGACGATCTACCGCGACGGCTTCGTCTGCACCGTCTACGAGCCGACGACGCGCGACCAGGGCTGGGACCTCGCGCGCATGATCGCCGGCGGCCCGATCCCGCTGCCGGACCTCGGCTACGACGGCAGCGAAGGCGAGATATACGACGTGCGCGCCGACCCGCATCAGTGGCGCAACCTGTGGAGCGACCCGGGCTACCGCACGCTGCGCGACGAGCTGATCGCCGACCTGCGCGCCCATCTGCCGGCCGGCCGCGCGACCCCGCTGCGCGTCGAGGCGCCGGCGTGAGCCGCGGCTGGCTCTACGCCTGCGCCTGCATCGTCGTGCCGGCGGCGTGGGGCGTGCTCGTGGCCGCGGTGTTCAACCGCATCGATCGGCGCCGCGGCCGGCGCGACGGGCGCCCCGTCGACTACGCCATCTGACGTGGGCTGGACGCTCGACGTCGCCGGCCATGCCGTCTCGCTGCCCGGCGTCGCGGCGCTCGGGCTCGGCGTCGGCTGGGTGGCCGGCATGTTCGGCGTCGGCGGCGGCTTCCTCCTGACGCCGCTGCTCACCATCGCCTTCGGCGTGCCGCTCGAGATCGCCGTCGGCACTGGGCTCTGCCAGATGGTCGGCACCGCCGCCGCCGCGCTGCTCGGTCACCGCAGCCAGGGCCAGGGCGAGGTGCGCTGCGACCTCGTGCTGCTCCTGCCGAGCCTCCTCGGCGTCGAGGTCGGCGCCATGGCGCTGGCGCGCCTCGAGGACGCGGGGAGCGTGGCGCTGGGCGGCGGCCACATCCCGCTCGCGCGGCTCGTCGCGATGCTCGGCTACGCGGTCGTGCTGCTGGTCGCGGCGGCGATGTTCGGGCGCGGCGGGCGCGGCGATCTCGAGGAGACGGTGCACGCCCGCCGCGGTCCGCTCGCGCGCATCGTGCTGCCGCCGGCGATCGACCTGCCCGCCGTGCCGCTGCGGCGCGTGTCGGCGCCGCTGCTCGCCTATCTCGGGCTGGGGCTCGGCGTGCTGAGCGGCTTTCTCGGCATCGGCGGCGGCGTCGCGCTGATGCCGGTCCTCGTCTACGGGCTCGGCTTTCCGCTGCGCCAGGCCGCCGGCACCGGCATCCTCGCCCTGTGCGCCACGGCGACGATGGGCACGCTCGTCCACGCGCGCCGCGGCCACGTCGACCTCGAGCTCGCCATGGTCCTGCTCGTCGGCTCGACGCTCGCCGCGCAGCTCGGCGCGCGCGCCACCCGCAGCGCCTCGCCCCGCGTGCTCCGTCGCGGCTTCGCGGGGCTCATCCTGATCACCGTCACCGCGATCGGCTGGGACCTCGCCCGCCGCGCGAGAGGAGGGTTTTGACATGCGATCGGTTGCGTTGCTGGGAGTGCTCGTCCTGTTCGTCTCGGGCTGCGAGCGCATGATCGACCGGCAGATCGAGAAGAACCTCGGCCGCGCCGACACGGCGCTGCTCCAGAGCCCCGACATGACCGTGCTCCTGTGCGGGACCGGCTCGCCGCTTCCCGACCCGAATCGCGCCTCCGCCTGTACGGCGATCGTCGCCGGCGGCGAGATCGTTCTCGTCGACACCGGCCCGGGCTCGTGGGAGCAGGTCGACCTCGCCAACCTGCCCACCGGCGCCGTCGGCACCGTGCTGCTGACGCACCTCCACTCGGACCACATCGGGGATCTCGGCGAGGCCATGACGCAGAGCTGGATCGGCGGCCGCAAGAAGCAGCTCGACGTCTACGGCCCGCCCGGCACCGCCAGGGTCGTCGAGGGCTTCGACATGGCCTACTCGGCGGACGAGGACGCGCGCACCGCCCACCACACCGAGCAGTACATGCCTCGCGGCGCCGCCAACGCGGTCGCGCACGAGCTGGTGCTCGGCCCCGAGGCGGACGCCAGCACCGTCGTCTTCGAGCGCAACGGGCTCAAGGTGATCGCCTTTCGCGTCGACCACGCGCCGATCGACGGCCTCGGCTACCGCATCGAATGGAAGGGCCGCAGCGTCGTCCTCTCCGGCGACACCAAGAAGAGCGCCAGCGTCGTGAAGCACGCGACCGGCGCGGACATCCTGATCCACGAGGCGCTCCAGCCGGACATCGTGAAGCGCAGCGCCGGCATCGCCCGGCGCATGGGCAACGAGCGCCTCGGGCACATGGCCAACGACATCCTCGACTACCACACCTCGGTGGTGGAGGCGGCCGAGGTCGCGCGCGACGCCAAGGTGCCGCATTTGGTGCTGAGCCACCTCGTGCCGGCGCCGACGAACTGGTTCACGGAGCGCATCTTCCTGCGCGGCGCCGGCGACGTCTACGCCGGCGAGATCACCGTCGGCGCGGACGGCATGCGCTTCACCCTGCCGCCCCGACCTACGTCGTAGGCACGCGGCCGCCGGTTCGCCTGCCGACCTTTGCCTCCCGGCCGTCCGCCGGGTCATAGAGGGGCATGATCCCGGCAGACGATGCGCGCGCCGCGCGGGTCGCGGCGCTGCTCGTCGCGCTGGTCGGCATCGTGCACCGGGTCGTCCTGTTCCTTGCCTACCGCGACGAGCTGCGTGCGCTGATCGCGGACAACCGGATGTGGTACACGGGGCAGAACGCGCCGATCGCGCTGCTGCATCAGGATCTCGGCCTGACGCTGCTCCTGCTCCAGGCCTCGCCGCCGCTATCGAGCCTCCTCATCGGCCTCCTCACCCACGTCGTCTCGTGGCCGGTCGCGGGGGCGGAGGTGCTCACCGGGCTCCAGGGCGCGATCACGATCGCCACCGCGCTGCTGCTGCATCGGTTGCTGCGCGCCTGCTTCCCGGGACGGCTCGTGCTGACGACGGCGGTCGCGATCGCCTTCGTCCTGCACACGGGCGTGGTGGTGCTCGAGTACAACTCGTTCGGGCAGACGATCTACGAGAACCTCGCCATGCTGCTGACGCTGGGCCTGGCGGTGCTCCTCCTGCGCGTGCGCCGGACCGGGCGGGCGAGGGATGCCGCGTGGGCGGGACTCGTGGCGGGGCTCCTCGTGCTGACGCGGGCGGTGTGGTCCTACGTGGCGCTGCCCGGAGCGCTGTTCGTGGCGCTGCTCGTGCCGCGGGCGCGCAGCCGCGCGGTGCTCGCCTTCCTGCTGCCGCTGGTCGTGCTCCAGGGCGCGTGGGTGGCGAAGAACGCCTGGGTCTTCGGGCGGCTGTCGTGGGTCACGTCGTCGTGGGGCGGCTACAACGTGACCAACGGCCTCGACCGCCTCGGCTACGGCGACGTCTTCCGGCAGTACTTGATCGCGCGCAACGACCCGCCCTGGCTGGCGGAGGCGATGCGGCACCCGGCGGCGTCGATCGAGGCCATGGTGCCGCCCGAGTACCCGCGCCGCGATCAGGAGCTCGCGGCGCGCTGGGGCATCGGGCCGTGGGCGCTCAACACCACCGCCGCCGCGGCCCTCTTCGACGGCTTCGCGCACAACTTCTGGCACTTCGCCCTCGACCGGCCCGACGTCGTGCTCGACAAGACGTGGCGCTCGTACCGCCTCTTCTGGGAGCCGATGGCGAACTACGGCGTGCAGTACGTCGCGCTGTTCGCGCCCGAGGCGACGGCGGCGAGCGCGCTCGATCCGGCCGGCGTCGTGCGCGACCTGACGACGGGCGTGGTGCCGCAGCAGCTCGGGGTGACGTCGGGGGCGTTCGCGTTCGGCCGCCGGCTCGCGCTGCGGCCCGCGTCGCTCGGGACGCCGCGCTGGCTCGACGAGCCGCGGTTGCTCGCGACCGCGATCGGCGTCCACCTGCTCGCACCGCTCGCCGCGCTCGGCTGGCTCGTGCGGCGCGGGCGCGGCCCGCTGCCGGAGCCGGACGCGACGCGCGCGGTCGTGCTCCTCGTCTGCGGCACGCTGATCGCGTACCTCGCGCTGGCCTCGAGCCTCGGCGAGCACGGCGAGAACATGCGCTTCCGCCTCGGCGTCGAGCCGCTCATCTGGACGGTCACCCTGGTCGGCGCCGCCGGCGCGTGGCGGCTCGTGCGGCCGGGGCCGGGATGACGGCCGGCCGGCGCACCTGGCTCGCGACCGGGCTCGTCGCCCTCGTGGGTCTCGTGCAGCGCGCCTGGCTGCTGGTCGCGTTCCGGGCCGAGGGCCAGGCGCTCCAGACCGCGAATCCCGAGGTCTACATGGCGCACCACGCGCCGCTCGAGCTGCTGCGCGACCATCTCGGCGTCGTGCTGCTGCTCCTCCAGCAGACGCCGCCGGTGTCGAACCTGATCTTCGGGCTCCTGGTGAAGGCGTTCTCGTGGCCGCACGGCGTGACCCAGGCGCTGCTCGTGCTCCAGGGGGCGACGTCGGTGGCGGCGGCGGTGCTCCTGCATCGCCTGCTGCTCGGGCTCTTCCCGGGGCGGCTCGTCGTGGTGACGCTCGCGGCGCTCTACTTCGTGCTCGACGTCGACCTGATCGTCCTCGAGTACAACGCCTTCGGGCAGACGTTCTACGAGAATCTCGGCATGCTGCTCGTGCTCGGGCTCGCGGCGACGCTGATGCGCCTCGGGCGCACCGGGGCGCCGCGCGCCGCCGCCCTCGCGGGCCTGTGCACCGGGCTCCTCGCGCTGACGCGGGCGACGTGGTCGTTCTTCTGGCTGCCCGGCCTGGCGCTCGTCGCCTGGCTCGCGCGCGGCCGCCGGGCCCGCGCCGCCGGCGCCTTCCTCCTGCCCGTGCTGCTTCTGCAGGGCGCCTGGTGCGCGAAGAACACCTGGGTCTACGGCCGCTTCACGATGACGACCTCGTCGTGGACCGGCTTCAACCTGATGAACGGCCTGCGCGGGGCGGGCTATGCCGAGCCGTTCGGGCGCTGGGTCCTCGATCACGGCGACCCGCCCTGGATGGCCGAGGCGCTCGCCCCCGGCGGCGTCGCGCGTCTCGGCGACATCCTGCCGGCCGAGTACCGCGAGCGCGACGCCGCGCTGGCCGCGCGCTGGGGGGTCGAGAACTGGGGCTTCAACACCGCCGTCGCCGGCGCGTTCTTCGCGGCGTTCGAGCGCAGCTTCACGCCCTTCGCGCTGCGCCACCCGGACGTCGTGCTGATCAAGACCGCGCGGGCCTACGCCCTGTTCTGGCAGCCGATCGCGAACTTCGGCCGCATGTACATCTCGCTCTTCTGCACCCCCGCGCGCACCACGAGCGGGCTCGACGTCCCGGGCGTGCTGCGCCAGTGGGCGTCGGGGACGCTGCCCGAGCCCGTGCTGCTGACGAGCGGCCGCCAGGTCCGCCGCCGCTTCGCGCCGGTCGCGATCGGCAGCCCGACCTGGCTCGACCCGGCGCGCTTCCTCGCCACCGTGGTCGGCGTCCACGTGCTCGCCCCGCTCGCGGTGGTGCTGCTCGTCCGCCGGCGCCGGCACGGCGGGTCGCCGACGCCCCGCGAAGCGGCGCGCGCGACGGCGCTGGTCGTGTGCGGCGCGCTGTACGTCTACCTCGCGGTGTTCTCGAGCCTCGGCGAGTACGGCGAGAACATGCGCTTCCGTCTGGGCGTCGAGCCCCTGATCTGGCTGCTGACGGCGCTCGGCGCGGCGGAATGCCTGGCGGCGCTCAGACGCCGCAGTGCTCGCTGACGACGCGCAGCAGGCGCTCGAAGTCGAGCGGCTTGCGCAGCCAGCCCGCGACCTGGAGGTGGCGGGCGTCCTCTTCGACGGTCGGCGAGCCGGAGTAGATCACGACCGGCACGTCGCGCGCGCCGTCGAGCTTGCGCTGCTCGTTGCGGAAGGCCCAGCCGTCGAGCCCCGGCATCATCAGGTCGAGCAGGATCAGGCCGGGACGGATGCCCCGGCGCAGGACGGCCAACGCCTGCTCGCCGTCGCGGGCCTCGATCACCTGGCAGCCCGTCTGCTCGATGAGATAGGCGAGCGCCTCACGGGCGTCGTCGTTGTCGTCGACGAGCAGCAGCATCGCGCGGTCTCGGGCGGTGGACGACCGTTCCATGTCGCGCGTGACCCGCGCCGGGCCACACCCACCTCCTATCCCATCGCAGCGGTAGGGGAAGCCCCGGTCGCGAGCCGGGCGTTCGCCGGCTTGTGTGCCCGGGCCGGGCACGGTTATCAGGCACGGTCGTGCCCGCTCCTCAGCTCGCCGTCATCGCCGCCGCCGGCCGCGGGCGTCGCATCCATCCACGCAGCCTGACCGTGCCGAAGGTCCTCCTCGAGGTCGACGGCAAGCCGCTCCTCGTCCGCAACGTCGAGCTCCTGCGTGACGCCCTCGGCATCCGGCGGCAGGTCATCGTGGTGGGCCATCTCGCCGAGCAGGTGCGCGCCCGTCTGGGCGACGGGCGCGAGCTCGGCGTCGAGCTGACGTTCGTCGACAACCCGCGTGTCGACGAGGGCCTCGGCACGTTGCTCGAGGTGGTCGAGCCCCACGTCCGCGAGCCCTTCGTGCTGATGCTCGGCGACGAGCTGTACCTCGGCTCGAACCACGCCGAGCTCGCGGCGGTGCCCGAGCCGTGGGAGGCGGTGTGCGCGATCCACCACACCGACGACACCGAGCTCATCGCCAAGAACTACTCGGTCGAGCTGGACGACGGGCGCATCACGGCGCTGGTGGAGAAGCCGGAGAAGCCGCCGACGCCGTACGTCGGCTGCGGCACCTACCTGTTCACGCCGCAGATCTTCGACGACGCGCGCCGTACGCCGCGCTCGGCGCGCACCGGCCGGCTCGAGCTCACCGAGGTCATCGACCAGGCGGCGAAGCGCGGCGGTCTCGTGCGGCCGTTCGTGTTGACGGGGCACTACGTCAACGTGAACTCGGTCGACGACCTCAACACCGCCGCCTTCCTGGCCCGCTCGGCGCGCCGTCCGAAGGTGAGCGTCGTCATCCCGGCGTGGAACGAGGCGGCCGCCATCGGCCGCGTCGTGCGCGACTTCCGCCCCCACGTCGACGAGGTGGTGGTGATGGACAACCTGTCGACCGACGGCACCGGCGACCTCGCGCGCGAGGCCGGCGCCGTCGTCCATTCGCGCAAGCTCGTCGGCTACGGCGACGCGCTCCGCCAGGGCATGGAGGCGGCCAGCGGCGACATCTTCGTCCTGGTCGAGGCCGACGGGACGTTCGCCGCGCGCGACCTCGGCAAGCTGCTCGAGTACCTGAAGGACGCCGACATGGTCGTCGGCACGCGCACGACGCGCCAGATGATCCAGCAGGGCGCGAACATGGACGGCATCCTGCGCTGGGGCAACGTCGTCGTCGGCAAGCTGATCGAGGCGCTGTGGTGGAAGCTCGAGCCGCGGCTCACCGACGTCGGCTGCACCTACCGCGCGATCTGGCGCGACGCCTACCGCAAGATCCGCCCCTTCCTCACGCGCGACGACGCGGCGTTCTCGCCCGAGATGATGATCGAGGTGCTGCGCAGCGAGCAGCGGCTCATCGAGGTGCCGGTGCACTACTTCAGCCGGCGCGGCGGCGAGTCGAAGCACTCGTCGAGCCGCTGGCACAGCATGAAGACCGGCATGCGGATGCTGCGCCTGATCCTCTCGAAGCGCTTCGACGTGGGCTGACGGCGGCTCGCGGGTCGCCCCGGGCGGATCGCCCCGCGACTCTTTCCCCCGCGGGCGTTCCGGGCGAGGATGCCCGCCCATGGCCATCGACTTCACCTTCCCGCCCGACGTCGAAGACATCCGCCAGAAGGTCCGCGCGTTCATGACCGCGGTCGTGAAGCCCGGGGAGGGCGATCTCTCGATCGACCGTCACGACCCCGAGGGCCGTCAGAAGCTCATCCGGACGATCCTCACGCTGCGCGAGAAGGCGAAGGAGTGGGGGCTCTGGCTGCCGCACATGCCGGCCGAGTTCGGTGGGCTCGGCCTCGGGCCGACGGCCATGGCCGCGGTGTCGGCCGAGTCGGCGCGCACGTCGCTCGGCGCCTTCGTGCTGAACTGCCAGGCGCCCGACGAGGGCAACATGCACACGCTGCTCCACTTCGGCACGCCGGAGCAGAAGCGGAAGTACCTGAAGCCGCTCTGCGACGGCTACGCGCGCTCGTGCTTCGCGATGACCGAGCCCGAAGTCGCGGGCTCCGATCCCACGCTCATCAAGACCCACGCCGTGAAGGACGGCGACGACTGGGTGGTGAACGGCCACAAGTGGTTCATCAGCGGTGCGCGCGGCGCGAACTTCGCCATCCTGATCGCCAAGACCGATCCCGACGCCGACCCGCCGCAGGCGCGCAACACCGCCTTCATCGTCGACCTGCCCGCGGAGGGCTGGGAGATCGTGCGCGACGTGAAGACGATGTCGGGCAGCCACAACCACTGCGAGATCCGCATCGAGAACCTGCGCGTCCCGACCGCCAACATCCTCGGCGAGCGCGGCGGCGGCCATCGGCTCGGCCAGGTGCGCCTCGGGCCGGCGCGCCTCGCTCACTGCATGCGCTGGATCGGCCAGGTCGAGTACGCGCTCGAGCAGCTGATCGACCGCGCCACCAAGCGCTTCGCGCACGGCTCCCTGCTCTCCGAGAAGCAGGGCATCCAATGGAAGATATCCGAGTCGTCGATGGAGCTCTACGCCGCCAAGCTCATGGTCCTGCACGCGGCCTATCTCATCGAGCGCGGCGAGCCCTTCGCGACCCCGGTGTCGATGTGCAAGTACCACGTCGCGAACACGCTCTGGCGCGTCGTCGACCGCGCCATCCAGGTGCACGGCGCGCTCGGCTACTCGACGGACACGCCGCTCGCCGGGATGCTGCTCCAGGCGCGCTGGTCGCGCTTCGCCGACGGCGCCGACGAGGTGCACCTCATGCGCATCGCGACCAACGTCACCGACGCGTACACGAAGCACGGCACGATCGGCTCGGCGTTCGGCAACCTGCCGATCTGAGCCGCGGGCGCCGCAGCCGCGCGCCGTCGGGTCGCGATCACCCGCTCCTCGGCGCCGGCAGGACGGGGAGGCCGAGCAGCGCGGCGTCGTCGCGGACGCGGGCGTCGGTGCTGAGCATCGTCAGATCGGGAAAGAGCCGCCGGAGCGCCAGGGCGCTCGCGAGGTGCAGCGCATCGAGGGTGCGCACCGGCTCGGCCGGGAAGCGCGCTTCGGCGCGCGCGGCGACGTCGGCGGACATCTCCAGGACGGTCCGGCGACTGGCGGCGCGGGCCAGCGCCTGCCGCACCGTCCCGGCGTCGACCTCGCGCAGATAGCCGCTGAGCCGGTTCTTCAGCTCGCGGACCGCGACGGCCTTCACGCGTCGACGTGGCCACCCAGGGTCAACGCGCCGCCTGGGACGCCCGCAAGGCGCGCCCGCGGCCGGGCGCGCCTTGCCTCCCCGCCGCCCCCCGCGTAGTCGTCCGCCGCAGGAGGGACCCCCGCCCATGCTGCTCTACGACGCCCGTCGTGCGCCGAACCCGCGCCGCGTCCGCATCTTCCTCGCCGAGAAGGGTGTGACGGTGCCCGTCGTGCAGGTCGACATCGCGACGCGCGAGAACGACGCCGAGGACTTCCGCCGGAAGAACCCGATGGCGACGCTGCCGGTGCTGGAGCTCGACGACGGCACGATCATCGCCGAGAGCGTGGCGATCTGCCGCTACGTCGAGGAGACGCATCCGGAGCCGCCGCTCATGGGCACCGACGCCAAGGACCGCGCGCTGGTCGAGATGTGGCAGCGGCGGATGGAGCTCGAGCTGTTCGGGCCGGTGACGCAGTCGTTCCGCAACACGCACGAGTTCTTCGCGGGCCGCATCCCGCAGGTGCCCGAGTACGGCGCGGTGGCGAAGACGTGGGCGGCGACGCGGCTCGCCTGGCTCGACGCGGAGCTGGCGCCGCGGCCGTTCGTCGCCGGCGAGCGCTACACGATCGCGGACATCACCGCGCTGTGCGCGGTCGACTTCGGGCGCGTGACCGACATCCGCGTCCAGCCCGATCAGCGGCACCTGGCGCGCTGGTACGAGGCGGTCTCGTCGCGTCCCAGCGCCAGGGCGTGAGCCGCGCGGCGCCTCTGCGCGCGGGACGGTGCCTGCCGCGCGCCGGCGCGGTCGCGGTCGCGGCGATTCTGCTGGCGCGGGTCGCCGCGGCGGCGGTGCCGGCGGAGCCGGCGGCGGTGCTCGATGCGCTCGTCGCGGCGCAGGCGGCCGACGGCGGCTGGCATTTCGCGCCCGAGGCGGACGGCCGTCCGCACGGGCACACGTGGGTCATGCGGGTCGCGGAGTGGCTGGCGCAGAGGCTCGGTGGCCCGCACTGGGACCTCGTCGTCGTGCGCAGCCCGGGCACGCCGTCGGCGGGGCTGGCGCTGGTCGCCGGGTGGCGGGCGACGGGGAGGGCGCAATGGCTCGCGTCGGCACGCCGCGCGGGCGACTTGCTGATCGCCCTCCAGCTCGCGCCGGGGGGCTGGGTCTCGGAGATGCCGGTCGAGCGGGGACGGCTCACCGCCTGGTTCCCGTGGGTGTCGCCGCGCATCACGCTCGACGACGACGTCACGCCCGGCGCCGTGCGCTTCCTGCTCGCGCTGTGGGAGGCGACGGGGGACGCGCGCTACCGCGACGCGGCCGTGCGCGGCGTCGACCTGCTGGCGGGCGCGCAGCTGCCGTCCGGCGCCTGGCCGCACGTGTGGCGCCCGCGTTGGATGCACGTCGTGCGCCGCTCGCGCGACGACACCGCGAGCCTGAACGACGGCACCACGCCGCTCGCCATCGACACGCTCGTCGTCGCCGCGGCGGCGCTCGGCCGGCCCGACCTGCTGCGCGCGGCCCGGCACGGCGGCCGCTGGCTGCTCGCGGTGCAGCACGGTGAGCCCCGCGCCGGCTGGGCCCAGCAGTACGACGCCGAGGGACGGCCGGCGCCGATGCGCGTCTTCGAGCCGGCGGCGCTCGCCACCTGGGAGTCGCGCCACGCCGTCGAGGCGCTCGAGACCCTGGCGCGGGCGACGGGCGAGCCGCAGTGGTGCGAGGGAGCGCGCCAGGCCGCGCGCTGGCTCGCCGACGTCGCGCTCGCGCCCGGTTGCTGGGCGCGCCTCCTCGACCCGACGTCGGGCCGTCCGCTCTACCTCGCCGCCGACGGCACGCGCGTCCCGCTCGCCGCCGCGCGCCCCGGCTACGACTGGACGGGCGACTTCGGCATCCCCGCACTGCTCGTGCGCTTCGGTCTGGCCGGCGGCCCGGAGCTGCCGATCCCCGCCCCCGGCGACCCGCTCGCGTGCCCCGGCCGACCCGACCCGTTCCGTACCCACGGCGGGGCGCGCGCCGTGGCGGCCGACGCGACGCTCGCGGTCGCGGTCCTGGCGCCGCGGCCGCCGTCGCCGTGCGCGCCGGTCGCCCTTGTCCGCGCGGAGGGCCGCCGCTAGGGTCCGCGCCCATGATCGTCTGTCTCGACCTGGAGGGCGTGCTCGTCCCCGAGATCTGGATCAACGTCGCCGAGCGTACCGGGATCGCGGCCCTGCGGCGGACGACGCGCGACGAGCCCGACTACGACAAGCTGATGGCCGGCCGCCTGGCGATCCTCGACGAGCACCGCCTCGGCCTGCCCGACGTCCAGGACGTCATCGCGGGCATGGATCCGCTGCCGGGGGCGGTCGAGTTCGTCGAGTGGCTGCGCAGCCGCACGCAGCTCGTCATCCTCTCCGACACCTTCGAGCAGTTCGCGACCCCGCTCATGCAGAAGCTCGGCTGGCCCACGCTCTTCTGCCACCGCCTCGAGGTGGAGGCGGGCGGACGCATCGCCGGGTGGACGCTGCGCCAGCCCGACGCCAAGCGCCGGGCGGTCGAGGCCCTGCGCGGCCTCGACTTCCGGGTGGTGGCGGCGGGCGACTCCTACAACGACACGGCGATGCTGGGGGCCGCCCATGCCGGCATCCTCTACCGCCCTCCCCAGAACGTGATCGACGAGTTCCCGCAGTTCCCGATCACCCGCACCTACGACGAGCTGCGGGCCGCGCTCGTGGCCCACTCCGGGGGCGAGCTGTCCGCCTGACGACGCGAGCCCGTGCGGTCCGCCATGTGGGGTGGGGGCCGGTGGCTCGCGGCGACCGGAATCTCGGTTGACCGTTTCAGCGGGCGCGTGGTCAACTCCGCCCATGGACGTGCGCGTCTATCTGGCCGATCTGCGCCACAACTTCTCGGGCGTGTTGGCCAACGACTGCATGCCGCTCGGGGTGGCCTACATGAAGGCCGTCATCGACCGCGACCTGCCGTCGGTCGAGTCGCGGCTGTTCGCCTATCCCGATCGGCTGCAGGCGGCGCTCGAGTCCGAGCCGCCGCACGTCCTCATGCTCACCAACTACATGTGGAACGAGTCGCTGAGCTTCCACTTCGCCCGCCTGGCGAAGCGGCTGCGGCCCGAGACGCTGGTGGTGATGGGCGGCCCCAACATCCACCTCGAGCCGGATCGGCAGGTGGCCTACGTGGCCGCGCACCCGGAGATCGACGTCTACGTGCTCGGCGAGGGCGACTTCCTGGCGCGCGAGGTGGTGCGGGCGTTCGCCGAGGCCGGCAGCTCGATCCGCGGCTTCGGGACCACGGAGGTGCCGTCGTGCATCTACCGGCGGCCCGACGGCGAGCTGGTGCGCACCCCGATGTGGGAGCGCGAGGCGCAGATCGAGGAGATCCCGTCGCCGTGGCTGTCGGGCGCGCTCGACGAGTTCTTCGACGGCAAGCTCGCCCCGCTCCTCGAGACCAACCGCGGCTGCCCGTTCCAGTGCACCTTCTGCGTGCAGGGCGTGCGCTGGTACACGAAGGTCCACAACTTCACCAAGGACCGCATCCGCGAGGAGATCGAGTACATCGGCCGGCGCATCCAGGCCGTCTGCCCCTCGATGGGCTTCCTGCGCATCGCCGACTCGAACTACGGCATGTTCGAGCGCGACATCGAGATCTCGAGCTACATCGGCGACGCCCAGAAGCGGTACGGCTGGCCGAACTACATCGACGCGACCACCGGCAAGAACCGGCCCGAGCGCGTGATCCAGTCGCTCGAGAAGGCGAACGGCGCGATGGTGATCTACCAGGCCGTGCAGTCGCTCGACGAGACCACGCTCAAGAACATCAAGCGCTCCAACATCTCGAAGGAAGCCTACGCGCAGGTGATGATCCACGTGCGCGGCCGCGGGCTGCGCTCGCTCTCCGACCTGATCCTCGGCCTGCCGGGCGAGACGCTCGAGTCGCACCTCGCCGGCATCGCCGAGCTGCTCGACGCCGGCACCAACGAGATGCACCTCTTCCAGGCCATGATGCTGAAGGGGTCGGAGCTGGAGACCGCCGACTCGCGGGCGCGCTACCAGTTCGAGTCGCGCTTCCGCGTGCTGCCGAAGAACTACGGCATCTACGCCGGCGACAAGGTGCTCGACTGCGACGAGGTGGTCGTCGCCACCGACACGATGTCGTTCGAGGACTACCTCGAAGCGCGCCGCTTCGCGCTGGCGTTCTCGATCTTCTTCAACAACTCGTGGTTCGACGACGCGGCGGCGCTCGCCTACCGCTTCGGCGTGAAGCCGTCGGAGTGGATGATCCAGATGCGGCGGTCGATGGAGAGCACCGACGGCCCCGTCCGCCGCCTGCTCGAGCAGTTCGTCACCGAGACGCGCAACGAGCTCTTCCCCACGCGCGAGGCCTGCGAGGCGTTCTACCAGCAGCCCGAGAACTGGGAGCGGCTGCTCGCCGGCGAGATCGGCGACAACCTCATGTACAAGTACCGGGCGATGGCGGCGTTCTTCGAGTGGCCGGCCGTCTGCCGGGTCGCCATGCAGGGCACGCGCGACCTGCTGCGCGCGCGCGGCGCCGACCGCGAGATCGTCGACTTCGACCGGCTGTGGGAAGACTTCGAGACCTACGTCCTGCACAAGCACACGCACGGGGCGACGCGCGACGCCGTCCTGGCGCCGACGACCGCCGAGCTGCGCTACGACGTCGCCGGCTGGATCGAGGCCGGCCTGCCGAACAACACCACGCCGTTCCGCCTCGCGGGGCCGCGACAGTTCGTCTTCGAGCTGAAGCCCGAGGCGGCGCGCGAGCTCGACGGCCTGATCCAGGTGTGGACGCTCAGCCTGCGCGGGCTCACCAAGGGCGTCACGCGCATGCGGACGACCGCGCTCATCCGCGAGTGCCGGCCCGCGGGTACGCCGCGTCCCGACCGCGACGAGCAGGCCGCCGCGGCGGTCTGAGCCGACGACGCGTCAGGCGGCGCGGGCGCGACGGTCGACGCCGCCCGTCCCGCGCAGGCGGAAGCGCAGCATGTGCAGGACGAGCCCGAGCGCGACCGGCACGTGGCGCATCTTCGACTCGCCGCGGTCGCGGGGCTCGTAGCGGACGGGCACCTCGGCGATGCGCACGCCGGCCTCGGTCGCCATCGCGCCCAGCTCGGCGACGTTCTCCCAGCCGGCGCAGCGCAGCCGCTCGAGCGGCAGCGCGCTGCGGCGCACCCCGCGCAGGCCGGTGCAGAGGTCGGTCGTGCGCTGGCGGAAGAGCAGGTTGAAGACCCCGCTCATCACCCGGTTCCCGAGCACACGGATGCGGCTCATGGCCGGCGGCTCGGGCTCGAGGAACCGCGACGCGTACACCACCGGATGCCGGCGCAGGGCCTCGAGCAGACGCGGGATCGCCTCGGGCGGGTACTCGAGGTCGGCGTCGATGAGGACGATCAGCTCGGCGTCGCCGGCCGCGATGCCGTCGCGGATCGACGTGCCCCAGCCGAGGTCGCGCTCGTGGCGGACGAGGCGCGCCCCGCGCCGCTGGATGCGGGCGATGGTGTCGTCGGTGGAGCCGTTGTCGACGAAGATCAGCCCCTCGAACAGTCCGAGCGCGGCGACCCGGTCGCACAGCTCGTCCACGCAGGGCGCCTCGTTCAGCACGGGCACGACGATGTCCACGGACGGAGACACGAGGCTCGCCTTCATGGCACGGGCCGTCCGTGTGGCCAACCGGGACGGCGGTCGTCTCAGGGCGGCACCAGGAGGGTGGCGATGCGTCCGCCCCGGCGTCGCGCGGCGAGCTGCTCGGGGTCGGTGGCGACGAATTCGACGCGCCGTCCCGCCGGCTCCGTGGCCGGCCCGAAGATCACGTACACGCCGGCGAGGCCGGGGAAGGTCCAGCGGCCCTGGAACATGGCCAGGAACTCCATCGGCGGGAAGGCCGTATTGGGGATGCGGACCGTGGCGCCGGGCGGCGCGGCCGCCACCTGCGCCGCGATCTCGCCGAGAGCCGCCGCGGTGAGGCGTCGCTCGCCGGTGTGGAGGGGCAGCAGGAGCGGCGCGAGCACGAGCCCGGCGACGCCCGCGGCGGCCCAGGCACCGGCGATCGCCGTGCCCACACGGCGCACGAGGGTGCCGAGGGCGACGACGAGCGCCAGCGCCAGCATCGTCTGCGCGGCGTAGTGGTAACGCTCGCCGACCGCGCCGCGCATGTCGGCCGTCGCCCACTGGACGCCCCGTCCCAGCGCCACCACCCCCCAGGCGCCGAGGGCGAGCAGCAGGGCCGCGACGATCCAGCGCCGGTCCCGGGCGCGGCCGCGCCACAGCCCTGCGCCGAGGACGCCGGTGACGGCGAGCAGGCTCGCCGCCACCAGCCACGGCCGGCCGCGCAGCGCGCCCGTGAACGGTCCGCCGACAAGGCCCGTCGTGCCGGTGTCGGCGAGGTGCCCGAGCAGGGACGCGGTGCCGTCGGGGCGGGACAGCACGTCGCGCAACGCGGGCATGACCGTCTGCATGATCGCCGTGTGGGGCGGCGGGAAGAGGTGGTGGAGGAGCGCGAACGTCGCGAGCAGCAGCGGCGGGACGACGAAGAGGAGGAGGCGGCTCGGCGTCGAGGTCGCGTGCGGCGCGGCGACCAGCGCCGCGAGGGGGAACGCCGCGGCCACGCCGAAGCCGGTGCCGTACAGCGTGGCGATGGCGAAGAGCGCCAGCATCCAGCCGGCGGCGGCGCCGCCGCCGAGGACGCGGCCGCTGCGGTCGCGGGCGTCGAGCCGGAGGAGGAGGACCAGCAGCACGGTCGTCAGCAGCGCGTGGCCGTGTGCCGCGCACCACGTCAGCGTGCCCGCGTGCATCGGCGACACTGCCCAGGCCGTCGCCACCAGCGCGGCGATGCCGCCCGCGCCCGTGAGCCGCGCCCCGAGGCGCTGGAGCAGGACCGCGTTGGCGGCATGGATGAGGAGCGCGATCGCATAGAACGGCGCGGGATGCGGGCCGAACGCCGCGTGCTCCAGCGCGAGGAGCGCGTTGCGGGCGGTGTTCACGTGCCCGAACATCGGGCCGAGCAGGAAACGGACGAGGCCGCCGCCGTTCGCCAGCTCGTAGAGGACCTGGAAGTCGTCGTTGAAGAAGAACGCGCCGACGAGGTCGCGATACGCGACCAGCGCCACCACGGCCGGCAGGACGGCGGCGACGATTGCCGCCCGGCGGGCACGGGTCGAGGGCACCGGCCGCACGCTAGCCGGCCGGCGGCGCGCCTGCCAAGCGCGACGCCGCCTGCGCCGTGCGGGCTGCCGCAGCGTCGCCGGCGCGATTGACCCTCGCGCGGGCGACACGGTAGACGCCGACCCGCGCCCGGGGTCGTCCGGACGTGCCAGCGATGACATGGGCGAGCTGATCGGCCTCATCCCCGCCGCGGGACGGGGGGTACGCGCGTACCCGTACACCGACACCATCCCCAAATCGATGCTGGAGGTGGACGGCGTGCCGCTCGTGCAGCGCAACGTCGAGCTGCTGCGCGACCAGCTGGGCGTGCGCGAGCTGCGCATCGTCGTCGGCCACCACGGCCACGTCATCCGCGAGCACCTGGGCGACGGCGCGCGCTTCGGCGTGCGCATCACCTATCTCCAGAACGACCGCCTCGACCTCGAGCTGTCGTACTCGATCTTCCTCGGCACGCGCGGCCTCGACGCGCCCTGCGTCGTGGTGTTGGCCGACGAGTGCTACGTCGGCTCGAACCACCGCCGGCTGCTCGACGTGCCATGGCGCGACGCCTTCGTCACCTGCGGCGTGCGCCAGGCGGAGTCGGCGGGGCAGGTGCGCAAGAACTACGCGGTGACGGTGGAGCGCGGCTTCATCACGGCGGTCGAGGAGAAGCCGCGCGTCGCCCAGGGACGCCTCATGGGCACCGGCACGTGGCTGCTGACGCCCGCCGTCTACCCGCAGCTCGCGGCCGAGTTCGCCGATCTGCCGAGCCGGCGTCCGTTCGACTGGGTCGCGTGGCTCGGGGCGCAGGGCCGCACCGGCGCGCGCCTGCTGCCGTTCCACCTGAGCGGCGGCTACGTGAACGTGAACTCGCGCGACGATCTCCACCACGCGAACTACCTCGCGCGCGAGGAGCGCGCCGAGCGCCACCGCGCCAGCCTCGTGCTCGTCGTCGACCAGTGGGAGGCGCGCGTCGCGGACGCGGTCGCGGGCTTCCTCGAGCGGCCGGAGATCGCCGAGCTCGTGGTCGTGAGCCGCGGCCGCCTGCCCGACGAGGAGCGCCTCGCCGGGCTGGAGCGCGTGCACCGGCTGGTGGTCGGCGACCTGCCCGTCGGCCGGCTCGTCACCGCCGGGCTCGACGCCGCGAGCGGCTCGATCCTGCTCCTCAGCTACCACGACGAGACCTTCGCGCCGCGCGACGTGGCGAAGCTGCTCGTCTATCTGCGCGAGGCCGACATGGTCGTCGGCACGCGCACGACGCGCCAGATGCTCGAGCAGGGCAGCAACATGCGCGGCAGCGTGCGCGCCGCGCACCTGCTTCTCGCCAAGCTCACCGGCGTGCTCTGGTGGCAGTTCGAGGCGCGCTTCACCGACGTCTGCTCGATGTATCGCGGCCTGTGGGCGTCGACGTATCGCGCCATCCGGCCGAACCTGGTCGCCGAGGGCATCGAGGTGTTCCCCGAGCTCGGCGTCGAGGTGCTGCGCGCGCGCCGCCGCATCGTCGAGGTGCCGGTGAACTACCGCAATCCCGACATCGACAGTCCGTTCGTCCACTCGCGCTACCAGCGCGTGGCGACGTTCCAGCGCGTGCTGGCGCTGCTCGTACGGCGGCGGATCGAGCCCGGCGGCACCCGCCGGCCGACGCCGCCGACCACCGGACCCGCCGCATGAGGGCGGTGTCGTGGCTCGCCGGCGCGCTGCTCGCGCTCGCGGCGACGGCGTATCTCGCCTTCGGGCTGCACCTCGGGCTCGAGTGGATCGACGAGGGCCACATCGTCTACCCGGCCTGGCGGGTAGCGAGGGGCGAGCTGCCCTATCGCGACTTCCAGCAGCTCTACGGCCCCTCCGTGTTCGTGCTGAACGGGGCGCTGCTGCGGCTGTTCGGCGAGGAGCTCGCCGTCGTGCGCGCGGGGCTGCTGGCGGTGAAGCTGCTGCTCGGCGCGCTCGTCTTCGTGCTGGCGCGCGACGTCGCGGGACGCGGGCTGGCGCTCGCGGTGACGGCGGCGTTCGTCGTCATCTGGGGCACGCCGATCTGGGTCTTCAACGCCCCCTACGCGAATCACTACGCCCTCGCCTGCCAGCTCCTGGCGGTGGCGGTGCTGCTCCGAGGTCGCGCCCGTCCGCTGGTCGCGGCGCTCGTCGCCGGCGTCCTCGTCGGCGTCGGGATGACGTTCAAGCAGACCGCCGGCGTGTTCGCCGCCGTAACCGTGGCGCTGTTCCTGCTCGCGCCCGACCGGACCCAGGGCGAGCCGGCATGGCGACGGCTCTTGTGGTGGGCGGCGGTGCTGGCCACGGCGGGCGTCGTCGTCGCCTACCTGCGCGAGCGGACGCCGGCGGCGCTCGTGCTCGCGCTGCCGCTCGCGGGGCTGGTGGCGGTCGCCGCGGGGCGCGGCGGCGGCGACCGGGGCGGCGGCGTGCGTGCGCAGCCGTTCGCCGCGCTGCTCGTCTTCGCCGCGGGCGCTGCGCTCGCCCCCGTCGCGGTCGGCGTCGTGTTCGCGGCCGAGGGCACGCTCGGCCGCCTGCTCGCCGACACGCTGCTCGAGCTGCCCCAGCGCGTCGCATGGTTCATCCCGCTGAAGCCGCCCGACGTCCGGGGCTGGTTCGGCGCCGGCACGTTCGGCCTCGTCCTGTGGCTGCCGGTGTTCGTGCCTCTGGCGGCGGTGCCGCTGCTCGCGGCCCGCCGGTCGGGACCCGGCGGCGACGCCGCGCCGTGGCTGCTCGCCTGGACCGCCGCCGGCTGCTGCCTCGCCATGTATCCCGCGGCCGACATGCCGCACGCGCTCATGCTGCTGCCGGCGCTGCTGCCGCTGCTGGCGTGGGCGCTGGCCGTCGCCGCGGGACCGCGCGGCGTGCGGCGTGCGGCGGTGCTCGCACTCGCCGCCGCGATCGCCGTCGCGATCCTGCGCACGCCCGTGCAGCAGGCCCGTGCCGTGATCGCCGCCCCGATCGGGCCGACGCTGCCGCGCGCGGCTGGCATCCGCACCATCCCCGTCGCCGCGGACGACAACGCGGCGTTGCTCGCGTTGCTCGCGAAGGAGCCCGCCGAGCGCGAGCTGCTGATCCTACCGAGCGAGCAGATGACGTACTTCCTCGCGGGGCGGCGCGCAGCGCTCCAGGACCGCGAGTACGTCCTCTATCTCGCCACCACCGGCTTCGTGCACCCCGAGGACGCCCGCGCCGCCTTCGACGAGGAAGGCGCCATCGCCCGCCTGGTCGCGACGCGCCCGCTCGTGATCGAGCACGACGTCGGCCCGTATCTCGCCCGCGTGCGGACCATGTTCCCGACGCTCGCGGCATTCCTCGACAAGTACTACCGCGAGCGCGAGCGCGCCGGCCGCTACACGGTGCTGGAGCCCGTCATGGGGCCGGCAGGGCAGGTGGATTCGAGCCTGGTGCCGCCGGCCCCGCCGTCGCCGCCGGGAGCGCTGCCGCATTGAGCGCGTTCGCGACCAGCTCGGCGAGCCGCGCGTAGCTCGCCGCGGTCGGGTGGCCGTCGGCGAGCAGCAGCCCGCACGGCGGCGTCGGGCGGCGCTCCGCGAACACCGGCGCGGGGGCGACGAGCGGCGCCGCTCCCGAGCGGCTTCGGTCGCCGCTCCCTCGTCCACGCCCGCGGGCCCTCCGGGCGCGCCTTCCAGCGCAGCGAGACGTCGACGTCCGCGATCTGCGTCACCGCCGAGCCGGGGCGATGGTCGCCGGTGCAGGTCGCCGTGAGGCCCTCGTCCGGACCGAGCAGAGCTTCGGACTCGGGACACTAGACGGCGAGAGCCTGCGACGCCGCGGGTGGTCGCATCGAGGAGGCTCCAGCGTGGCAACGTCCGCCCCTTCGGGTCCGCTCTCCACCGTCGCGCGGCGCTCGCCGCTGCGGGCGTGCCGCCCGAGCGGCTCGTGCCGTTCGACGCACAGGTCTGGGTGCGGATCACGCGGTGAGGGCGCGTCAGGTCGCGCTGCGGGCCGAGCCGCGCACCGGCGGCGCAGCGACGTCGTCGAGATGGTCGCGCGTCGTGCGGGCGTTCTCGGCGGCTTCGGCGAGGAGCGCCTGGATCAGCTCGGACGGGGTCCGGGCGTTGCGAGCGCGCTGGAGGCGCTTCAGCAGCCCGGCGTGCACCCGAACGGTCACTGCCTTGTAGGATGCCAACGGCCGGAGGCATGCCACCGATCGCCGCCCCCGTGCAAGGGGGTTCGACGGGTGGCGACGACGCGTCGCCGGATGGTATCCCGGTCCATCGCGATGGCGACGCCGCTTCCACTCGACACCAAGTTCACGCTCGGCGCGACGATCACCGACGAGCAGCGCGCGTTCCTGCGCGAGCACGGCTTCATCCACTTCCGCCGCGTCGCGACGCCCGACGAGGTCGCGATGCTGTGCGAGGAGATGGAGCGCATCGAGGCGCAGTGGTTCCGCGAGGGCCGCACGCACGTCTTCGGCATCCCGCTCTTCTTCGGTCGCGATCACGAGCAGCGGCCGTTCCTACAGCGGCTCGCGTTCACGTCGGTCTTCTCCGAGCGCATCCACGCCTTCGTGCGCGACGAGCGCTTCCGGCCGATCCTCGGCCTCGTCGGCGCCGAGGCGCGCATCGGCGACAGCGAGAAGGACGGCGTGGTCATCAATCGGTATCTCAACGTGCCCGGCAGCGTGTACCCGCGGCTCGGCTGGCACACCGACGGCCTGCGCGATCTCTTCTACGGCCGCATGCCGCAGGAGATGCTGAACGTCGGCCTGCACCTCGACCACTGCACGCGCGACAACGGCGGCCTGCGACTGATCCCCGGCAGCCACACGCAGGGCTTCTGGTCGATGTGCTTCCGCAAGGTCTACTTCGTCTCGCACGGCGAGGATGCGAGCGAGGTCTGCGTCGAGACCGAGGCCGGCGATCTCACCGTGCACGACGGGCGGCTGTGGCATCGCGTCGCGCTCTCGCAGCGCGAGGGCGCCGCGAGCCTGCGCCGCTCGATGTACCTGCCCTACCTGACCGGTCCCTACGAGCCGAAGAGCGAAGAGAGCCCGACGCCCGCGTACCACAAGCTGGGCCAGCTGCTGCGCACGGTCGGGCGCCGGATGTGAGCCGCGTCCTCGTCGCCGGCGCCGGCATCGGCGGCGCCGCGTGCGCACTGCTGCTGGCGCGCGACGGCGCCGAGGTGACGCTGCTCGAGCGCGTCGCCGAGCCGCGCGCGGTCGGCGCCGGCATCCTGCTCCAGCCGAACGGCCTCGCGGTGCTCTACGGCCTCGGCCTCGAGGCGTCGCTGCGGAACGTCGGCACCGTGCTGCGTGCCGGCGCCGTCATGGACGCCGCGGGCCGGCCGATCCTGCACACCACCGTGCCCGACTTCGGCGAGGGCCTCGACCACCTGCTCGCCATCCGCCGCAGCCACCTCCAGACGGCGCTGCTCGACGCGGTGGCTGCCGCCCCGGGCATCACGTCCCGCTTCGGCGCCGACGTGCGCGAGGCGTCGGCCGACGGGCGTGTCGTCTGGGAGGAAGGCGGCGCGACGCGGACGGAGACGTACGATCTCGTCGTCGGCGCCGACGGCGTCCACTCCCGCGTCCGCGCCGGCGGCCGCTTCGACGCCCGCACGCGCGACGGCCTCACCTACGTGCGCGCCCTGGTCGCGCCCGGCGTGCTGGACGGCGTCGGCGAGTGGTGGACGCCGCTCGGCATCTTCGGCGGCGCCCCGCTCGACGGCGCGACCTACGTGTTCGCGTCGACGCGTGCTCCGGCGCTGCGCGACGCGCTCGCCGCGCGCGACGTGGCGGCGCTCGCGTCGCACTGGCGCGGCGTCTGCGAGCCGGCGGGGCGCGCCTTCGCGAGCCTCGGCGACGCCGACGCGCTGCTCGTCAACACCGTCCGCCGCGTCGACTGCGCGCGCTGGTCCGACGGCCGCCTCGTCCTCGTCGGCGACGCCGCGCACGCGATGGCGCCGAACCTGGGGCAGGGCGCCAACAGCGCCCTCGTCGACGTCGCGCTGCTCGCGGGCGAGCTGCGCCGCGGCGGCGACGCGCTCGCGCGCTGGGAGCAGCGTCGCCGCCGCCCCGTGCGCCGGGTGCAGGACACGTCGCAGCGCATGGGCCAGCTGAGCCATCTCCGCAATCCGCTGGCGCGCTGGGCGCGGGACAACCTGCTCCGCGTGGTGGTAGAGCTCGCCGGCAGCGAGAGCGCGGTCCACGCCGCGATGCAGGAAGACCCGGCGTGGCTGCGGCGCGTCGTCGAGAGGAGAGCCTGACCCATGACCCGACCCGTGCGCTTCGGCGTGACCCTTCCCCAGATCAAGCGCTCGTGGGCCGACGCCCGCGCCGCCGCCGTCGAGTTCGACCGCCTCGGCTTCGACTCGGTGTGGGTGTGCGACCACCTCTACGGCGTGCCGATGCCCGCGTTCCCGATCCTCGAGGCATGGAGCCTGCTCGCCGCCGTCGCCGCGGTGACGGAGAAGGTCGAGCTGGGCACACTCGTGACGCCGCCGTACTTCCGCAACCCGGCGCTGCTCGCGAAGCAGATCGCGACCATCGACAACATCGCCGGCGGCCGCGTCATCGCCGGGCTCGGCAGTGGCTGGTTCGCGGCGGAGTTCGAGGGCTACGGCGCGCCGTTCCCGCCGGTGGCGGAGCGGCTCGAGGCGCTCGAGGAGACGTGCGTGCTCTTCCGCAAGATGTGGACCGAGCCGGCGGTCACGCTCGACGGCCGCTACGCTCGCGTGCAGGAGGTGATCTGCGAGCCCAAGCCGGTGCGCGTGCCGCCCATCCTCATCGGTGGCGGCGGCGAGAAGAAGCTCCTGCGCATCGCCGCGAAGCACGCCGACATCTGGAACAACCTCGCCGTCCACCAGGCCGACCTCGGCCGCAAGGTGGAGGTCCTGCGCCGCCACTGCGACGCCGTCGGCCGCGACCCGGCCGAGATCGAGGTGTCGCAGCAGTGCCTCGTCGTCATCGCGGCGGACGAGGCCGGGGCGAAGGACGCAATGGCGAAGGCGGCGCGCATCTACGGCGGGCACATGGGCGGCGGGCTCGAGGAGCACGGCATCTGGGGCACGCCGGCGCAGGTGACCCGGCGCATCGAGCGGCACGTGAAGCTCGGGTGCACGACGTTCGTGATCGAGTTCTTCGGGAAGGACACGCGCGAGCCGGCGCGGCTGTTCGCCGAGGGCGTGCTGCCGCACTTCCGGGGGTAGGGTGCTGCTGGCCCAGTGATCCCAGGCAGTTGCGGGCTTTTCCTACTCCTCGGGCCGTCGCAATATAAGTCGTAGGAAACTGGCGCCGGCGACGCCGTTTTGCTACTTTCTCGATTACGTGCCGATATGGAGTAGGAAAAAATCCGGCTCGCGTGCGCCGGGGCGTCCGTCGCTCGACGAGGTCCTCGCCCGCGTCGACGAAGAAGTGACCCTGCTGCATTCGCATCTCGGCGGCCTCCCGCGAGCCGTCGAGGCCGACCAGATTCTGCGAGCGATCTGGCTCGACGACGTGCACAACTCGACCGCCATCGAGGGCAACACGATGACGCGGGCCGAGGTCGAGGCGCTCGTGGAGCGGCGCCGGCCGGCCGCGACGCTCCTCGAAAGCCTCGAGGTCGACTGCTACGCCCGAGCCGCCGATTGGGTCTATCGCATGGCGGCGGAGTGCGACGGTGTTCCGCTCAACGTCGTGTCGGAGATCCACGCGATCACCGTCGGTGCGGTGTGGGCCGTCGAGCCGCCTGCCACTCGTGACGCGCCGGGCGCATGGCGCAAGAGCGGCGTGCGGGTTCGAGCGGTGCGGGTGTCGGTGCCTCCGGCGATCCAGGCGGACATGGCGCAATGGAGCGCCTCCACGGCGCGGCCCGCTGGCCGGCACCCGATCGCGCATGCGGCCGAGCATCACGCCTGGTTCGAGCGCATCCACCCCTTCGTCGACGGCAACGGACGTGTCGGAAGGCTCGTGCTGAACTTTCTCCTGCTCCAGCGCGGCTACTCTCCCGCCGTGATCCTCGCTTCGGACCGGTCGAAATATCTCCACGCATTGAAGAGTGCCGACGAGGGCAACTTGCGACCGCTGACGGAGATCGTCGCTCGCGCCGTCAGCGATACGCTGAGCCGCTTCCTGATCCCGAATCTCGCGGGTGACGCCAAGCTCGTTCCGCTCAGCGCACTCGCCGCCACCGGTCCCTACCCAGCCGTCTACTTGCGGCAGCTGGTCTTGAGTGAGCGGCTGCGCGCGGTCCGACAGGGAAACCTGTGGCTCAGCTCGCGGGCCTGGTTGCGCCAGTACGTCGACTCGCGGGATCGGCGTGGGCGGGGCGAGAAGCGCTCCGCGTCGAATCGTAAGCCCGCGCCCCGCGCGAGATGACGCTGATCACGACGCGCGTAGCTTGATCGCCTTCTCCGGGCACGCCGTCACGCACAGCCCGCACGCCCGGCACTGGTCCGCGTGGACGGCGAACGCCTGCTTGCCGCCGTGGACGAAGAGCTTCACGCGGCCGATGAGCGACAGCGGCGCGCGCTCCTCGGCGGTCAGCGCGCGCAGCTCGAAGACGCCGTAGGGGCAGACCTCGATGCAATCGGCCTTCGCCTCGCAGCGGTTGCGGTCGATGACCGGCACGAGGCGGCCGGGGGCGTCGTCGCAGCGGGAGTCGGGGGCGGCGGTGGCCATGCCGCGTAGTAGCACGACGGGTGCCAGAAGCGTGCGGCCCGTCCGTGCTGGCGTCGCGGCATCAGGGTGCAGCGGGAGGGCTGCGGTCCGTGCGCGCGCGGACTGCGGCAGAGGTCCCGTCCCGCGACGATCACGCTAGGATGGCCGCCATGCAGGAGCGGTCGTTCGGTGCGTGCGGGAGCGTGGTCGTGGTCGGGCAGGGGACGTGGCAGCTCGAAGAGGCGTCGCGCGCCGGCGTCGTCCGCACCCTGCGCGCCGGGCTCGACGCCGGCATGACCCACGTCGACACCGCCGAGCTGTACGGCCGCGGCGTCGTCGAGGAGATGGTGGGCGAGGCGCTCGCCGGGCGGCGCGACGAGGTGTTCCTGGTCTCGAAGGTGCTGCCCGAGAACGCGTCGCGTGCCGGGACCATCGCCGCGTGTGAGCGCTCGCTGCGCCGGCTACGGACGGAGCGGCTCGACGTCTACCTGTTGCACTGGCGCGGCCGGCATCCGCTGGCGGAGACGGTCGCCGCGTTCGATCGGCTCGTCGCCGAGGGCAAGATCGCCGCGTGGGGCGTCAGCAACTTCGACGAGGATGATCTCGCCGAGGTGGCCGCGCTCGGGACGCCGGCCTGCAATCAGGTGCTCTACCACCTGGAGGAGCGCGCCATCGAGCACGCGGTGCTGCCGTGGTGCCGCGCGCACGAGGTCGCGATGGTCGGCTACAGCCCGTTCGGGTCCGGCGCGTTCCCGTCGCCGCGCTCGGCCGGCGGGCGCGTGCTGCAGACGGTGGCCGACGCGCACGGCGTCTCGCCGTTCCAGGTTGCCCTGGCGTTCCTGGTGCGCGAGCCGGGGACGTTCACGATCCCGCGGGCGTCGAGCGTCGCGCACGCGCAGGAGAACGCGGCGGCCGGTGACCTGCGCCTGACGGCGGGCGAGATCGCCCGCATCGACGCGGCGTTTCCGCGCGGCCGGCGACGGCGGGGCGTGCCGACGCTGTGAGGCGCTCAGCGAATGACGACGACGTCCGGCAGTGCCGTGAAGTCGGCGTCGCCCGTCACGAGGGTCGCACCGGTGCGGAGTGCCGTCGCGTAGATGATCGCGTCGGCCATCGCGAGTCGATGCGCCAATGACAGGTCGGCGGCCTCGAGCGCGAGTGTCTCGTCGACCGGGACGACCTCGGCGCGGTGCATGGCCGCCACCGCCTCCAGTACGCGCTCTTCCGAGAAATCGCGCCGCAGGACTTTGTAGACCTCGATCGCGCTCACCCGAGTCGGTCGCACCACTGGAGGTGCTAGCGAACCGATCAGCCGACAGCAGGCCGCGAGATCCTCGATCCCGCCGCTCGCATCGCCGAGCGTCAGAACCGATTTTTCCTGTCGCGCAGTCCTTCGCCTGTGGCGCCCCGAACGATGCCGCGAAAGGCCTTCATGGGACGTTCGGGCACGAGGTAGATGACTCCGCCCTTGGCGACGACGGTGAGCTTCGAGCCCGGACGAACCGAGAGCCGGTCACACACGCCGCGCGGCAGCACGAGCTGGTACCTGCCCGACAGCGTGACCGACTCCATGACTTGCGAAGGTAAACGACCGAATGAGCGTAAGTCCATGGGCCGCGCGGTCCGCGCGCGACGAGGACGGTCTCGGCGTGGCCGGCGCCGGCGGGGCGTGCCGAGGGTGTGACGCTGGCGTCACGCACCGGGTTCGCGTTAAGCCCACCGGATGCAGGACGTGTACATCGTATCGGCAGTGCGGAGCCCGATCGGGCGCCGCAAGGGCGGGTTCGCGGGCATGCACGCGGCCGATCTCCTCGGCGCGGTGCAGAAGGCCGCGGTCGAGCGCGCGAAGATCGACCCGGCGCAGGTCGGCCAGGTCATCGGCGGCTGCGTGTCGCAGGTCGCGGAGCAGTCGTTCGACATCGCGCGCTGCGCGTGGCTGGCCGCCGGCCTGCCGATGGAGGTCGCCGCGACGACGGTCGACAGCCAGTGCGGCTCGAGCCAGCAGGCGACGTCGATCGCCGCCGCGCTCGTCGGCGCCGGCATCGAAGACGTCGCGCTCGCCTGCGGCGTCGAGATGATGACCCGCGTCCCGCTCGGCTCGAACTCGCAGGGCGGCTCCCCGCTCTCGAAGGCCTACCGCAGCCGCTACGCGTTCAAGACGCAGTTCCAGGGCGCGGAGATGATCGCCAAGGAGTACGGCATCACCCGCGAGGACACGGATCGCTTCGGCCTCCGCAGCCAGCAGCTCGCGATCCAGGCCTGGAAGGAGAACCGCTTCGCGCGCGAGATCGTCCCGGTCGAGGCGCCGATCCTCGGCGAGGACGGCAAGCCGACGGGCGAGACGAAGCTCGTCGACCGCGACGAGGGCCTGCGCGAGACGTCGCTCGAGAAGCTCGCGGCGCTGAAGGCGGTCGTCGAGCCGGACGGGATCCACACGGCGGGCACGTCGTCGCAGGTGTCGGACGGGGCGTCGGCGGTGCTGCTGGCGTCGGAGAAGGGGCTGAAGCGGCTCGGGCTCACGCCGCGGGCGCGCATCGTATCGACGACGCTCGTCGGCGTCGATCCGGTGACGATGCTGAAGGGGCCGATCCCGGCGTCGCGCAAGGTGCTCGCGGAGGCGGGTCTCACGATCGACGACATCGCGACGTTCGAGGTGAACGAGGCCTTCGCGTCGGTGGTGCTGGCCTGGGAGAAGGAGCTGCGGCCGAACCCGGAGCGGGTGAACCCGAACGGGGGGGCGATTGCGCTCGGGCACCCGACGGGGTCCACGGGGGCGCGGCTCATCACGACCGCGCTGCATGAGTTGGAACGGACGGCCGGAAGGTATGGGTTGGTGTCGATGTGCTGTGGTGGGGGGCTTGGGACGGGAACGGTGATCGAGCGCGTGTGAGAGATCGCTCTTGTCTCCGCGACGCTCGCTAGCACCGGCCTCTGACAGCTCAGGTTAGGATGCGCACCTGAAACCGCTCTCGTCCAAGCGTCGCAATAGCAGCGATGCAAGTGACAGGTGGTCCAAGCACCGGTCAGGGCCATCGGGAAGCGACACTTCGTGCCCCCTGGGGTTGCGAATCGCAAGAACGGAGCCGGCGAAGAGGAACTGGAAGCCCTTTTGCTCGTCGCGTTCGCTCACTGTGGATAGAGGAGTGAGTTGGATCGCCGGCGACGTATCGGCGAATGCCTGCATCATAAGCTTGAAGCCGGACTCGCCGAGCTTGGAGTGCTGTTGAACCTGTTTGTCGACAAGCTTGAACGCCTCGAACGTCGCCTGTGCATAGTGCCCGTCGTCGAACAGATCGCGCACGACCGAAGGAAGTCCCGGATGGATGTCCCGCTCGTCGAACGGATGTGTGCCTCCTGTTGGCTGGGAGCGCGCCTCGGTGTGTCGCCCAGCCCGGCGAACGATGGCTTCGAAGACGCCGAGTGCGTTAGCCATTGAGCAAGTTGTCGCGGATGCTCTTGAAGATGCGATCGTAGGTGTCCTGATCCCCGTCTGCAGGCAGGTTGATCTCGATACGCACGGTTAACCCCACGGCTGATCCACCGACCGCCGGGTCCTTCGGGGCGTCATCGGCATCCTTCGCGTGTGCGTGTGTCGCGCCTGGATTAGGGGGCGCAGCACTGCGCTTCGCAGGACGCACTAGTTGCTTTGTGGCGTCCTTTTTCCTGCCCTTCGCTTCTGGAACGTCCTTGTGGCCCGCGAAGCCGGCCAGCAGCTGGAACGTGCTCGCCTGCCGCTTGCCCACGATGTCGGTCGTCTGATCCGAGGATCGGAAGAACGTGATGAGCGCTTCCTGGTCGAGCGTCCACGAGGCTTCCCCATGCAATTCGAAAAGGCTTGAGTACGCCTTCTTGACGAGGCCGGCGAACTGCTTCGCGAAGGCAGTGTCGTCGTGCTGCGAGAAGATGGTCTGCGCGTCAGCTGTGCGCTGACCTTGGTCATCGATCATCTCGAGATGACGAAGAACGTTCAGTACGTAGCTCTCGTTCTTCGGGGCGTATCCCAGCTTGCGGAGTGTCTCAGCCGTGACGGTGGCCGGAAACGACCTGCGGAGGTGCGTGATCACCTGAACGAGTCCGCCAGGCGCCGAGACATAAGGGTGCTTGTCAGGCATTGGGCGAGTGTTCCTTTGTCATCATCGAGAGGATGGGCTCTCGGCTCCGTGCCGGCCGAAGGATCCTGCCACTTTGGAAATCAAACCCGGTCTACGTTTCGGGAGTCGAGTTCCCAACTCGGAGGCCCGCAAGGAGGTCTCGACGCCACGACCCGGCGTGACGAAGAATGCGGAGACAACCGTACGAGAGCACCGCGGAGAAGGGCGCGATCACCAGGACATTCTTCCATGGCTCAGGCTTCGCGATCAGGGTCAGGGGCAGCCACAATGCGCCGAGCCCGAAAGAAAACGCAAAGAACGCAAGGTAGGCTTGGGCGATCCAGGTCGCTCCGCAGCCGAGGCTTATGGCGATGACACGTGCGACGGCAGCAGGTGTGCCGGGCGAAATCCCTTGAGCGGCACGCTTTCCACTCTCGGTTAGTAGGCCCTTTAGGAACCAGCTCGCGAGGAGCGCCGCGAGGAAGGCTGCCGCCAACAGGAGTGCCGAGGAACTCGACGTGGCTCCTTGAAGAAAGGCGAGGAAAGCTTCGACGTCCACTGGCTCTGCAGCCTAGTTCAGCGACGGGATGCCGTCGGTGCCAGCCGCCGGCCGCTGCAAGCCCGCGTTGGAAAGTGTTCGATGGCTACGGGATTGTCCGCACACCGTCAGATCTCACACAGGAGGTTCAAGACCGCATACGCAGAGATGGAGAAGCACGCGATCGAAGCGAGGTCTACCGCGACGCTTGGCCAGTCGTGCAGGAGCCACCAAACACCGAGCGTTGCTCTCCACGAATCCGTACTTCGCCGATCGTCGGTCGCTGAAACGCAGAACCAATCAGCGTACTTGTCTACGAGCGCTAGCAGTACCTGAAGAATCACCCCACCTAGGAACAGCAATGCGATCCAGCGCGCGTGTGGGGCACGTACGAATGCCCTCAGGATCCGGTCGTTGCTGGCAAGGAATACAGGCAGCCCTACCCCGAACGCGATCAGCCATGTTCGGAATGTGCTCGCATGTTGCCGGTAGGCAGCATCGAACGCTGCGCTTTTGCTCGGAGCGAGTATTCGCGCGCGATCTGCTGAAGTCACGGACTAGCCATCCGTCCGAATCGGAGCGTTCGCTTGAGTTGAGCGGCTTGGCGCCGCGCGTCCCGACGATGCTCCACGCGTAGTGCAGTGGCGGAGTGGTGCTGGCCGATCCACCCCGCGGGGCGCGTCGGGGACGCTGCTGGCCGGTGCCGCATTCCTCAAGCCATCGGCGTTGGCGAGGGCTTCTCGGGGAGCCATCTGATAAACGGAGCCGCTGGGAAGCTTTTGGGCGTTCGCCGAGGATGCGATGAGCTTCGCCGGCGAGCATGCGGACCGAACTCGCATGGCGGGCGAATGTAGGCTCCTTATGCGTACGAAGCAACCCTGTAGCACGTCCATCCGGAAAGATACCCGTGCTGCGCAGCGTCGCGACGGCCCAGCGTTTTGGCGCGTGTGTTTTGAGCCATCGCCTCCAAGCACGTCCGCACACGCCGTCGCGCACGTCGAGCCGGACTCTATCGGAAGTCGCCTCATAGCCGGCCGATGAACCCGCACCGGCAATCGCTGCCCTCCGCGCAGCGCGAACGGTGTGCGCCAAGACCCCACTCAAACGTCTGCTGCCGCTTGGCGCTCGCTGGACGGGACGCAGCCGCGTCGAGTCGTGATCGACACGCGTGTGCCCGCTACATTAACCGCTCAACGCACCGAGCATGGCGTCACTGCGGAACCCGTGAAACAGTCCGCCCCCGGAGGAGCACCCCATGCCCCGTGAGATCCACCTGAAGACCCGCCCCGTCGGCACCCCGACCGCCGACAACTTCGCCCTCGTCGAAGTCCCGATGCCGCGCCCCGCCGACGGCCAGTTCCTCGTCCGCAACGTGTTCATGTCCGTCGACCCGTACATGCGTGGGCGCATGATGGATCGCGAGAGCTACGTCCCGCCGTTCCAGGTCGGGCAGGTGATGGACGGTGGCTCCGTCGGCCAGGTGGTGGAGTCGAAGCACTCTGGCTTCGCCGCCGGCGAGTACGTCTGCGGCTTCGGGAGCGGCGGGTGGCGCGAGTACTGGGTCTCCGACGGCGCCATGGTGCAGAAGGTCGATCCGACCGTGGCGCCGCTCGGTGCGTACCTCGGCGTGCTCGGGATGCCGGGGCTCACGGCGTACTCGGGCTTCCTGCGCATCGGGCAGCCGAAGGCGGGCGAGACGGTCTTCGTCTCGGCGGCGGCGGGTGCCGTCGGGTCGGCGGTCTGCCAGATCGCGAAGGCGAAGGGGTGCTGCGTCGTCGCCTCGGCCGGGTCCGACGAGAAGCTCGCGTGGCTGAAGCGCGAGGCCGGCGTCGATGCGGTCGTGAACTACAAGACCTGCGGCGACCTCGGGGCGGCGGTGAAGAAGGCGGCGCCGAAGGGCATCGACATCTACTTTGAGAACGTCGGCGGTGAGCACCTCGAGGTCGCGCTCGAGCAGATGAATCGGCTCGGGCGGATCGTCGCGTGTGGGATGATCAGCCAGTACAACGCGACCGAGCCGCCGCCGGGGCCGCGCAACATCATCCTCGTCGTCGGCAAGAGCATCACCTTCCAGGGCTTCATCGTCACGAACTACCTCGACATGGTCCCGCAGTTCTTCATGGAGATGGGCCAGTGGGTGCGCGAGGGGAAGCTGAAGTGGGAGGAGACGGTCGTCGAGGGGATCGAGAAGGCGCCGGAGGCGTTCCTCGGGCTCTTCACGGGCGCGAACGCGGGGAAGATGCTCGTTCGGCTCGGGCCGGACGCGGTGTAGGGCCGATCCGGGTGGGCAGCACCGGCTTTGCAGGGATTGAAACGGCTCACGGCAGGCGTGCGGAGCCGTTTCGGGAGTTGAAATGGCCTGCGCCACGCTCGCGCGCCCCACTTCGAGGCTTGAAGTAGCTCGCGCCACGCGCGCGTTCCCCACTTCGACGACTCGAACCCAGGCGCGGTCGGGGCGCCGCAGAAGGTATACGTCCTGCCGGCCTGCTGGCGTCGGAGGGGTGCAGTTGCGCCTCGAGCGAGCGCGCAAAGGAGAGGGCCGCTGACCGCCTCCGGCGGCCTACCAGACGCACCGCCGCACGTGCCGCGTGATCGCCTCGTCGCAGGTCACGATCCGCGCCTCGAGACGTCGGCTCTGCGCGATCAGCATGCGGTCGAAGGGGTCATCGTGCGGAATGTCGAGCAGGCCTGCCACGACGGCGTCTTCGGGATCGATCGAGGCGAGCAGGAACCCCCATCGATCGTGTAGCTCCGGATAGCGCACCAGGTACTCGTCGACGCCGGTGAGACGTCCCTTGCGTCGCTTGATCGCGATCTCCCACAACGAGGCGGCAGAGACGACGATCTGATTGTCGGGTTTGGCGATCGTTCGGCGTGCGGTGCGGCCCAGCTCGGGGGCATCGGCCATCCACCAGAGTAGGGCGCACGTGTCGAGGAGGAAGGTGCTCACCCCCACCGCGAGTCGTCGGGACCGACTCCTCCCAGCACATCCCCAGCGATGCGGCCCCGGAACGTCCCGGGTTTGCGGTCGCCAGGCGGCGTCACGGCCACCAGCCGAGCGTACGGCTTGCCCGCCTTCGCGATGACGACCTCCTCGCCCCGGTGCGCCCGCTCGAGAAGCTTCGAGAAGTTCGTCTTGGCCTCGTGGACGTTCGCGATGATCGCCATGGAGTCAGGTTAGTCCACTGATCGGACTAGGACAAACGGTCGCCGCCGGGCATCATCGCGAGTCGCCCGCCGCCGGCCTCGAGTCTTCGGCATCTATCGTTGCGGCACCAGCACCACCGGACGGGTGGTCCGCTTCGAGTCGACCGACGAGCTGCTGCTGCGCTGGACCCTGACGGCGATCGGAGCCGCAAGCCGCTGAACGGACGCGCCAACGCGAGAACGAGGAGGGACGATCCGATGATTCGCAGGGCACACGGTTACTGACTCCTCGCCGGCATGGCGAGCACCGCACTTCTCCTGGCGGGAGCCCACCCCGCCGCCGCGACGTTCGCGGTCACGGTCAGCGGCAAGACCACGACGGTCACCCAGCTCGACGCCGACCTCGTGGTGGCGACGCGCATGCCCGACGGCGGTCTGCTGGTGAGCGTCAGCGGCTCGCTGCTGTCCTCCCCGCCGCCGACCAACCCGATCCTCCGCAGCCCCGCCACGTCGACGGCGGTGGCGGCGATGGTCCTCGCGCTCGACTCGGCGCTCCCGGGATCGCTGACGCTCGATCTCCCCGGTGAAGCCGACGTGACGATTCCCGGCACTGCCGCGACGATCGGCGGGTCGCTCAAGGTGCGGGGCGGGGCGGCCGCCGCGCAGACCGTGCGGATCGGCCTCGCGGGGGAGCCCGTGACGATCAAGCGAGACGCGACCGTCGATCTCGGCGGCGCCTTCGACCAGCTCGTCATGGGCGAGGACTTCCACGCGGCTCGTTCGCTCAGCCTCGAGGGCATCGACGATCTCGACGCAGGGACTGTGCAGGTCGATCGAAGCCTGAAGATCGACTCGACGCGCGACGGAGATGCCGTCGACGTCAAGGTGAGCCACCTCGAGGTGGGTACGTCGTTCACCTTCCGGAGCGCGGCGCGCGCGTACCTGTACGTCGGGCAGGGCTCGGTCGGCCGCAACACGACGATCGACTTCAGCGCCGGAGACATTGCCACGGGCTACGCTTTCTTCAGCACCGGCGGGAACTCTCTCACGGCGTCCTCCCGGGCGGGCCTGTCGACCTTTCTCGGCCTCGGCCGCTACGGCCTCGCCACCGTGAAGGGCTCCGTCACCGTGACCATGCTCGGGGCCGCTCCGAATTCATCCTCGCGAAGGCGTGCTCGCGGGGACCACATCGAGGAGAGGGGGAGCGAGCACGCCTCCACCTACCTGCACGCGATCACGCCCCTCCCGTTCGGCGCCGCGCAGCGCGGCGAGGGCGATCCCGGCAGGCCGAGCACGGTGCGCCCGCAGTCCTCGCTCGGGTTCCCGGTGCGATAGAGCTCCACTTCCACCGCATAGGGCGGCGGGCCGGCGTCGTCCGGGAGCACGCCCTGCGGGATGGCGACGCGCACGTCCCAGACGTTCGGATCGCGACGGGACGGGCCCATCTGCATGCGCGCCACCTGCGTGAGGGTGGTGCCCCGGTTGACGAACGTCCAGCGGGTGCCCTTCTGCTTCCATTCGAAGGGCGGGCCGCTGACGGTCGTGCCGGGGATCCGCTCGGCGACGATCGCCCGGCCGGTCGCGTCGCGCAGCGTGACGATCTTGTCCAGGAACTGGGGATCGAACTGCGGGTTGTGGAACGGCGTCCCCGGCGGGAGGCGCACGCCGGCCCGGAGCTTCAGGAAGTCCTTGCGCCCCGGCTGGAAGCTGCCGAAGCGGAGCGTGACCTTCTCGAGCGGCCCGCCGAGGCAGAAGTCGCAGCCGTCGAGGATGCCGTCACCGTCGACGTCGGGCTCGGTGGGCGAGGTCGGCGGCGGACATGACGACGAGACGCCGTCGCAGACCTCGGCCGTGTCGCATGCGTTCTCCGGCAGCCGGCAGAGCGTGCCGGCAGGCTTCAGGTGCTGGACGCAGGTGCCGGCCCCGTCACACGAGGCACCCGCGGTGCAGGCGGCGCCGTCGGAGGCACACGTCCATCCGGACGGGCGCGGCGTGCAGAGCTCCGTGCAGCAATCTCCACCGCTCGCGCCTTCGTCGCACTGCTCGCCGTCGTCGACGACGCCGTTGCCGCACGTCTCGGGCAGGCGCACGGCCTCGAGCGGCCCGCTGATGTTGAAACAGCTCCGCGTCGGTTGGACGGACTCCTGAAACGTGCCGGTGAACGTCTGTCCGTCCGCCGCCACGACGGCGTCGATGGACCAGGGGATGATGATGACCTGGCCGGTGAAGATGTTGAAGCAGGAGCCCTGACCGTCCAGGTGGAGGGCGCCGCTGAGCGGATCGACCGTGCCGCCGGAGTACCCGGACGGCGGCTCGACCGTCACGGCGGAGCCCGCCTGCACGAGCGTGAACAGGCTTTCGTACGTGAACCCGAAGGTGGTCTCGTGCTGGGTCACCTTCCATCGTCCGGTGACGTCGATCTGCGCGACTGCCGGGGCGGCCCACAGGCCTGCCATGAGCGCCATCGAGAGCAAGCGGACGATCGGCGAGACGGTGCGCATCAGTGACTCCCCCCAGGCACTCGCGGTATCGCAGCGCATGCGGCGGCGTCAACGGGAAGCAAGCAAAACCGATGACGCGGCGCGCGCGCAGGCGCGTGATCACTCGTGTCGCGGTCCTGCGATCGGACCCGGCGCCCACGCCCGGCGCGCCGGATACACGCCTGGGCGAGCGTGGCGCCGGCGATCAGCGCACGACGCCGGCGAGCCAGGCGAGGAGCCGTGCATCCTCGCCCGCCCCCGCGAGGAACGATACGCCCACCGGTGCGCCGTCGACCATGCCGGCGGGCACGGTCACCTGCGGTAGACGCCCGATGCTGGCGAACGTCTGCAGCGTGAGCGTCGGCGTCATGTAGGCGTCGTCGGTGCGGTCGCCGAAGGGATGGCCCTTGCGCGGCGGCGGCGCCGAGGTCGTGGGGATGCAGAGGAGCCGTCCGTCGGCGAGCGCGCCGCCGAGCCGCGCCGCCAGCCGCTCGCGGAGCGCCACGCGCTCGCCGAGCCGCGCGCGATCGACCTGGTCGAGCAGCCGGAAGTTGGCGGCGATCAGGTCGCCGAACTGCGGCCGAGCCGACGCCACCCAGCTGCCGAGCGACGCCGCGATCTCGGCCCACTGGAGCTGACAGTGGGTCGCGAGCCAGGTCGCCGGATTGCGGCCCTCGGAGCCCACGAGGTCGGCCAGTCCGACCTCCTCGGCGTGCACGCCGTGCGTCGCCAGCCAGGCGCGCCCGGCGTCGAGGACGCCCGGCTCGGCGAGCGTCCAGGCTTCGCGCACCAGCGCGACCCGCGGCGACGGGCCGGCGGGACGATCCTCGAGCCCGGCGAGGACCCGCATGGCGCGCGCCAGGGTCGGAAGATCGCGCGCCATCGCCCCCACCGTGTCGAAGCTCGGCGCGAACGGCATGACGCCCGCCAGGGAGACGCGATCGTGCGTCGGCCGCATGCCGAAGACGCCGCAGCTCGCTGCCGGCACACGCACCGAGCCGGTCGTGTCGGTGCCGAGGCCGACGTCGCACTCGCCGCCCGCCACCGCCGACGCCGAGCCGCTCGACGACCCGCCGGGGATGCGATCGGGCGCCGCGGGGTTCCGCGGCGTGCCGTAGTGGGCGTTCTCGCCGATGATGCTGAACGCCAGCTCGTCGCTGATCGTCTTGCCGACGAGGCGCGCGCCCGCCGCCAGCAGCAGCTCGACGGCGACGGCGTGCGCCACCGCCGGCGGATGCGTCTCGCGCCAGCGCGGGTTGCCGCAGCCCGTCCGATGCCCGGCGACGTCGATCAGGTCCTTCACGGCCAAGCGGAGACCGTCGAGCGTCCCGCTGCCCGTCGGCGCGACGGTGAAGCGCTCGATGAAGGCGTCGGTGGCCGTTTCCACGCCCGAGCCCTACGCCATCGTCCCGCGGCGCGCGAGCGCCGGCGGGCTGCCTTTCGTTTCGCCGACGTGCGCGAAAGGGCGCCTCGGGAAGCCGTACCTCGCCTGCCTGCGCGATCGGTCCGGCAACGAGCCCTGCAGGCCGCATCGCATGCGCCGAGCGACCGGCGCCGCGCGCATCTCCCTGCGCACGCATCTGCTACACT
Organism: bacterium; assembly: GCA_026129405.1. Taxonomy (NCBI): domain Bacteria; species bacterium. The sequence goes on from JAHCID010000002.1 coordinate 48,777, forward strand.
CGCGGACGTGGTCGTCCACACGATCGGCCATTCCACCCGCGCGCTCGACGACTTTCTCGCACTGCTCGCCGCGCACGGCATCCGCGCCGTTGCCGACGTCCGACGGCACCCCGGTTCGCGCCGGCATCCGCACTTCGCCCGCGACGCGCTCGCGACGTCGCTGGCGGAGCGTGGGTTCGGGTACGATTGGATGCCGGAGCTGGGCGGCCGCCGCCGCGCGCAGCCCGACTCGCCGCATCGTGCCTGGCGTGAGGAGAGCTTCCGCGCCTACGCCGATCACATGGACGGCACCGAGTTTCGGGACGCGCTCGCGACCCTGCTCGCGAACGCCGAGCGGCGTTCGACGGCGATCATGTGCGCCGAGGCCGTGCCGTGGCGCTGCCATCGCCGGCTCATCGCCGACGCGCTCCTCGCCCGCGGCGTCGAAGTGCGGCACGTCGTGGGGCCCGGGACGCCGAAGATCCACACCCTGACCAGACACGCGCGGCTCGACGGCGAGCGCGTCGTGTACGACGCCGGCCAGCCGGACCTGCCGGCGCTGGGACGCTGACGCTCGCCGAGAACACACGGCAGATCGGGCGCCCCGTCTCCACCTTCCTGGCGGCGGGCTTCACGCGCCCGGTCGCCGCGCATGCGGCGCGCAAGCACCCGACTTCGGACGCGCTCATGCAGATCGTCTCGCCCGTCGGCAAGCGGGTACCTGCGCATCCCCCACGCGAACGTGCTCGTATCGTTCGGGGTGGCCGAAGGCGTCCTCCCGACCGACGACGTTTCGCGCGCATGGGGCGCCGGAATCCGCCCGCCGACTTTGTGCCGATCACCGACGCCTCGTGGCGTTCGCGGTACCGGCCGATTCGAATGCGTGCACGCCGCTCGGCCCGATCAACCTCGAGAGCTTCGATCAGCTGACGTTCTGAATCGCCCGCTCCGACGTACGTCGCGTTGCGCGCCGCCGTGCGGCGGTCGGCGATCAGCGCACCGACGCCGTCCGAGCGCCCCCCTCAGCCGCGGTAGGTCGACGGGTCGGTGGTGTACTCGGGCCGGCCGTAGGCGGCGAGGCGCTTGCCGACGAGGCGGACCGTGTAGCCGTCGACCGCGTTGCGCAGGAGGGGCAGGCGGCTCGCGAGACGAACGCCCGTGAAGCGCCCGAGGATGAACGGCGCCGTGAGCGCGACGCGGGCGAAGTCGGCAGCGCGGATCGGCACGCCCATGGCGGCGGCGGCCTTGCGGTCACCACCGCGGAAGCCGAGCAGGAACATCTTGCTCCAGCTCTTCTCGACGGCGTCGAAGGCGCGATCGAACGGGGTCCGCGTCGGCCGCAGGTACGCCTCCATCGTCGCGCCGACGAGGGCGTGGCAGGTCGTGTCGAAGTCGTCCCGCAGACAGGCGGCGCGCGCGTGTACCACGCGGATGACGTCGTCCTGTGTCGCTGGCAGCAGCTCCTCGGGCAGCCCGAGCAGGTAGGCGCGGTAGCGGCTGAATTCGAGCATGACGCGCTCGCGTGCGTCGAAGGTGGTGCGGCCGCGGCGGCGGGCGCGCATCGCTAGCAGGTAGACGTTGACCATGCCGGCGGGCACCTGATCGATCTGCGGGACGGGCACGCCGTAGACGTCGACGTCCCAGCGATCGGAGCGGGTCAGCGCGTTGAAGCGGACGATCGAGTGCATCAGCCGCACCATCGCGGCCGCCTCGAAGCCGGCCTGGTGGCGATCCAGCGCGCCGGGCAGGGTGGTGACGGCGAAGAAGCTCGCCGTCTCGTTGATGCGGAAGGCCGCGCGGCGCTCCGAGAGCGCGCCGGTGAGCGCCATGGGGAGCGCGGCATAGCTGTTGAGGAACGTCGCCAGGAACGCGCCGCGGATGAGGAACGGCGAGAGGTAGGCCGCGCTCACGCGCAGGTGGCGAGCGCCTTCTTCGACGAGGTCCATGTCGAGCCAGGTGGGCCTGGCCTCCATCGACGCGATCAGCGCGCGCAGCTCGTCGGGGGCGCCCGGGACGCATTCGACGCCCTCGCGGCACGCCTGGCGCAGCATGCCGACGAGCTCCTGCAGGCCATAGCGCCCGAGCAGCGCGGCGTAGCGGTCGGCGACGACGTCGCCCAGCATCGTGGTCGAGCGGACGAGCTCGACCGCGCGCTCGTCGTCGAGGAGCGGCCGGCGCGGGGCGACCCACGCGGGCAGCGCCGACCTGTCGGCCGGGTCGCGCGTGAAGCGGAACGGGGTCTTGTCGAAGTCGATCTTGCCGTAGACGGCGGGAAGCGCGGTGCGCTGGCTGCGAGCGCGTTCCGCGAGCGCGGGGTAGTGCACGAGTTGCATTCTTACAGGTGGTAAGTTACCAGGTCAACGACGATGGGCATGCGCAAGCGGCTGAGCGCGACGGAGCGCCGGGAGCAGATCCTCGACGTCACGCACGCGATCGTCGACGCCGAGGGCTTCCACGCGGCCACCCCGGGCCGGATCGCCGGCGCTGCGCGCATCACGCGCCCCGTGCTGTACCAGCAGTTCGGCGACCTGGCGGGCGTGTTCGTCGCGCTGATCGACCGCGAGGGCACGCGGGCCTCCGCGCAGTTCGTCGCCGCGATCGGGCGCCCCGGCTCGCTGGCGAGCACGTTCGAAGGCGTGCTCGACGCGCTCGATGCGCATCCCGCGACGTGGCGCTTGTTCCTCGTCCCGCCGGAGGGCGCGCCGCCGGCCCTGCACGAGCGACTCGCCGCCGCGCAGCGCAACGTCCACCGCTACCTCGAGGGGGAGCTGCGCCGCCGGTTCCCCGACCTCGCCGACCCCGACTATACGGCGCGGCTCCTGCAGGCGGCGGGACGCGAGCTGCTGCGGCTGCGCCTCGTCGACGCGAAGCACGCGACGAACGCGCGGCTGGGGGCGCTCGTGCGCGACCTCGGTGCGTGCCTCCTCAGGGGGACGGGAACGCCGCCGCCAGCTCGCGCGCCAGGTCCACGTAGAACGTCTGCATGCGATGCTCGAGTGCCTCGCGCCGCTCCCCGCTCGGGGGCGAGAACGGTGGGACGAGGTCCAGCCCCAGGTCGGTGACGTGCCACCAGCCGAGCTGGTTCAGGTGGTCCGCATCGAGCACCGGGTGCTGGAGATACTCCGGACGCCAGGTCGCCGAGGTCACGGACACCAGGCCGTCGTTGTCGCCCTCGTACGCCTGGATGACGGCCCAGGAGTCGCGCAGCGGCGTGAAGACCCGTGCCTGCTCCTGCGCGCCCGCGATCGTGCGGAAGCGAACCCCGCAGCCGCGCTCGAAGTCGGCGGCGAGCTGGTCGAACGCGCGGCAGCTGGTGGTCGTCAGGTCGCGGAAGCCGTCGAGGTCGTCGATGCGCAGGAGTGCCAGGATGACGAGGAGCGGCCGCGCCGGCTCGAGGGCGACGTCGGCGAACGACGTGCCCAGGTGCGGTGTGCCGATCGTCGTCAGCGACGCGACCTTGTCGTGGATCGCGTCGCCGCGATGCTCGTAGAGCATGTGGCGGGCATCGAGTCCGCCCATGCTGTGGCCGATGATGTGCACCTTGGGAGCGCCGGCCTCGCGGAGGACGCGCTCCACGTCCTCGCGCAGCGCGGTGGCGCGATCGTGGACTCCCCTGGCCCACGGGACGTTCCCGTGGTGCGCCGAGAACCCCTCGCGCGTGAGCGTGCTGCGGATCAGCCGCCAGTAGTGCCTGCAGTCGCTCCGGCCATTGTCGTGCAGGGGCACGGTGTGCGCCAGGAGGATGTCGAACCGGCAGATGCCGTGCGCGAGGATGATCGGATACGTGCCCATGGCGCGATCTCCCTAGGCTGCGAGCTGCCCGAGCACGCGCTCGAGGTCGTCGGCGCCGTAACGCGTCCGCAGCAGCGCGATGGCTTCGGCGAGTACGGGGCCGAGGTCCGGATCCTGCGTGTCGAGCAGGGTGCCCCGCAGGAGATCGAGATGGCGCTCCTCGATGTCGATCCCGTTCGCGCGCGCGTAGATCACGATGGCGAGCCGTACCGACTGGTTCCCGGGGTCGATCAGCGCGGAGATGGTCTCGGCGATCGTCCTGAGGGTGGTCATGGCGTAGAGGGCTCGCATGGTGTGAACGAGGAGACCCGGCGGGTGGTCCAGCCGCCCGTCGCGGAGATCGCCGAGCAGCGTCGGCACGGCGGGCAGGAGGAGGCCGAGGTCCCGTCTCACCGCGAGGCGGAGCACCCGGGGGAGCTTCCACAGATCGGGAACGTCGCGCAGCAGCGCCAGGGGAATCTTCGGGACGGTGTCGACGACGATGGCCGTGGTTTCGCCCAGGTCGCCGAAGAACTCCCCGCTGGTCAGGAGACGGACGATACGCGGCACTTCCTCGGGGCGGATCGGGATCCCGGCGCGCTCCGCTCCCGCCGACAGCAGCCGTCCGAGCAGCTCGGCGTCGACGCCCTGGCGATCGATCCCGGTGCGCTCGACCAGGATCGCGCGTAGGATCTCCTCGATGCGCTCCGGGTCGAGGCCCACCGCCCGCACCCGCGGGTGCTGCGCCGCGCCCTCGGCGAGCGTGCGTAGGAAGACCGACCCGTCCCCCTCCCCGGCGCCGGCAGGCCTCGTGCCGAGCGCGGCCAGCGAGAGCGCGCCGGGGGAGCTCGTCGCGCGCAGCAAGCCGACGAGCCGCTGCACCTGCCGCGGCTCGAGCTGCCCCGCCAACGCGCCCTCCACGTGACGTGCAGCGTTCGTCCATGCGTCTTCGAACTCGTTCATCGCGGCTCCTCCTCGCGTGGGGCGGTCCGGCTCCGTGCCCGGTCGCCGCCGGGGGCCAGCAAGATGCATGCTGAGCGCCGCACGCCCGCGGCTCGTGCGGCCGCGCGCGGGGTGCGTCGCATTCGGGAGACGCGATGTCCGCCCGACTGGACGCCGGCGCGTGGTTCGGCCACGGCACGTCGCGCGACGCGACATGGCCGCGAGATTGCTTCCAGGGTGTGGACCCCGTGCTGGTGCCGCGCGACGTCGCGGCGACGCCGGCGCGCGGCGGAAGCGCGGGTCAGCTCCCCACCGCCGGCCGCACGTCCGCCGGTCGTCGCACGCGATTGTAGACCGCTTTGTACCGCTCCCAGAACCCGCGGTGCTTCTTCTTGTTCTTGAGGTCGTTGAACGGGTAGCGCGCGCCCGGAAGCTGCCGCAGGGCGTAGGTCAGCACGAAGTCGAGCGGGAAGATCAGCAGCGTCGTCACGGGGTTCAGCAGCATCGGGAGGTACAGCAGGAAGGACAGGAGCTTCGTGCGGAAGAAGGGGCAGCTGTTGGTGACCGGGATCATCGCCCAGTAGCCGAAGAGCATCTGGCCGACGACGGCCGCCGCCAGCACCCAGCCGCCGATCCAGCCGTGGAGGAACAGCGAGGTGAAGACCGCGAGCGTCAGCAGCTGATAGCCCAGGTAGGTGACGCCCAGCTGCCAGACCAGCTTGAAGCCGTCGTGCTGTGTGAAGACGTGGTCGACGAAGTCGGCGCACCCGTCGATCGCATAGCGGCCGGTCTGCCGGAACTTGTCCGGGTTGTTCGGGTAGCTGAGATACTTCGCGACGTCGCGGAGGCTTCGGCAGTCGGCGAGGCGCAGCTCGATGCCGAGCTCCCGCGCGACCTCGTCGGTGTAGAAGCCGTAGTAGGTGAGGTGATCGCGCGGACCCGGCGCGGTGGTGACGAAGTACTTCCGGTCGTAGCGCGCGATCTTCTCGTCGAGGCGTGCGGCCATGTCGGCGCGGAACGGGTCGTCGGTGATCAGCCGGTGGATGAGCAGCGACTGCATCTCGGTGATGCTGGAGAGGCCGCCCGTGAGCGGCCGCGTGTAGCCGAGCAGGTAGACGTTCTCGAGGACGCGCGGGATCACGCCGAGATGGTTCTCGCGGTACACGTACTCGTAGTCGACGACCCGTCCGTCCCGCTCGTGGGTGATCCGCGGAAGCCGCGGCACCTCGGCGTCGCCTTTGATCAGGTGGTCGTAGTGGACGATCGTCCCGTCGCATTCGATGGTCTTGCGCGTCTCGTCGACCGTGGTGTCGTCCTTGCTCCAGAGCTTCACCAGGCCCTCGGACACGAAGAAGGGGAGGTCGTTCAGCAGGAAGCCCTGCGTGATCCGCTCGGGCAGCTCCTCGGCGAACTTCCGCGCATACGTGTCGATCGGCCAGTACTTGATCGCGATGATGCCGTTCGGGACGTGGGCCTTCGGCGGTCGGTCGGCCCGGATCACGCGCCGCGTGTCCGCGAAGGGCACGTGGAAGTTCTCCGGGGTGAAGAGGCGTCCCAGCACGTGCTGGACCCCCCGCACGAGGGCCATGATCGCGGCGACCGGCTTGAAGTTCGGGACGACCTTGTACATCGGCACGAAGTTGAAGTTGATCACCGCGCCGTAGAGGCGGGGGAAGCTCCGTGCCATCTGATGCGCCTCGAGCTGGTCGAGGCTGTAGGTCTGCTCCCCCATGAAGAGCAGCTTGTCGAGGGCCAGGAAGCCGTTCTGGAGGCAGATGATCGTGTTGTCGCCCGTCACCAGCTTCGAGATCATGAGGTTGGCGGAGTCTCCGATCGTGTCGAAGACGACGGTCTGGTCGCGGATGCTGCAGTCGAACGTGGTGAGCGACTCGACCACGCGGCGACGATACGCGGTCGAGATCACGACGTGCTTGGCTTCGAAGCGCTCGCCGCTCGCCGTGTGGACGATGCTGCGGCCGCGCGTGTTCTCGATCAGCGTGACCCGGTCGGCGACGATGCGATCCTGGTACTGGCGATAGTACCGGAGATGCATGTCGTAGAACTCGCGCGCGGTCGGATAGCGGTCCTCGCCGAAGCTCTCGACCAGGTCGAAGGTGTAGAAGCTCGTGTAGTACGAGCTGACGAGGTCGAAATCGAGCCCCGTCGAGCGGGTGAGCGACGCCCAGATCGAGCCGTCCTTCTCCGAGACGATCGTGTAGCGCACCCCGGAGCGGTCGAGCTCGCGCAGGAGCGGGATGGCGGAGAAACCGAATCCCACGAGGAGGACGTCCGTCTCCTTCATCGATCACCCTCCGAGCTCGAGGCGGGAACGAGCCGGTCGATATCCACCCGCGAACGCGGTCACGGTTGCCGTCACTCCCGCAGGGCCGGCATCACCTCGCGTGCGAACCGGCGCACGGCGGCCTCGTCCGCCATCTGGAAGACGAGCTCGCGCAGGTTCCACGCGTCCCGGCGACGCCGGAGCTCCGCCACCAGCTCGTCGGGGGTGCCGACGAGCGACAGGGGCGCGCGGGCCGCCGCCTCCGGGGAGACGCCCAGCCCTGCGGCCAGGCTTTCGCGCATCGTGCGTGACGCCGCCGGCGTGTCGGCGAGGAGCATGGTGAAGGCGAAGTTGCTGATCTCGATCGCCTGCGGATCGCGGCCGTTGCGCGCCGCCTCGGCCCGCACGAAGTCGATCGCGGCGTGGGTGGCGTCGTCGTCGAGGGCGGCCACGCTCGCCATCGAGATGTGGCCGCGGTGACCGACCGCGGGGACGACGTTCAGCACGTCGGCGTGGCGCGCGGCGATGCGCAGCAGCCCCTTGCCGCCGCCGCCGAGAACGATCCGCGGGTGCGGCTTCTGGACCGTCTTCGGGACGAGGTCGGCCCCCTCGAAGTGGAAGAACTCGCCGTGGTGCGTGAAGGGCTCGTCCTGCCAGAGCCCGCGGATGCAGGTGAGCGACTCGTCGAGCATGCGCAGCCGCTCGCCGATCGGGGGGAACGGGATGCCGGTCATGCGGAACTCGGTCTCCGTCCAGCCCGATCCGAGGCCGGCGAGCGCTCGGCCGCCGGAGACGTGGTCGAGCGTGGCGAGGCTTTGGGCCGTCACCGCCGGGTGGCGGAGCAGGTTGCAGAGCACGAGGTGCCCGATGCGCACCCGGCGCGTGGCCCCGGCGGCGATGACCGCCAGCGCCATCGCGTCGAACGCTGGGCCCGGCACCCGCTGGCGCTCCGGCCCCTCGTAGACGAGGTGGTCCGGGAAGTAGACGACGTCGTACCCGAGCTCCTCGACGAGCTGGGCCTGATCGCGGAGCCGCGCGACGTCGTCGAGGCCGATACCGAGCTGGATGCCGAATCGCATGCGCAACCCCTAGCATGCCCGATCGGCTCCCGCCGCGTCGCCGACGCACCGCCGCCGTCAGGCCGTGCGTGCGCTCGCGCGCCGCGGGAGCTTCCAGCCCGGTCGCGGAAAGTGACACGTATACCCGCCCGGAAGGCGCAGCAGGTAGTCCTGATGCTCCGGCTCCGCCTCCCAGAACGGACCGGCCGGACGCACTTCGGTGACGACGGGCCCCGGCCAGAGGCCGGAGGCGTTCACGTCGGCGATCGTATCCTCGGCGACGCGGCGCTGCTCGTCGGAGGTGTAGTAGATGCCGGAGCGATACGACGTCCCGACGTCGTTGCCCTGCCGATTCACGGTGGTCGGATCGTGGACCTGGAAGAAGAACTCGAGCAGATCGCGATACGACAGGATCGCCGGATCGAAGACCACTTCGATCGCTTCGGCGTGCGAGCCGTGATGGCGGTACGTCGCGTTCGGAACGTCGCCGCCGCTGTAGCCGACGCGCGTGGTCACCACGCCCGGCAGCTTCCGGAAGAGGTCCTGCATCCCCCAGAAGCACCCACCCGCGAGGATCGCCGTCTCGGTCGTCGCCATCTCAGCCCTCCTGCGGGACGGTCGCGATGCCGTCACCGGCGCCATGCCGCGCCCTCCGGGACGCCGCGGCCCAGCGCGTCGGGCAACGGCTCGCCGGCGGGCGTGAATCCCAGCGACACCGAGTTGATGCAGTAGCGCAGGCCCGTGGGCGGCGGGCCGTCCGGGAACACGTGTCCCTGGTGGCTTCCGCAGCGCGCGCAGAGGAGCTCCGTGCGCACCATGCCGTGACTCGTGTCGCGCGTCTCTCGCGTGTGCGCCCGGTCGAACGGCGCCGTGAAGCTCGGCCAGCCGGTGCCGCTCTCGAACTTCTCCCCGCTGAGGAACAGGGGCAGGCCGCAGAGCCGGCAGGTGAAGACGCCCGGGCGCTTCTCGTTCAGGAACGCGCCGCAGAACGGCGCTTCCGTGCCCTGACCGAGCAGCACGTTCGCTTCATCGGTCGTCAGGTCCCCCTCCAGAAGCTTGCGCTGCTCCGGAGGCGGAGGGGTCAGGTCGAATCCCGAGTCGGAACGTTCGGCCATGCGTGCATCTCGCGGTCGTGAGCTTCGGCTCGGCGGTGGCATGACCACGACGAGCATCTTCGTCATCGCTGCTCGTCGTGGTCATGTCCATCGTCGGAGGCGCGGGGCGCTCCCGCTCGGTCATCTACACTTGATCGTCTTGCCCCCGCCCGTGACGGCGCAGCTCGGCTTCGCGGGCGGGGTGTTGGGGAAGGCCGCCTCGCCGCACCGGCCCGTCTCCGCAACCGGTGGGTCGAGGACGATGGTCGGCACCAATGGGAGGGCGGTCGGATCGACGGCGTAGCCGCCGTTCTTGCCCACCACCTTCACCTTGAGCGTTCCCGGCTTGGCCGGGTCGCGCTTGATCTGCACGGTGATGATCCCGTCGACTGCCGGCACGACCGTGCCGGCGTTCTTGTAGGTCCACACCGTCGCGCGCGCGTTGACCTTCCAGCCGGCCTTGTCGGCCGGCACGTAGGCGCCTCCCGGGATGGTCACGTCCACCGGCAGCGCGCCGGTCGCGTCCACGATCAGGAACCGCACGCCGTCGGCGAGCGGATCGATGTCGGCGGTCCCGGGTACGGCGGCGAAGAAGCTCGTGAAGCTGAGCTTGTCGTCGCCGGCCGGCGGCAGGAGCTTGTCGAGGGTCAAGGCGGATTTCGATCCCACGGTGGGAACCAGATTGGTGCACGGATCGCACGCGTCGCCCTGCGCGTCGCCGTCGCCGTCGGCCTGCGTGGGATTCGCGACGTCGACGCAGTTGTCGAGCGCGTCGCACACCGTGTCGCCGTCCGTGTCCGGTAGCCCCGTATCGGGCGGGCACGCCACGGCCGCCCCGGTGCAGTGCTCGGCGAGGTCGCAGTCGCCGGCGGCGGGCCGGCAGAGGGTGGTGGCGGGCGCGACGATGTCGTCGGGGCACTGCCCGGAGGAGCCGGTGCAGTGCTCGGCGAGGTCGCAGTCGCCGGCGGCGGGCCGGCAGAGGGTGGTGGCGGGCGCGACGGCGTCGTCGGGGCACTGCCCGGAGGAGCCGGTGCAGTGCTCGGCGAGGTCGCAGTCGCCGGCGGCGGGCCGGCACGTCTCGCCCGCGAGGCGGTAGGAGCACGAGGCCGTGCAGCACGCGCTCGGATCGCCGTTCAGCGCGCCCTCGTCGCACTCCTCGTCGCCGACGACGAGCTCGTCGCCGCACGTGGGCTCGCATGCCGACGGCGTGCCCGTGCAGGACCAGCCGGCCTCGAGCGTGCAGGTGCTCGAGCAGCCGTCGCCGTCGAGCGTGCCGCCGTCGTCGCAGGCCTCGTCGCCGGCGACCACGCCGTCACCGCAGGTGGGGACGCTCGGGCAGTCGATGCGGAAGTCGCGGATGGCGTCGCTGGGGCCGGGGTTCGGGCAGAGGAACGGCGCGTAGCGCGCGTCGTCGTCGACGAAGACCTTCAGCCACACCACCGTGTACATGGCGTGGACCGGGTTCTCGGCGCCGTCGAAGGCGGTGTTCACGGGTTCGCGGTGGAGCGCGTTGCGAAGCTCGATGTAGGCCTTTTGGGTGGTCCCCGGGATGCTGTCGAAGAACGGGATGGCATAGGTGCCGACGGGCGCGGTGGTGTCGCCGTCGGAGCCGATGATCAGGGTGGGCGCGGTCACGCCGTTCCAGTTGGTCCAGTTGCTGTTGAAGGGCTGCATCGGGATGACCGCCCGCAGGCCGGACGTGATCTTGGCGGCCTCGAGTGAGCCACCGCCGCCCATCGAGTGGCCGGCCACCGCGAGGCGGGCGGGGTCGAGCCGGGCGGTCACCGCACTGGACGTCAGCAGGTAGGTGCGGGCCGCGAGGATCTGCTGTCCGCGCGACACGGCGTTGTCGAGAGGACCGTTCGTGTTGATGAGGAAGACGACGAACCCGTGCGAGGCGATGCGCTCGCCCAACCAGGAGTAGTGCGAGCTGTTGGCGAGAAAGCCGGGCGCAAACACCACCGCGCCGTAGGTCCCCTCGCTGGTATCGAGCGGGTAGTAGATGACCCCGCCGCCGAAGCCGGCGACCGACGAGGGCACCGACACCGATGCCGTCGCGTAGGGGCCGGTCACGAGCAGGCTCCCCACGGTCGGGTCGGGCCCTTTGGCGTAGTCCGTGTCGGCGCCGGCGCACACCGGTGCGATCAGCGCCAGAACCGCGAGAAGCACCGTCGCGAGCCGACGGGCCCCGAACCGAACGGACAGCTCCCTCTCGTTGCACATCGAAACGCCCCCCTTTTGTTGCTCGCGACGCAACTCGCGAGCCAATTAAGTAAGTCGACCTATTCCGTCTCCATCGAGGGGGCACCCGGTCGGTGTCAATGGCGGAATTCCCGTTGTCCACGCAGGACGAAGGATTGTCCGCCGAGAACGAGTGGGAGCGGTCTCGCGCGGGCCGAACCCCGAGCCGGGAGGATGACCGGGGCGAGGCGGCCTGGTCGGAACGATTGCCGGCCGCGGGCGCTGCCGGCGTCCGCGTGCGCTACTTGCCGCCTTTGCGCGGCTTCTTGAAGGTCACGTCGACGACCGCCACGCCGGCGGTGCCGGCGTCGGGTGTGAAGTCGATCCGCACGGGCACGACGATGCCCTTCTTGCGCTTCTTCTTGAGCTTCTTCTTCCCGGCCTTCGCGAGCGTCACGGTGAGCGGCACGGTGCCCGCCGCCTCCACGCGCATCGACGCCGGCTCGAGCAGCGGCGGCGTCTGACGCTTCTTCCGCGCCGCAGCGAGCGCGGAGCGCGCCTGCGGCGCGGGCGCCGGCGACCCGGCGTTCAGCGTGCCCGGGCCCGGGACGGCGACGTTCAGCGTCGCCCGGATGCCGGTGCCGTCGATGATGGCGTTCGGATCGACGACGAGATCGCCGCCACCACCGCCCGGTCCGCCGCCCGCCGTCAGCGCGACCGGCGCGCTGTCGGCCTGGCCGCTGCCGAACGGGTTCGCCGCGATGACGTGGCAGACGAGCACGTGGCCGAGGTCGCCGGCCGTGACGGTGCGTGTCGCCACCGGCGACGACGGTCCCTGCGGCACGCCGTCGAGCAGCCACTGGAACGCGTAGCTCGTGGGATCGGCGGTCCACGTGCCCTCGTCGCAGGCGACGACGGTGCCGGCGTTCAGCGGACCGTCCCAGCCGATGACGGGCGGCACTTCGTTCTTCGGGATCGCCGGGTTGTCGTGCGTGAAGGAGGCGATGCGCCAGCGCGTGCCGTCGTGGACCTGCGCGACGACCGTCACGCGGCCGTCCTTGTCGACGGCGATCCGCGGCGCGTGCGCCGCGGTGACGCCGGTGATCACGGTCGACGGAACGGCGAGGAACTCGCCGTCCGGCAGCTTGTACGAGGCGTAGACGCCGGTGCCGAAGCCCGCCGTCTCGTTGCCGATCGTGCCGGCGCCCTGCGACCAGACGACGTGCACCGTGCCGTCGGGGTCGTAGGCGACGACGGGATTGCGCGCGACTCCCTCGCTGCCGGAGACGTCGCGCGGCGGCGTCACGCTGCCGATGCCGCTCACCTGGACCACGCGGATCCGGAAGACGCCGTGCTCGGAGTCCTGTGCCATGTAGGCGATCGTCGCCGAGCCGTCCCAGAACGTCGCGATCGCGGCTTTGTTCGTGGCGTTGCCGGTGTCGTCGTCGACGACCCGCGCCGTGCCGTCGCCGGTTCGCCAGAGCAGGAGCCGGCCGTCCTTGGGGGCCGTCGCGAGCACGCGGCCGTCGGCGGTGATGCCGAGCGAGGTGCCGAATCCGGGCAGGGGCAGCACGATGCCGCTCGTCGGCCACGACGAGGGATTCTCCGTGGTGAACAGCTCGGCGTTGGTCGGGTTCTCGACGTAGGTCGCGCGCGTGACCGCCACGGCCATGAGCGGGTTCGCGGCGGTCGTCCAGCCCGCGCTGCGTCCGGCGGTCGCGAACGCGGGGATCGACGGGTTCGCGTCGTCGTTCGTGCCGCCCTGGAAGTGGGAGAGGATGCTCGTCTGGGGATCACCCGCCGTCCCCGTCGGCTGCGCACCGGCGATGCCGGTGAGGCCGATGAACGTCCCGCCGCAGCAGTTGCGGTACGGATAGTGGACGACGCCGTTCCCGTCGGGGGTCAGGAACACGTGCGGCGTGTGCTCGTAGAAGAAGCCGTTCGGGGGATGGCGTCCGGCGAAGAAGTACTCGCCGAACCCCGGCGCGCCGCCGGGACCGATGGTTCCCGTCGCGCCTTCGACCACGGCCTGGTGGACGAACGTGCCGTCGCCCTTCGGCTGGTCACGATGGACGAGCCAGGCGGCGAGGAAGCTGCCGCTGCTCGCGATCCCCATCCGCGGTCCGAACGAGTAGACGCCGGGTGCGTCGATGGGGCCGCTCGAGATCGCGTACGGCGGCGACCATTCCCCCATGATCGGGCGCGACGCCATGACCGGGAACCAGCCCGTCGGCGTCTGCTCCGCCCACGTCGCCACGGGCGTCCCGTCGCCGAGCATGCCGAGCGACGGTGCGAGGGCGGTCCGACCGTCGGTGCTGAGATAGCTGGGAATGCTCCAGCCGGCGGCGACGGCCCCCGCGACGCGCGGGAGTGCCAGCGCGGCCACGAGGAGCAGCAGCAACGGTCGTACGCGCGCGCGCTCGGGCGTCATCGAGCGGAGCGTAGGCCGGGCAGGCGCGTGCCGCCCATACGCTCATCGACGTAGCGGGGATCGGGGCGCTCGGCGGCGAGCAGCCGCGTGAAGCCGGCACCTACGACGGCACGCCTACAGCACCCGCGCCGGTACGCACAGGATCGGCAGCAGCGGGCGGGCCGTCAACGACTGCGCGCCGAGCTGGGTCACGGCCGTCAGATTGCGCGACGCGAACGGTCTCCCCGCGTTGTCGACCCGATAGCAGACCAGCGCCCGTCCGGGATCGCCCGCGGCGCCGCCGTCGACGCCGGCCGGCAGACACAGCTCGGTCGGCTTCGACAGCATGCCGGTGCGGCTGCCGAAGGCATCCCGGATGGTGACCGCACGCGGCGTGAACGGCGTCGTCCCGGCGCTGGTGCGGGCGCGGTAGCAGCGGTAGGCCTCGAGCGGCGCCGTCGCCGCCGTCCCGTCGACCTCGGCCGGGAAGCAGGCGCGCAGCGGCTTCACCGGCGTCAGCGCGATGTCGCCGAATGCGTCCCGGAGTGCGAGGCGGCTCAGCGCGGGCGTCTGCTTCTTCGGCTCCTTGGTATCGTGGCAGAGGAGGTGGGCTCCCGCATCCGTGGCGATGCCGAGGCCGGTGTCGGCGGCGTTGCAGAGCGTGCGGACGTTCTTGACCAGCGCCGTCGCCGTGCCGAAGCGGTCGGATATGGTGATGGGGCGCGGCGCGAACCTGGGCTGACGCTTCGCCGTACGCGTCTGATGGCACTGGAGGTCGTCGGCGCTGCGGCCCGGCGTGCAGAGCGCGGCAGGCACCGTCTGCCCCCTCGCCCGCTCCCAGACGTGGATGAAGGCCTCGGCCGACTGGAAGAGGGCCGTGGTGTATTGCTCCGGCACGCCCATGACCTTCAGGTCCTCGACCATGTCGGGAAGCAGGCCGATGTGGGCCAAGCCATCGACGTTGTAGTCGAAGGTGCGCTGGCCGGTGACCTGGCGGTCGAACGTGCCGAAGCCCGCCAGCGCGAAGGGATAGGACACGCGCCGGTTCGCGCGCAGCTGCGCGCTGCGCTCGTTGCCGTCGTTGGCGCAGGCCTCGTGGCCGAAGCGCGGTCCGAAATGACCGGCGATGCCGTTGAAGTCGCTGCCCAACGCCACCGGCCCCTCCATGACGTCGACCGAGTACTGCAGCGCCTGGGCGAACGTCTTCGACGAGTGGCGGCAGTCGTTCGGCACGACGCCGTAGGGCAGCGAGTGCTGCTCGCCGCGCTTGTCGGTGTCCTGCACGTCGTCCTTGGTCATGGCGGCGATCATGCCGCCGACGCTTCGGATGCGGCGGAGCTGGGCCAGCGTGCGCATGCGCTCGTGGCGGATCGACGACGCGTTCAGGTCGAAGAACTGCACGTGGCTCGCCACCACGGGGTACTTCGGAAAGCGCGCCTCGGCGAGGGTGAGCGTCTCGTCGAGCGAGTGGTTCGACATGTGGTCGACGTCGATGATCATGCCGCGGTCCATCAGCATGCCGACGAACGTCTTGCCGAGGGGCGAGAGCCCGAGCTTGTTGCAGGTGGCGGTCTGCGGGTAGGGCGCGGGCAGGTCGAAGTTGCCGAAGCCGAGCAGGTTCAGGATGCCGGCGAGCGCGAAGTCGAGGTGGAAGCGGTATCCCTGCGGCGCGCACTCCTCGGCCTCCCACCAGCGGCCCTCCGAGACGCGGTTGCCGACGTGGATCGCGTCCTGCCAGGTGGCCGGGCTGCCGAAGCCGTTGTCGAAGTTGTGCACCGGGAAGACGTGGCGGACGCCGAGGTCGTAGTAGTGGTCGAGGCGTTCCTCGACGTAGGCCTCGTCGCACTGGCCGAACTTGCAGTTGAAGAGGTTGTCGACCTCGATCCCGAGCACGACGGCGAGGTTGCCGGCGGCGATCTCCTGGCGGGCCTCTGCCGGCGTCGTCACGATGCGGAACCACCCCTGGCCGGGGCCGCCCGATTCGGCGTCGACGAACGCCTCGAAGTCGCGCGCGAGTGCGAGCTGTGCGTCGATCGGCGCCATGGAATCGTTGCAGTCGACCTGGCGGAGCCGCTTGCTTCCCTTGCAGAGCGCCTCGTTGGTGACGGCCAGCATCGACATGAGCCGGAGCCCGCCGCGCCAGGCGCGCTCGAGCCAGCGGTAGTAGGTCTGCTGATGGGTCGTGGAGCGTGCCGTCGGCCAGCCGTTGAAGAGCGGGGCGCCGAGGTTCGAGGTCGTGCCGTCCTGGGTGCCCTGGCCGACGACGTCGTCGATCAGCAGGTGGTCGCCGTGGAAGAGCTTGGCGCCGCAGTCCGGGAGCCACGCGGGGCAGAAGAGCGGCGCCGGCCGCTCGCTGCCGTTGGCGTTGACGATGTCGAGGTCGGTGGCGAAGTCGTGCCGGAGCGCCGCATTGACGCCGCCCGCCTCGTCGTACGGCTTGCCGACGAGGACCGCGCCGCCGTGGGCGAGGTGCGCCATCATGTGGACGTGGAGGTCGGCGTAGCCGAGCAGCGGGCAGGCGGGCCGATCGTCACGGCTGCGGTAGTCGGCGAGCGAGGCCGGCGTCGAGTCGGTCGTCGGCTCGTCGATCGGCTCCATGCGGCCGCACATGTGCACGGCGTGCTGGCCGGTGGCGAGTGGCCCGCCGCAGAAGCAGTCGCCGGTGCAGCCGGGCACCTTGGTGAGCCCGTCCTGACAGGCCGGCGCTTCGCTGAGGCCGTCGCAGCAGGCACGCTGTCCGACGCCGCCGCACGGCGACGGCTGGATGCACGTGCCCGACGCGGCGATCGCGCCCGTCGCCGTGCCCCCGCAGTAGCAGTTGCCGTTGCAGAACGGCACCTCGACGAGCCCGTCGGCACAGGCGCTGCCTTCGAGGAAGAAGGCGCAGCAGGCACGCTGGCCGGCGCCGCCGCACGGCGTGATCGCCTGACAGGTGCCCGACGAGGAGAAGATGCTGTTGCCGCAGGCGCAGTCGCCGGCGCAGCCGGGAACCTCGCGGGCGCCGTCGACGCAGGCGACGCCTTCGCCGATGCAGCACGCGCGCTGACCGGGCTGGCCGCAGGGAGCGGCCGTCGCGCCGGCGGGAAGGAGAAGGGCGAAGACGGCGACGAGCGCCGCACAATGGAGACCAACGCGGCAAAGCATAACGGCACGATAACTCGCGGGCTAACCCGTTTGGAAGTCCAATCGCTGTGAGGATCGCGCCGGCGCCTGCTCGGCACGTGGGCCGGACGCTCGAAGAGGGTGTCGCGGCCGAGCGCGCCCCCTTCTCGGGGGGACTCATCGCCCGGATGGAGGGGCGTCCAGCCTGACGGGTCTCGTTGCCGAGTCGATCCGACGGTGCGAGCGCGAGACATCGTGGCGAGTGACGACGGACCGATGCCCGGGGTCTGGTGATACGGCCGACACCCGTCGACCCACCCGTGGGTGCGACGATCTCGGGTCCGCGGTCGTTGGTGGCTGTCTGTCCAGACTGCCCGGAGGGCGGTGTTCTTCCCGCGGGCTCATCCGCCCGGGCACGGATCGAGGCGCAAGGCCGCGGCGGTCTCCCTGGCCTCGCGCGGGTAGAGACCGATCGCTGCGGCGCCGCGCGCCACCGCATACTTCTCGACCTTGAGAGCGTGGATCGCCCTGACGGTGGGGCGGTCGTCGTGAAGCACCGGCACCACGCATCGGATCTCCCCGTTTCGCAGCAGCTCGAGGTGCGCTCCATCCAAGGAGTGCGCGACCGCCTTCGCGCGCGCCATCCCAACCCACTCGCCGTCTTCGCGGTCGACGATCCAGAGGCGCAGCTCCACCGGCCTGCCGGCGCTGTCGACGGCATGGAGCGACACCACCTCTTCGAGCTCCGCCATAGTCGCGTAGAGCCCGAAGAAGAGCACCACGGGGGTGGTCGCCAGCGCCAGCCGACCGAGCCATGGTGACGTGGCCGGCAAGACCAGGACACCGCCGAGCAGCAGTGCGCCCAACCCGCCGAACAGGTTCGCGCCGCGCGGCATCGCATACGGACCAGCGTGCAGGAGACGGACGGCGAACACGGCGACGCCGACGGCGAGGAGGCCGTAGCCGACTGCGTTGCGGACCTTGGAACGCGAGCGGGATTCCCTCACCGATGATCCTCCGGAGGCCGAAAGCTACCCCGCGCGGAACGGCGCAGTCGAGGAGTCGAGCCGGTCGTGTGTGCCGTGCGTGCTACGTCGGGTGCGAGTGCCTCTGAGGTACGTGTGGACCGCGGGGCGGGCGATCATCGGCACGTGCAGGGCTGACGTGGAAGAAGCCGGCCGTCAGGGCAGCGGCGGGCAGCCGTTCGGCGCCGGCGTGTTCGGCGCACCGAGGAAGCGGCCGGGCCGGTCGCTCTTCGCCGTCGAGCGTTGCTTTCCGCGCGGCTTCGCCGGTGCGGCCGCGCACCAGCCGCCGGAGACGAAGAGCCCGGGTGCGAGCGTCACCGCGACGCGGCCCTGTGCCGGCTCGTCGAGCGTATAGCCGAGGCCCTTCGCGCGCACGCGCAGCAGATCGGGACCGAGAAGGACGCTCTTCACGGGGCCGCGCCCGCGGAAGCGGTAGCCTTTGGCCCTGCGCTCCGAGCCGGCCAGCCGCCAGCCGTCTCGCGCGAGCGCGACGCGCGTCGCATCGGCGGTGAAGCCCGCGCCGTAGACCTGGAGCACGGCGCCCCAGCGGGTCGGATCGAACGCCGAGTCGCGCGGCGGCGGGACGACGCGCGCCGCGGCCGCGTCCTTGCGTGTCTTCGCCGCGAACGCCGCCGTCGCGGCCACGCGCCCGCGCAGCGCCAGCGCCGAGGTACGGATCGGGACGCGTGCGAGCGGCAGCGGGTCGCCCTCGGGGCGGCTTGTGGCGTCGGCGGGATCGGTGCCGGCGTCGAGCTCGTCGCGGTCGAGGAAGCCGTCGCCGTCGCGATCGATGGCGCGGCGCGGGCCCTCGCCGGGCGGCACGCAGGTGAGCGTCAGCTCCTGCCCGGCGATCGCGGCCTGCGCGACGAGCGCGCCGGCGGCGAGCGGCGGCTCGGCGCGGCGGTCGGAGACGAAGAGATCGTCCGCGACCGCGATCCAGCCGCGCGCCTCGCCGGCGAGCACGCCGTGTGCGACGAGATCGCAGTCGCCCGCGGCGGCGCGCGCGCGCAGCAGCGCGACGCGGTCGGCCGCGGCGTCGGCCGGCGTCACGGTCGCCTGCTGGCCGACGATCGGCGCCAGGTCGGTGTCGAAGGCGAGGAGGAAGGCCTCGAGCTCGCGGCGCTCGGCGTCGGTCAGCGTGAACTCGCTGCCGCCGAGGAAGCGCGCGATGGTGTCGACGCTGCCGTCGTGCGTAAAGCCGAAGCCGCGGATCTGCGGACCGGTCGCGGCGCCGCCGCCGCCGCCGAGCGCCGGCACCGGTGGGACCCCGAACATGCCCACCTTGGTGTAGAGATTCCGCAGGTGCGGGATCTTCATGAGCTGCGGCCCGCCCTGCAGCGCCGACTGGCCGTCGGCGCCGAACGCGCCGTCGCGCGGCGACAGCGCGTGGCAGGCGACGCAGTTGAAGCCGGCCTGGTCGGTGACGCGGCCGACGAAGAGGTCGCGGCCCGCCTGCTGCTCGGGCGACAGCGCGCCGTCGAGCGCCCGGTTCGGGTTGGGCGGGTAGACGATCTGCAGCGCGAAGTCGGCGAAGCGGCGCATGGCGGCGGCGTCGATCGGGCCGCCGCGGCCGAGGAGGCCGTCGAACGCGACGTCGAACGCCTCGAACGCCTGCGTCGTGTCGAGCGCGTCGCCGTCGTCGAGGTGGCCGCCGGTGCGGTCGCCGCGCCAGTGCATCGGGCCGTTCCGGGCGAGGCCGCGCAGGCTCTGCGTCTGCATCGGGCCCTTCATCGGATGGAACGGCTGCGCCTCGCCGAAGTGGATCGGATTGGGATTCGCGAGCACGGCGGCGTCGGGGTTGCCGAGGTCCCAGGCGAGGCCGTCGACGTCGCCGCCGAGGTGGCAGCTCGCGCACGACGCCTCGCCGTTGCTCGACGTCGCGCGCGCATCGTAGAGCAGCGGCCGCCCGGCGACGACGCTCGCCGGCTCGGGATTGAAGAGCGGCTGGTGGTCGATCTCGCGCCGGGTCGCGAGGTCGACGACCGACACCGCGTCGTCGAAGCGGGTCAGCACGTAGAGGCGCCCGCGCGCGGCGTCGACGACGAGGCCGCTCGGGCCGCCGCCGGTGAGCGGCACGTGATCGGCGACGTCGGGCGTGAACGTGCCCGCCTCGAGCGCTGCGGTGTCGACCGCGGCGACGACGCCGGAGCCGAACGCGGCCACCCACAGCGTCGCGCCGTCGGGCGAGATCGCGAGCGCCTGCGGCAGCGCCAGGCTCTTCTCGGCGACGCCGGGCGGGCTCGGCACGACGCCGTAGTCGATGTGCGGGTTCAGGTGGTGCGGCGCCGCCGGCTCGCCGTCGCGCAGCACGGTGATGCGCGACTCGTGCAGGCGGCCGCGCACGGTGCTGCCGCCGAGGACGCCGGGGCCTTCGAAGCGCACCTCGTTGCGCGCCTCGGTGCCCGCGACGTAGAGCGCGCCGCTCGTCGGGTGCGCCGCCATCGCGAACAGCGCGGTGCCGACGTGGGCCCAGTCGGTGGTGACGGCGAGCGTGGTCGCGTCGATGCGGAAGACGTCGCGGTCGGGCAGCGTGAAGCGCACGGCGTCGTCCCAGACGCGGCCGAGCCCGTCGCGCCAGTGCTCGGTGGCGCGGTCGAAGGCGACCACGAGGCCGGTCTCGGGGCCGGGAACGCCCTCGACGTTCGCGACCGGACCCGGGAGCCCGCCGGGCATCACGAGCGGGCCGAGCGCGCAGGGCGCGGCGCCGGGGCCGCCGTCGCAGACGGCGCCCTCGTGCACGATCGTCGTCTGGTTGCCGGACTGGAAGACGGCGGCGTAGACGGCGGCGCCGTCGGGCGAGACGGCGAGGGCGCGCGGCGTGTCGCCGAAGAGCGTGACGATGCGGACGGGCGTGGCGGCGTCGCTCGCGGCGTCGAACACCCACACGTCGGCGCGGCCGACGCCCGCGGCGCCGGCCGGCGCAGGCCCGGGGTGGTGCTGCCCGCGGTGCGCGGCGGTGACGAAGGCGCGGCCGCCGGCGAAGACGACGTCGCGCGGCTCGTCGCCGACCGGCAGCGTGCGCACGACGCGCGGCGCGCCGCCGTCGAGGCGCACGACGCTGACGCTGTCGGAGAGGTGGTTCACGACCCACACCTCGGCGTCGGTGCGTGCGGCGACCGCGACGGGCTCGAGGCCGACGCTCACCGAGCCCGTGTGGCGCAGGCCGCCGGCGCCGACGTCGAACACCTCGAGGCGGCCGTCGGGCGTGTTGGTGGCGAAGAGACGGCTGCCGTCGGGGGAGAGGGCGAGCGGCCGGACCTGGCTGGTCTCGAACGTGGTGAAGGTCGCGGCGGCGGGCCGCGACGCGACGACGCTCAGCACGGCCAGGAGGAGAGCCGCGGTCCGCACGGCCCGCATCGGCACAGAGGTAGCGCAGCGCGGTCGTGGTGTGAACGGACGCGGGCCCCTGCGACCACGTGTCGCAGCACCGCGAGCGGGGCTCGGCTGCATGCCCGGCCCTCATCGCCTTCATGGCGCCGTTCCGGTACGGAACCGCCCATGGCAGCCGCGACCCGGTCCTGCGACCACGTGACGCATCCCGCCGACGAGAAGCGACCTCTACGGTGCTTTGCCATGCGTCGGGCCGTCGTCCCCGCGGTCGTGCTGGGCGTGCTCTTGTCCGGCGGCATGGCCTTCGCGCACTCCGGTGGGCCCATCGGCGAGGTCACGAACGATGCGCTCAGCTTCGGCGATCCCGATCCGTCCGGGATCAGCTACGAATGGACGCTGCGCATGCACCGCCGGCAACGGGCGCAGCTCGTCTACGCGGTCGGAGCCAAGAGCTGGAGCGAGCCGTCCAATCCCGAGGGTCTGAAGGGATGGACCCATACGTCGAACTGGATCGCGCTCG
Organism: bacterium; assembly: GCA_026129405.1. Classification (NCBI taxonomy): domain Bacteria; species bacterium. The sequence goes on from JAHCID010000002.1 coordinate 70,470, forward strand.
ATCTGCGCGAGAAGGCGAAGCTCGTCATCACGGTGGAGCGCCAGCAGGGCGTGGTCGTGACGAGCGGCACGACGGCGGGCGTCGCGCGCTCGGCGCTGGTGCCGGCGCTGTCGATCTACGACGGGTGGGACGACACGACCGAGTTCGAGACCCACACGTTCAACAACGTCGGCAACTTCTGGTCGACGATCGTCTACCGCGGCCACGCCGCGAATCCGAAGTCGAAGACGAAGGTGACGTACAAGGCGAAGCTGCCGGCCGGTCGCTACAGCATCGTCGTCGGCGGCAACCCGGCGTCGCTCGGCGACCCGAGCGCGTATCCCGCTGCGACCTGCGATCCGCTCGACCCGGTGTGCTACGCGTACACCGGGCTCCAGGGCTACCGCGTCATCGTTCAGACGCGCTGATCCGCCTCCCGCGGCGCGGCATCACACCGGCCTGCGACACTGTGTCACATCGCGGACGTCTCGGGCGGCGGGCTACGCTGCGGCCCGTTGCGACGCGCTCCGTCCACCCGGGGCGGTCAGGGGAGGACTGGACATGCGACTGTCGAAACATCTCGTGCCGGTGCTGGTCGCCGGCGTGCTCGCCGGAGCGCCGCAGGCGTTCGGGCACGCGACGTACAACGTCTCCGGCTACGGCTCCGGCCTCGGCGGCAGCACCAACGGCGTCGACGGCATGCCGGCGAACGCGTCGTCCCTGTGGACGAACGGTCCCGTCGACGGCCTCGTCACCGCGCTGCCCGTCATGTGGTACGCGGGCATGCACGGCGTCACCACGGCACGTACGATCCAGACGGGTACCGCGCCCGCGCCGTCGGGCAGCCTGCTCGCGCAGATCGAGTCGTACAACGCGGAGAACGAGCCCGACCTTCCGACCGACGCCGTGCTCGCCGTCGGCGGCAAGTCGTGGACCGACCCCGACAACGACGGACAGGGCTGGGGCCACGGTCTCGACTACGGCCTGATCCACGTGTCGCCGCTCGAGGACCTGCGCGGTGAAGGGCTCGTCAGCCTGACGCTCAACCTGGCGGACGATCCGAACGACGGTGCGACCGTGCGCCTCGCGATCGCGGTGTACGGCGGCTGGGACACGGGGGCCGGGGCCGTGCGTCACCAGACCTTCGTCACCGCCCCGAGTCCGGTCGACGACCCGCTCGGCACCACCGGGCTCGAGCTGCTCGGCTTCGCGATCGCGTCGGCCGCGGGCCAGCCGGTGACCCTCAGCATCCCGGTCACGCCGACGTACGAGGGCCACTACTCGGTCTTCGTCGGCGCGCTCGACGGCGTCGCCGGCCAGTACACGCTCACGATCTCGCCGGTGGTGAGCACCGAGCTCGCGCAGTGCACCGCCGACCTGGCCGAGAAGACGAGCCAGGTCGCGTCGATCACGGCCGAGCTCGCCGCCGCCACCGCCGACGCCGACGGCGACGGCGTGCGCGACGCAGCCGACGCCTGCGCCGACACGCCCGCCGGCGCGGTCGTCGACGCCCGCGGCTGCTCGCAGGCGCAGTTCTGCGGCGCGGTCGACGTCTCGACCAAGGCCGGCCGCAACGTCTGCAAGAAGTCGGACTGGAACAACGACGAGCCGCTCATGAAGAAGAAGCAGGCCGACTGTCGCTGGAACAAGGCGACCAAGCGCTGCGAGGCGACCACGCCGTAACGTGCGGCGCCTCATCGCAGCGGCGGCGGTGCTGGCGGTCCTCGCCGGCGCCGCCGCGGCCGCGGACGATCCGCCGCGGCCGCCGTCGCTGCGCACCGTCCCGGTGCCCGAGCCGGCGAACCTGGACGCGTTCGTCCGTGACCGCGCCGCGCTCGTCGTCCTCGGCAAGGCGCTCTTCTGGGACATGCAGGTCGGCAGCGACGGTGTCACCGCCTGCGGCACCTGCCACTTCCACGCCGGCGCCGACGCGCGCTCGAAGAACCAGCTGAATCCGGGCACGCGCCGCGCCCGGCCCGACGGCAGCGCGGATCCGGACCTCGCGTTCGGTCCGCCGCTCGGCCCGAACCATCAGCTGACGCCGGCCGACTTCCCCCTCTCGCCGGGCAGCAACGACGTCGTCGGCTCGCAGGGCATCGCGCACTGGGGCTTCGGCGGCTGGACGGGCCAGGCGCGCGAGCGCCTCACGGCGCTGCCGGACGAGACCGGCTTCCGCGTCGGCGACGTCAACGTGCGCCAGGTCGTCGGCCGGCATGCGCCGTCGGTGATCAACGCCGTCTTCAACCACCGGCAGTTCTGGGACGGCCGCGCGCAGAACGTCTTCAACGGCGTCAACGGCCTCGGCGACGACGACCCCGAGGCGCGCGTCTGGCGCGCCGACGATCCGCGCCGGCCGACCGCGGTGCGCGTGCGGCTCGAGGACGCGAGCCTGGCGTCGCAGGCGGTGATGCCGGTCGGCAACAGCGTCGAGATGGCGGCCCAGGGTCGCGATACACGGCACACGTCGGGCAAGTTCCTGCGCGGCCGCCAGGAGCTCGGCCGCCGCGTGCGCCGCCTGCGCCCGCTGGCGCTCCAGCAGGTGGCGCCCGACGACTCGGTGCTGGGCGCGCTGTCGCGCTGGCCGCAGCCCGGGCTGCGCGTCACGCGCTACGACACGCTGATCCAGCGTGCGTTCCGTCCCGAGTGGTGGCGGGCGCGGGCCCGCATCCGCGTCCACCCCGACGGCCGCAGCGAGGTGGTGCGGCGGCTCGACGGCGATCCGGCGACGCGCGAGTACACGCTCATGCAGGCGAACTTCGCCCTCTTCTTCGGGCTCGCCGTGCAGGCCTACGAAGCCATGCTGGTCGCCGACGACACGCCCTACGACCGCTTCATGCGCGGCGACGAGGACGCCATCTCGCCGCTCGCGATCCAGGGCGTCGACGTCTTCCGCAGCCAGACGCGCGGCCGCTGCATCAACTGCCACGAGGGCGCGGAGCTGACCGGGGCGTCGGTGCGCCGCGTGCGCGAGAGCCCGACTCGCATCCGCGAGGGCCAGGCGCTCGACCGCGGCTTCAACAACGTCGGCCTCGTGCCCACGCTCGACGACCTCGGCGTCGGCGGCCGCGACGAGCGCGGCAACCCGCTCTCGACCGTGCGGCGCCTCGCGGACCCGCCGCCCGAGCCGATCGCGAACGACGGCGCGATGAAGGTTCCCGGCCTGCGCAACGTCGAGCTCACGGCGCCGTACTTCCACAACGGTTCGCACCTGACGCTCGCCAGCGTGCTCGAGTTCTACTCGCGCGGCGGCGACGTGCGGCCGCAGCACGACGCCGCCGGCAGGCTCGAGATCGCCGGCCTGAACGTGCTCCAGAACACGCCGGAGGAGCTGGCCGCGCTGGAGGCGTGGCTGCGCACGCTCACCGACGAACGCGTCCGCCGGCGCCGGGCGCCGTTCGACCATCCGCAGCTCTTCGTGCCCGACGGGCACGTCGGCGAGGACGGCGCGGTGGTCGACGACGGGACGGGCGTGGCGCCGGATCGTGTGCGCGAGATCCCGGCCGTCGGGCGCGACGGCGGGCCGCCGCTGGCGGGGTTTCTCGAGTAGACGGCCCGCAGGCGGCGGGCTCCGGTGGCGCAGGTGCCGGGCGGCGAGGCCGCAGCGCCTGGCGCAGGTCACGCCGCGGCGAGCCGCGCCTTGAGCCGGGGCGTGATCCAGTCGACGAACGTGCGCACCTTGAGCGGCAGGGGGCGTCGCCCCACGCACACGACGCTGACGGGCCACGGGACGGGCTCGAAGGACTCGAGCGCGACCTCCAGGAGCCCGGCGCGCCGGGCCGCGGCCATCTTGTAGGACATCACCCTGGTCACGCCGATGCCGGCGATCGCGGCGTCGATGGCCGCCTCCGCGGTGTTGACGATGAGCCGCGGACGGATCGGGACCAGGATCTCGCGCGTCCCCTTGGTGAACGTCCAGGCATGCGGCGCGCCGAAGCTGTCGAAGGTGACGCAGGCGTGTGCGGAGAGCGCGCCCGGCGACTGGGGACGCCCGCGCACCGCGAAGTAGGCCGGGCTCGCGCACACGACGTGCCGGATCGATCCGACCCGCGTCATGATCAGATTGCTGTCCGGCAGGCGCCCGATCCGAATCGCGACGTCGAGCTTGCTCGCGTGGAGATCCTGCAGCTGGTCGCTGAGGAGGAGGCGCAGATCGACGTCGGGATACTCGCGCAGGAACTCCACGGCGATCGGCAGCAGGTGCAGATGGCCGAGCATCACCGGGGCGGTGACCGCGAGATCGCCGCGCGCCGTACGGTACTCGCCCGACGCCTCGCGCTCGGCTTCCGTCACCTGCTCGACGATGCGCCGGCAGGCCGCGACGTACGCCCGTCCGGCGTCGGTCAGGGTCGTGTGACGCGCCGAGCGGCGGAGGAGCGAGCTCTTCACGTGCTGCTCGAGCTCGGCGATCTTGCGGCTCACCGTCGCGAGCGGCATCCCGAGCTTGCGCGAGGCGGCGGACAGACTGCCAGCGTCGGCGACTGCGATCAGAACCGACATGGCGTCGAACCGGTCCATCGGCGCATCCTTCTGGGAATCGAGAGACGACCTCTCGTCTACCAGGACGTGTGCGGTGTGCGCCAATGAGCTACTGCGCGAGCATGTTCGCTGCACAGCAATCCCGAGCCCGCGCGAATCGCCCGGTGTGGCGCATGCCGAAGGCGATCCTCATGCGATCCTCGATCGTCGTCGCCGCCGTCGTCTGCGCGGCGGCGACGGCGTCCGCGCACGCCGCGGCTGCGCCGGGCGCGCCGCCGGTGCTCTACAAGACCGTGAAGGTCGGCGAGCTCGACGTGTTCTACCGCGAAGCGGGGTCCCCGACGGCACCGGCCATCCTCTTGCTGCATGGCTTTCCGACCAGCTCGCAGATGTTTCGCAACCTGATCCCGGCGCTGGCCGACACCTATCGCGTCGTGGCGCCAGACTATCCCGGCTACGGCTACAGCTCGATGCCGCCGCACGACCGGTTCGCCTACACCTTCGACAACCTCGCGAAGGTGATCGGTGAGTTCACCGAACGGATCGGCCTCGGGAAACACGCGCTCTACGTCCAGGACTACGGGGCGCCGATCGGCTACCGCCTCGCCGTCGCGCACCCCGAGCGGATCACCGCCATCGTCGTGCAGAACGGCAACGCGTACGACGAGGGGCTCGACAACGACTTCTGGAAGCCGGTCAAGGAGTACTGGGCGCAGCCGGAGAGCAAGGAGAAGCGGGACGCCCTTCGCGGCCTGCTCACCTACAAGGCGACGAAATGGCAGTACACGACCGGTGTGCCGAAGCCCGAGCTCGTCAGCCCGGACGGGGCCGCCGAAGACCAGTATCTGCTGGACCGCCCGGGCAACGACGAGATCCAGCTCGATCTCTTCCTCAGCTACGGCAGCAATCCGCCCCTCTATCCGAAGTGGCAGGAATACTTTCGCGTGCACCAACCGCCGATGCTGATCGTATGGGGGAAGAACGACCCGATCTTTCCGGCCGCAGGCGCGGAGCCGTACAAGCGGGACGTGAAGACGCTCGAGTACCATCTGCTCGACGCGGGGCACTTCGCCCTCGAAACCGACGGGGCCACCATCGCGGCCTTGATGCGGCAGTTCCTCGCACGGCATCTGGCGACGCGCTGAGGGGGGCCGGGAGAAGCCCGGACCCATCGAGGGCCGCGCTCCTACAGCGCGGGTTGCGCGACGTCGGCCCAGTCGGGTCCGGCCGACCCCGGCGCCGCGTTGCCCGGGCTCGGCACGCCGAGCACGCCGTCGAAGAACTGACGCTTCTCGTTCGGCGTCCCCTCGTTCAGCAGCAGGGTGACACGCCAGCGGACCGCGCGCGGCGGGGTGTCCTCGGCGGCGCGGTGGTCCGAGTAGTAGTGGACGCGGATCGCGTAGGTGCCGGTCAGCATCGGCGCGCCGGGATCGAAGCCGAGGAAGTAGTTCTCGGGGCCGATGCCGCTCGTGTTGTCGACGTCGAGCCGACCCCCGACCGACGTGGTCTTCCTGCCGTACCACGCGGTCTCGCCGTCGGGCTGGGTGACGTAGAGGTCCAGGTCGGCGTCCGACGCGTCCCACGTGAGGGTGGCGGAGATCGTCGTCCGCTCGGTCTCCGACCGGATCGTCGTCTCGGCGCAGCCGCGGCCCCCGTCCGGACCGTCCACGGCGACGCGGATGCGGTTGTCGCCGCTCGACAGCACGGCCTTCGTGGTGAAGGTGCCGCCGGCGACGACGACCGCCTGGGCCGAGCCGTTGAGCCGCAGGTTCCCGCTCGTCACGTCGGGGCTGCCGACGGTGCCCGCGACGGTGATGACGCGCTCGCTGGTCGTCGCCGCCGTCGGCTCGGTGATCGCGACGGGGATCGCGCCGCCGTAGGCGAACTCGCACGGGCATGCGCTGGTGTCGAGACGGATGTCGAGGATGCGGTCGGGATCGACGCGGTAGAACTTCGGTGCCGTGGCCTCGAAGTTGGTGCCGACGGCGAACGGGCGGAAGTTGTAGAGCTGCTGGATGGGCGTCCAGACCTGCGAGAGCGTCGATAGGTTGCCGGTGTCGACGGTGTGGAGCCGGGGCGCACCCTGGTTGTCCTTGCTGAAGACGGTGACGAAGCCGCCGCTCACGCCGACCGGCACCTCGACGTGCACGGACTTGCCGCTCGTCGGGCGCTCGTGCGCGATCACGCTGAAGGTGTCGAGGGCGCCGACGCCGATCTCGTTGCCGAACGTCCTGGCCAGGTCGCGGATGTCGTCGGCGGCGGCGCCGCCCGAGCCGAGGCGGAGCGGGAACCCGCGGCGCTCGGCGACGGCGTTCATGACGTTCTCGGTGACCGTACCGCCGCAGTTCGACTTCACGCTCACGTCGCCGATCGCGCGGTAGTCGGTGCCGCCGTAGTTGGCCTCGTCGTTGGCGCGCAGGTTCGCGAGCATCCGCGCGAGCACCGCCTTCTGGGTCGCGTCCGCCTCGAGGTCGATCTGCTCCTGCAGGTCGTAGAACAGCAGCGTGTAGTTCAGGCGAGCCGTCGTCTGCCGCCCGTCGGCGCCGATTCCGGTGACGAGCAGCGTCGCCTCGCACCGGTTCTTGGACTCGGGAATCGTGGCCCGCGGCGCGATCGCATTGGCGGCGGCCGCCGTCGCCGTCGTGCCCGCCTTCGCCTGGGCGATCGTGTCGAGCTTCTCGTCGATGTCGTACAGGAAGTCGTCCTGGAGACCGCCGAAGCCGCCCAGCACCTTGATCGTGTGGGTGACGAAGTCGGTGGCGAAGATCGTCGACGCGAAGAGGTTGACGTCGAGCCAGTCGGCGAGCGCGGGCACGGCGCGCGGATCGCCGATGCGCTCGAGCGCGAAGGCGTACAGCGAGAGCGGAATGTCGTGCGCCAGGGTGACGCGTTGCCGGAAGGGGGCGAGCAGGCTGTCGACCGCGCCGGGCCCCATCGCGATGAGCTGGCGCAGCTCGGGATTGTAGGCCTCGGCGACGGCGCGGATGAGCGTCGGCGAGTTCTCGTCGAGCATGCGCCGCTGGGTGTCGACGTCGTCGAGGCTGGCGACCAGGTCGGTGGGGCCGAGGCGCGTGGCGCGGAGCTTGCGGCGCTTGGGCTTCGCCTTCCTGGTGACGACGACGCCGGTGATGGTGTCGCAGGCCGGCGCCGCGATGGCGCCCTCGAGCTTCGCGCCGCGCGGGAGGTCGGTGCAGGACGGCCAGCGCGCGGACAGCCTGGTGCGCTTGCGGGCCGGCTTGATGGTCGCGGGCGCCGGGTCGCTGCAGCCGGCGTCGAAGGTGATCGCCCCGGCGTCGAGCGTGACCAGGGCCGCGCCCGCGAAGGGCGGCGTGTTCTCGATCCCGAAGAGGCCGGCGGGACACGGGACGGGCGCCGGCTTCTTCGCGACGGCGCGGTCGCTCACCGCGACCAGGAGGAGTCCGGCCAGGAGGAGTCCAGCCGGGAGGAGGCGACCGAGCATGGCCCGGGAGCCTACCGCCGCCAGACCGCCGGCCGCCAGGTAAATCGCCAGGTAGATCGGCGTGCTGAGTAGGGAGCGCGCCATGGAGTTCGAGTTGGCGTCGTCCGTCCGACGGCGTCGCGGGTGGGCCCACGCCGACCGCCGGGGCGGGCGTCCGCCGGCGCGAAGCGGACCAGCAGCGCGCCGGCGTTGCCCGGCGTTCTCGAGCCGCCGTCAGCGTGCGTCGCGCGCAGCTCGCATGAGCGGGCTCATGCGGTCGTGGGCGCCCAGCATCATGGTCGCCACCATCGTCGCGAATGGATCGTCGGGCGACGCGTCCCAGGCCGCGCCACGCACGAAGGCGACGTGGCGCGTCACCTTGTAGCACTCGACGCGCCCCACGAGGGCGTGCTTCGGCGTCGCGGCGCGCAGGTAGTTGATGCGCAGGTCGAGGGTGGCGATGGGCTTCAGCTCCTCGAGGGCGCAGGCCGCGGCGAGCCCCGAGGCGTGGTCGAGCAGCGTCGTGATGACGCCGCCGAACACGACGCCGCGCTGCGGGTCGCCGATCAGCTCGTCGCGCCACGGCAGGCGCACCGTCGCCGCGCCGGGTCCCGTCTCGACGACCTCGATGCCGATCCGCTTGCAGTGCGGGATGTGCTGCGTGAACTCGGGCCGGCCGGGACCGAAGAAGGGCTCGAGGGCGTACCGCCGCGCATCTGCCATGGACGGACCCTCGCGCGGATGACGCCCCGGGGCAAGCCGCTCGGCCGGTCGACCTTCCTTCGCGCGGCGATCCGGGTTAGCCGTACGGCGTCGCATGCGAGCAGAGCACTTCGACGTCCTCATCGTCGGCGCCGGTCTCTCCGGCGTCGGCACCGCCGTCCACCTCCGCCGGGAGTGCCCGACGAAGACGTTCGCCATCCTCGAGGGACGGCAATCGATGGGCGGCACCTGGGATCTGTTCCGCTATCCCGGCATCCGCTCGGACAGCGACATGCACACGCTCGGCTACGACTTCAAACCGTGGCGCCAGGCGAAGGCCATCGCCGACGGCCCGTCGATCCTCGACTACGTGAAGGAGACGGCGGCCGAGTACGGCATCGACGCGCACATCCGCTACGGCCATCGCGCCACCCGGGCGACGTGGTCGAGCGGCGACGCCGCCTGGACGGTCGAGGTGCAGCGCGAAGGCGGCGAGACGACGCGCTTCACCTGCAACGTGCTCCTCATGTGCGCGGGCTACTACAGCTACCGCCAGGGGCACGCGCCGGAGTTCGCCGGGCGCGAGCGCTTCCGCGGCACGATCGTGCATCCGCAGCAGTGGCCGGAGGACCTCGACTACCGCGGCAAGCGCGTCGTCGTGATCGGCTCCGGCGCCACCGCCATGACGCTCGTCCCGGCGATGTCGCGCGACGCCGCGCACGTGACCATGCTCCAGCGCTCGCCGACCTACGTGGTGTCGCGGCCCGATCGTGACGTGATCGCGAACGCGCTGCGCCGGATCCTGCCCGAGACGTGGGCCTATGCGATCACGCGCTGGAAGAACACGGCGCTGCAGCAGTTCTTCTACGGCCGCACGCGCACGCACCCCGAGCAGGTGAAGCAGAAGCTGCTCGACATGGTGCGCAAGGAGCTCGGCCCCGACTACGACGTCGAGACCCACTTCACGCCGCGCTACAACCCGTGGGACCAGCGTCTCTGCCTGGTGCCGAACAGCGACCTCTTCGTCGCGCTGCGCTCGGGGAAGGCCGAGGTGGTGACCGACCACATCGCCGCCTTCACCGAGACCGGCATCCAGCTGCAATCGGGCCGCACGCTCGATGCCGACGTCGTCGTCACGGCGACGGGCCTCGAGCTGGTCGTGCTCGGCGAGATGCAGTTCGCGGTCGACGGCGCGCCCGTCGATTTCAGCCGGACCTGGACCTACAAGGGCATGATGTACTCGGACGTGCCGAACCTCGTCTGCACGTTCGGCTACATCAACGCCTCGTGGACGCTGCGCGCCGACCTCACGGCGCACTGGACCTGCCGTGTGCTGAACCACATGGACGCGAAGGGCGCCCGCCGCGTCGTGCCGCGCCTGCGCCCGGGCGACGCCGACATGCCGGCGCGCGCGTGGATCGACGACTTCTCGTCCGGCTACATGCAGCGGGTGATGCACCTGTTCCCGAAGCAGGGGAACCGCGAGCCGTGGCTCAACCCGCAGAACTACCGGCGCGACAAGAAGATGATCCACACGAGCGCGCTCGAGGACGGGGCGCTCGTCTTCGACGATCCCACGGCCATCGCCGCCCGCGCGGTGCCGCCCGCCCGCGCGGTCGGGTAGTCAGGCCGCGTCGCCGGAGAGGAAGCCCCGGATCGCCGCGACCAGCTCCGCCGGCCGGTCGAAGTGCACCATGTGGCCGGCGCCGGGGATCTCGACGAAGCGGTGATGCGCGAAGCAGGCGAGGCGACGCGCGAGATCGTCGGGATCGAGGTAGATCGCGCCCGGCGTGCCGCGCCAGAACTCGCCCGACTCGCTGCCGTGCACGATCAGCGTCGGCGCGGTGATACGGCGCCAGAAGGCCATCGTCCACTCGACGTTGTACGGGCCGTGCATGCCGAGCGTCGCGAGCATGGCGTCGAACTTCCATTCGAGCGTGCCGTCCTCGCGGGCGCGCGTGCCGAGCAGCGCCAGCTCGCGCGCCTTCGCCTCGGGCAGCCGCGGGTTCCGCTGGCGGAGACGCTCGTAGGCGGCGTCGAGGTCGGCGAGGCCGGGCTGACCGGTGAGCGCACGGTCGATGCGCCCGAAGGTGTCGATCATCCACTTGACCTCGTGCGCCATGACCGGCGGCGGCGGGCCGAGCCCCTCGATGCACACGACCTTCGACGGGACGTCGGGAAAGCTGCCGGCGTAGGTGGCGACGATCTCGCCGCCCATCGAGTGGCCGACGAGGATCGGTTTCTGCAGGCGCAGCGCGCGGATCAGGTTGTGGACGTCGAGGATGAAGTGCCCGAAGCCGTACCAGGGCGTCGTCTCGCTGTCGCCGTGGCCGCGGAGATCGAGCGCGAGGACGTGGAAGTGGTCGCAGAGCGCGCGGGCGAGGTCGTCGAAGGAGTGCGAGTGGTCGCGCAGCCCGTGGACGATCACCAGCGGGGGCAGGCGGGCGTCGCCCCAGTCGCGGACGTGGATGCGCAGCGTACCGCTGCGGAAGAAGCGCTCGCTGAACTCGGGCATCGGCGGCGGAAGCTATCGACGCGCCGCAGCGGTCGCAAGGCGGGGCGCCTGGGCCCGGGGGGCCTCAGGCGAGACGGTGCAGGGCGATGGCGCACGCGACGGTCGCGTTCAGCGAGTCGACGCCCGGCACCATCGCGATGCGCACGCGGCGGTCGGCCAGGGCGCGGCTCGCCGCCGACAGCCCGGTGCCCTCGTTGCCGACGACGACGGCCCAGCGGGCCGGCGGGGCGACGCCGGTCACGTCGTCGCCGTCGCGGCTGACGAGGGCCAGGATCGACACGCCGTCGGCGCGCAGGCAGGCGAGGGCCGCGGCGGTGTCGGCGACGGTGGCGTAGGGCAGGTGCAGCACCGCGCCCATCGAGACGCGCACGACCTTGCGGTAGAGCGGGTCGCTGGTGGCGCCGCCGCAGAGGACGGCGTCCGCGCCGAGGGTATGCGCGGCACGGAACACGCCGCCGACGTTGTCGGGGTTGGAGACGTCCTCGAGCACCACCAGGCGTCGCGGCTGCGAGGCGCGGAGCGCGTCGAGCGTGTAGGGCGCGCGCCGCGTCCCCAGCGCCAGGCAGCCGCGGTGGAAGTCGAAGCCGACGACCGCCTTGACGACGTCGAGCGGTGCCACCAGCACCGGCAGGTCGGCATGCGCGTCGAGCGCCGCGGCCAGCCCGGGCAGCGCCGCCTCGGTCGTGAGCACGGAGTGGGGGGTGAAGCGGCGGCCGGCGAGCAGCTGGAGCACCACCTCGCGCGTCTCGGCGACGAAGAGGCCGTCGCGCTCGCGGCGGTCGTGGGCGCGCAGCGAGCGGTACGGCGCGAGGCGTGGGTCGGTCGCGCTCGCGACGGCGACGAGCAGCGCCATCGCCCGTCAGCGCGGGTCCGGGCGCGTGTACCACCATGCCCAGGCGATGAAGACGAGCTGGAACGGGAGGCGCACCCAGTTCGCCGTCGGCGACGGTGCCGGCAGCCAGCTCGGCAGGTGGACGAGCTGCGGGTTCGCCGTCGCCATGTAGACGTTGGCGGGGAAGACGGCGACGAGGAGCGCGATCAGTCCCCAGGCCGCGAGGACGCGCGTCCGCGGGACGAGGACGAGGATGCCGAGCACGATCTCCGCGACCCCCGACAGCAGCACGAGGAGGAGGTGCGCCGGCAGGTAGGGCGGCATGATCTGGAGATAGAGGTCCGGCCGCACGAAGTGCATCACGCCGGCGAGGACGTAGAGCGGCCCCATCACCCAGAGCAGCGCCGTCTTCAGCATGGCGCCCGATACACGGTGGCGCGGGCGGCGCGCCAGGGGCGGGCGCTCAGGCGGCGTCGGCGTCCGCGAAGGGGCCGAGGCGACGGCGCTCGAGCTCGCGCGTCATGACCTCGCGGAAGCGGCGGTTGCGGACGAGCAGGAACACGACCGTGCCGAAGTAGCCGTACGGCAGCTTCGGGCTCTCCTCCCAGAAGCGCAGCTGCTGGTAGGGCCGCGACGCGAAGGCGTGGTGGTCGGCGTGCCGCGACAGCCCGACGAGCGTGTAGAGCGTGAAGCGCGAGTCGGTGTCCCACGAGTCGATCGGCGTCACGCGCTTGCCGCGGCGGGCGAGCCCCCAGTGCTCGAAGTAGTTGACGGCCTCGAGCAGGCGGATGGCGATCGAGGCGACGAGGAAGTAGGCGAAGAACGCGCCGATGCCGAGCGCGATCCAGATCCCGACGGCGACGGCCCACTCGGCGACCAGACCCTGGAGCACGCGATGGCGCAGCATGCGCGGATCGGTCCAGCGCATGTGCTCGTCGCCGAGCCGCTTCTTCTCGATGCGCCACGCGCTGCGGAACTGCGCCGGCAGGGTACGGTACAGGAAGCGGGCGTAGGTTTCGCCGAAGCGGGCGGTCGCCGGATCGTCGGCGGTCGCGACGCGCGAGTGGTGGCCGCGGATGTGCTCGGTGGCGAAGTGCTCGTACAGCACGCTGCCCATGAGCAGCCGTCCCAGGAAGAAGAAGTGCCCCTGCGGCCGGTGCAGCAGCTCGTGCGCGACGACGATCCCGGAGTAGCCCGCGTTGACGCCGATCAGGGTGAGCCCGACGAAGGTATCGAGCGTCCAGAAGCCGTGCACCGAGACGCGCCACACGAACCACCCGAGGATCACGAAGTGCATCGCGGAGAGGACCCAGAGCACCGAGTCGAACGGCCAGCCGGGGAGGGTGGCGGCCGGCTGCCGGTGCTCCGCCGGGCTCTTCATGTCGACCAGGACCGAGCCGGCGAGGACGAGCAGCCACGCCGCCGCACCGAAGCCGCTCCACGGCCCGGTGGCGAGGTAGAGGAGGCAGGCGACCGGCAGCACGAAGCACAGCAGGTGGGCGATCCAGACCCGCGCGGTCTCGAGAAGGGGGGTGGGGTGGGTGGATGCGGCGGTCGCGGTCGCCATCGAGGTCCTCCGGCTCACATACGGCTTGGTATGTGAGGTCTCCCGGATTACATACGGGCTCGTATGTCGTCAAGCGGGCGCGCCCAGGCCAAGCAGGAGACGCGCGACGCGCTGATCCAGGCAGGCCTCGCCGCCTTCGCGGCAGAGGGGCTCGACGCGCCCAGCCTGGACGCGATCTGCGCCCGCGCCGGCTTCACCCGCGGCGCGTTCTACGTCCACTTCAAGGATCGCGACGATTTCCTCGTGGCGGTGATGGAGCACGTCCTGGGCGGCTTCCTCGACGCCGTGATCGCGACCGGCGACGAGGCGAACGACCTGGGCCACACCCTCGACCGTTTCACCGGCGCGCTCGCGAGCGCTGCCCGGCCGACGGGCGGCCGCGGCCGCGCGGCGAGCCCGCTTCTCGGGCCGGTGCAGCTCTTCCGCCTGATCGAGGCGGCGGCCCGCTCGCCCGCGATCCGCGGGCGCCTCGTCGCCATCATCGACGAGGCGATCGGGCGCGTGGAGGGCGCGGCCCGCAGCGGCCAGACGCGCGGGACGGTGCGGCACGACGTCGAGCCGCGGGTGGGCGCACAGCTCCTCGTCGTCGCGGCGCTGGGGCTCATGGGCGCGATCGAGCTCGGCGTCCCGCTCGACCTGCCGGCGCTGCGCGGCGCGGTGGCGCGTCTCCTCGGTGCGAGCGAGGGCGAGGCGTGAGCCGCTATCGCCGCCGGTAGGCGTCCAGCACCGCGAGCCCGTCGGGACAGAACGGCGCGACCGCGGCGCGCGCCGCGACCGCGTCCAGCACCAGGAACTCGCCGCGCACGATCTCTTCCGGCTGGAGACGGAACGGCCCGTCGTGCCGGGCGGCGTACACCCGGCCGTGGACGACGCTCGCGGCGTCTGCCCAGCGGAACGGGAACAGCGCCTCGAGCGGCGCGTCCACGCCCAGCTCCTCGCGCAGCTCGCGCGCAGCGCCGGCGTCGAAGGCCTCGCCCGCACCGAGCACGCCGCCGACGCAGACGTCCCAGTGCGCCGGGTAGACGTCCTTCGTCGGCGTGCGCAGGTGGACGAAGAGCCGGCCGGCGGCGTCGAAGACGAGGATGTACGTGCTGCGGTGGGGCAGGCGGCGCGCGCGCATCTCGCGCCGCGTGACGACGCCGACCACGCGGCCGTCGTCGTCGACCACGTCGACGAGCTCGCTGCCCGGGTCGTGGGCGCTCAGCGGTCGGTCTCCGGCAGCCACCCGCCGACCGCGGCCAGCTCCTCGGGCGTGTTGAGGTTGAGCAGCGCGCGGGCGCCGCCCTCGACCGCGCGCAGCGCCACCTCGCTCACCCAGTCGACGTGCACGAGCGGCAGGAACTCGCGCAGCGCGTGACGCCCGCTCGCGAGGCAGCGCTCGACGATCGGCAGCGTGCGCACGGCGTACACGGCGTGCAGCGGCTCGATGTCGTCCTCCCAGCGCGGGACGACGGCGTCGGCATCGCCGGGGCGCGCGAGGAGATAGCGGATCGGCTCGGCGGTGAGGCCGGGCATGTCGCAGGCGACGACGAAGACGCGCGCATGGCGGCTCGCCCGCATCGCGGCGTGGATGCCGGCGAGCGGGCCGCAGCCGGGAAAGACGTCGGCGACGGTCTCGACGCCCAGGTCGCGGAAGCGCTCGGGCCGCTGCGTCGAGACGAGCACCTGCGGGAAGAGCGTGCGGAACAGGCGGATGGTGCGCAGCGCGATCGGCTCCCCGTCGACGTCGGCGAAGGCCTTGTCGCGGCCACCCATGCGCGTCGCACGGCCACCCGCCAGGAGGACGCCGGCCGTGTCGGCGCCGGGCGCGGTCATGCGGCGAGGCATGACCGGCGTCCGCGTCCGAGTCAAACTCGACGCGTCGCGTACGCGCGTGGTTGACAGCCGGGAGGGGACGGGGAACGGTTCCCGGCATCGTGGCGTCGCCCGAAGAGGACGCGCTGGAGGACGCGATCGAGGAGGCCGCCGGGCGGCTCGCGCAGGCGCGCTACGTCGTCGCGCTGACCGGCGCGGGCATGTCGGTCGAGAGCGGCATCCCGCCGTTCCGCGGCCCGGGCGGGCTGTGGACCAAGCACGGCGAGCCGCCGATGAACGGCTGGCAGCGGTTTCTCGCCGATCCCGCGGCGGCCTGGCGCGAGCGCCTCGAGCCGTCGGGCCCCATGCGCGAGCTGTGGGCGACGCTCGCCGCGGCGCAGCCCAACCCGGGGCACCATGCCCTCGTCGACCTCGAACGCATGCGGGTGCTGCGCGCCGTCATCACGCAGAACGTCGACGACCTCCACCGCCAGGCCGGCACCGAGCGGCTCCTCGAGATCCACGGCAACGCCACGCTCATCCGCTGCATCGCCTGCGTCACCCGGTTCGCCCGCGACACCATCGACTTCGCCGTCCTGCCGCCGCGCTGCCCGCGTTGCGACGGGCTGCTGAAGAGCGACACCGTCTCGTTCGGCGAGCCGATTCCGCCCGATGTCCTCGCCGGCTGCTTCGAGGAGGCCGAGCGCGCCGACGTGATGCTCGTCGCGGGCACGTCGGCGACGGTCCATCCGGCGGCTCAGCTCCCGTTCCAGGTGCGGGAGCGGGGCGGCGAGATCGTCGAGGTGAACCCCCACGAGTCGGAGCTGACGGCGGCGTGCCGGGTCGTGCTGCGCGGCCCGTCGGGCGAGATGCTGCCGCGCCTGGTGGCGGCGTTGCAGCGTCGGCGCTGAGGCCGCGGCTACGGCTGCGGGAAGCCGGCGAGCGACTGCGCGCGGCCACGCGCGTCGAAGCTGATGTCGCGCCCGAAGCCGTAGTGCCAGATGACCCAGCCGTTCGGCGCCGGCTCCTCGACCTGGGGCGGGCCGATCAGGCGCAGGACCTCCTGCTTCGACATGCCGCGTTTCACCGTGCGCAGCGCCTCGAACGCCGGCCGCGGCAGCGGCGCGCCGTAGGTCGGCGCCGGCGGCGGCTCGGCCGGTCCCGGGAACGACGCCGCGGCCATCGCCGCCTGCCGTTGCTCGAGCGCCAGCAGGAGCTGCTCCATGCGCTCCTGCGTCTGGAGCATGCGCTCGGTGAGGTCCGTGAGGTTCGTGAGCACGGCGTCGATGCGCTCGAGCATCTGGACCTGCATCTCCTTCTCGGAGCGCTCCTGCTCGTGCCGCTCCTCCTCGGTAGTGACGAGCGTGAGATCGTCGGCGGCGGCCAGCTCGATCTCCGGCTTGCGCTCGACCATGCGCACGGTGCCGCGCACCCGAACCATGCGCCCCTCGTAGCGCGCCCGGAGGTCGGCGGGCGGGAAGACGTCGAAGTGGGCGGCCTGCACCACGGCGGTGAAGCGGTTGAACGTGGGCTCGAACGCCATGAGGCAGGACGTGGGCGAACAGTGGACGCCGAGTATCCGGCCCTCGACGGTGACGTGCTCGCCGACGTGCTCGGCGGCCTGGTCCCACGAAATGGCCGCGCCCTCCTCGGCCCGGGCGGGCGATGCGAGCGCGAGCAGTAGAACGAGGAAGGAGAACCGCATCGGCCTCACCGGGCGCGCCTGGCGCTTGACCGCTCTCGACGCGGGTTTCTATAGAACCGGGTCCGCGAAGTCCATCCACGCGGCACGTTTGCGCCCGCTCGAGGTTCTCCGAACATGGCCGACTACGCCGGACCCCTTCCGACGCCCACACCCGAGACGCGTCCCTTCTGGGAGGCGGCGAAACGGCACGAGCTGATGCTCCCGCGCTGCCGGCAGTGCGGGCCCGTCTTCTTCTATCCGCGCGCCACGTGCCCGCGGTGCCTCGGGGCCGACCTCGAGTGGACCGCCGTCAGCGGGCGCGGCACGCTGCACACGTTCACGATCGTCCATCGCGGCGCGCGCAACTTCCCGCTGCCGTCGCCCTACGTGATGGCGATCGTCGAGCTCGACGAGGGCCCGCGCATGATGACGAACCTCGTCGGCGTGACGCCCGACCCGGCCGCGCTCGAGATCGGCATGCCGGTGGAGGTCACCTGGGCCGACGTCACGCCCGAGGTCACGCTGCCGCACTTCCGGCCCGCCGGAGCCGCGCAGTGAGCGCCGCCGCCCGCGCGCTGCGCGGCAAGGTCGCCATCGTCGGCGCCGCCGAGGCCGACGAGCACGGCAAGCTGCCGCACAAGTCGGCCTTCCAGCTCCACGCCGAGGCCGCGCGCAACGCGCTCGCCGACGCCGGCCTGACGGTCCGCGACGTCGACGCGGTCTTCAGCGCCGGGCTCTGGATGGGCTCGGAGACGGCGGAGTACCTGGGCATCCGCCCGCGTTGGATCGACGGCACGCAGATCGGCGGCTGCTCGTTCATCGCCCATGTCCAGCACGCGACGGCGGCGATCGCGGCGGGGCTGGTCGACGTGGCGCTCATCACCCACGGCGAGAGCGGCGCTTCCCGCGTCGGCATGCCCGGGACGCGCTTCGGCGCCGACGCGTTCCGCGTCCAGTTCGAGCATCCCTTCGGGCTCGCCGGCCCGCCGACCGGCTACGCGCTCGCGGCGGCGCGCCATCGCCACGTCTACGGCAGCACGAGCGAGCAGCTCGCGACGCTCGCCGTCTCGACGCGGAAGTGGGCGCAGCTGAACCCGCGCGCGATCATGCGCGACCCGCTGACCGTCGACGACGTGCTGGCGTCGCGCCTGATCGCCTGGCCGCTGCATCTCCTCGACTGCTGCCTCGTCACCGACGCCGGCGGCGCCGTCGTGCTGACGTCGGCGGCGCGCGCGCGCGATCTGCCGAAGCGGCCGGTCTACGTGCTCGGCACCGGCGAGGCGTCCACCCACGTCATGGTGAGCCAGATGCCGGACTTCGCGTTCTGGGACGCGGCGAAGATGGCGAGCGAGCAGGCCTTCGCGATGGCGGGCGTCACGCACGCCGACATCGACGTCGCCGAGTTCTACGACGCCTTCACGATCGTGCCGGTCATGGGCCTCGAGGCGACGGGCTTCTGCAAGCCGGGCGAAGGCGGAGCGTTCGTCGGCGACGGCCGCACGGCGCCGGGCGGATCGTTCCCGATGAACACGAACGGCGGCGGGCTCTCGTACACGCACTCGGGCATGTACGGCATGTTCACGCTCGTCGAGGCGGCGCGCCAGCTGCGCGGCGAGTGCGACGCGCGGCAGGTCGCCGGCGCGAAGACGGCCATCTGCCACGGCCTCGGCGGCATGTTCAGCGCCTCGGCGACGCTCATCTGCGGGACGGAGATCCCGTGAGCGGGGGCGGGCCGGTCCTGCTCTACACGCGGACCGGCTGCCCGCACTCCGACGTGCTGCGCGCCGAGCTCGCGGCGCGCGGTATGGCGATCACCGAGATCGACGTCGCGCGACGGCGCGACGCGGTGCCCGAGCTCCTGAAGCTGACGGGCGGGCGGCGGGTCGTGCCGGTGCTGGTCGACGGCGCGACGATCACGGTCGCGCCGCACGGCGGCACGGCGTTCTGAGACGGCGCGCGCTCACCCGCGGTCGGCGATCGCCTCGAGCAGGCAGTGGCCGTAGTAGTCCCACGCCGTCTCCGCCGGCAGCTGCGACGTCGTGCGCGGCAGCTCGATGGTGACCAGCGGCCAGCCCCAGTCGGCGCCGAGGAGCGCGCCGAGCGATCCGGGCCGGGCGCCGATGCGCTGGAGCGGCAGCCCGGTGCACGCCGCGAGCATGCTCGCCGCCCTGCTGGGAGGCCCGTCCCAGTCGACGAGCGCGGCGTCGCCCTCGTGCACGCTGATCGTCAGCACGGGGCGGACCGCCCGCAGCAGGTCGTCGAGCGCCCGGCTCTCCGGCTCCGAGAGCGGCTCCGGGCCGTGCACCGGCCGGGGCGTCCAGCTGCGCGCGGCCATGTTGCGGTTCAGGTCGACGCCGCGCGCGTTGCTGCGGGTCGCCGCCTCGATGCCGTCGGGATTGAGCGTCGGGACGATCATGATCGGCTCGTCGTGTGGACAGCGCAGGCGCTCCGCCAGCGTGCGCACGAGCTGCGCGCTGCCGCGCTCGTCCCCGTGCACGCCGCCGAGGACGAGCACGCCGCCCGGGCCGCGCCCGCAGGCGAAGACGTCGATGGGCTGGCCGCCGACCGAGTAGGCGGCGGTGCGGAGGTCCGGAGCCGCGGCGGGCGGCTGACGGAGCGCGCAGCCCGCGAGCAGGGCGGCGGCGATCGGCACGACCGCGAGCCGCACGACCGCCGTCGCGCCGAGGCATGGCCCGGCCGACCCGGCGCCTCGCGGCGACAGGCTCAGACCGGGTTCCGCGTCGACTTCATCCGCGGCGCGATCGGATCGTCGGGCTCGCCGGGCAGCGGCTTGCCCCACGGATCGGTGCGCGGGATGCGAAGCTTCTTCAGCGTGAGGAGCGTGTCCTCGTTGACCCAGGGCTGACCCAGCGCACAGGGTACCGGGATGCCGTTCTCCGGCTCGAGGTCGTAGGCGGGGAACGCGCCCTTCTGGTAGTCGAGGAGCATCCGCTTCGGCACGGGATCGATGTAGCGGGCGGGCGTCGCCCCATGCAAGCCGGGGACGACGGCCGGGGGCGATGGCCTCAGCGGATGAAGATGTGGGTGACGACCCGGGACACGCCCGGCGTCTGCAGGGCGACCGCGCGCGCCGTCTCCACCTGCCCCGCGTCGTGCGCCTCGCCCATGATGAAGGCGACGCCGTTCACGACGCGGTGCTGGAGGCTCTGCGAGGCGATGCCCTCGGCGGCCAGCAGGTTCACGCCCAGCTCCTTGTTCACCGCGAAGTCCGACGCGCGGTCGCCGATGCCGTCGCCGGCGGCGACCTCGAGGTCGTCGTAGATCGCGTCGCCGGCCACGCCGCGCGCCAGCTCGACCGCCTGGCGACGGAGCTCCCAGGTCGGGACGACGCCCGTCAGCATGACGTGGCCGAGGTAAACGTCGACGTCGACGTCGGCCGCCAGGCTCGCCGATGCGCCGAGGAAGGCCTTGTCGATCGACGCCTTCGTGTCGAGGTCGGCGGCTTGCTGCTCCATGGAGCGATCGTCGGCGAGCGAGCTCGCCGCCTCGGTCGCCGCGGTCGTGATCGCCATCTGCGGGCATCCGGTGCACCAGGGGAGGACGAGCGTCGCCAGAAGGAGGGCCAGGGGCGTCGTCGCCGCCCGCGCGGACTGCGTTCGCATCGGCGGCTCTTATGCCCGTTCCGCTCGCGAACGCTTGCCATTCGCCGCCATGGCGCCGCCGCGCGGCGTCAGGCGGTGGGATCGTCACCGGCAGACCGGTCTGAGCGCGCCCGGGGATCGCGCGCCACGTGAGCGTGGCGGGATCCGCGGCGAGCGCCGGTGCGGGCTCGGCGACGGCACGCACCGCCTCTTCGATGGTCACGCGCGCCAGGGCGGCGCCGAGGCAGGAGTGCCGACGTTCGCGGGGAGCGCGCGGACCGTCCGTCGGGCGGAGCGGCCTTCCCACCGGCCCCGGCGCCGGGCTAGGACGCCTCGATGGAACGCATCGCCCTGTCGTTCTCGCCGCTCCGCGACGCCCAGCCCGACGAGATCATCGATTGGAGCCGCCGGGCCGAGGCGCGCGGCTTCGCCGGCGTCTTCATCCCGGAGTCGTTCAACGACTCGCTCGCCTACGCCCAGGCCATCGGCCAGGCGACGACGACGCTTCTCGTCGGGACGGCGATCACGAACGTCTATCTGCGCCATCCGACGTTGCTCGCGCAGCAGGCGGCGGCGGTGCAGGCGTTCACCGGCGGACGGCTCATGCTGGGGCTCGGCGTCGGGCACCGGCCGGTGAACGCGTCGCTCGGCATCGACATGGGCAACCCGATCCAGCGCGTCCGCGACGTCGTCGCCCTGCTGCGCCAGGCGTGGGTGAAGGGGCCGCACCAGCCGCGTCCGGCGACGCCGCCGAAGCTCCTCACCGCCGCGCTCGCGCCGCGCATGATCGAGGTCGCAGGGGAGATCGCGGACGGCGTGATCTTCAACCTCTTCCCGCTCGAGCGCTACCGCAAGGCGCTCGCCCATCTGCACAAGGGCATGGAGCGCGCCGGGCGCGACCCGCAGGCGGGCGGATACGAGATCTGCCACTTCACGACCTGCTACCTCGGCGACGACCGCGCCGCGTGCCTGCACGAGGCGAAGCGCATGCTGGCGCGCTACGCGAACCTGCCGTTCTACGGCAACATGCTCGCCGAGAGCGGCTTCGCCGACGAGGTGGCCGCGATCCGGGCGGCGATGAAGGCGCGCGACGTCGGCGCCGCGGAGAGGGCGGTCACCGACGCGATGGCGGACGCGGTGACGCTCGTCGGCGACGCGCAGCACTGCCGCGAGCGGCTGCGCGCCTACGGCATGGCCGGCGCGGCGATGTCGATCGTGTTCCCGAATCCCGTCGGCGAGTCGCGGGCGGCGTGCGTCGCGCGCGCCACCGAGGCGTTCGCGCCGGCCTGACCCGCCCGCGCCTCAGGCCGGCTGCGGCGGCGGGATCTGCGTGCGCAGCACGGCGTCGAAGGCGCGGTCCGGCAGCCAGCGGCGCAGCGCCATCATCATGCGCGCGGCCGCGGTGACGGTGTAGCGCGTGCGCGGCCGCGGCGCCGTCAGCGCCTTCTCGATGACCGCGGCGACGGCCTCGGGGCCGAGCGCGAGCTTGCCCATCGGGCCGTCGTAGGCGTCGCGGATCGCCTTCGCGAGGCTCTCGTGGAAGCCGGTGTACGGGCCGCCGTCCGCCGCGGCGGCGCGGATCGCGTCGATGGCGGTGTCGCCGAAGGCGGTGCGGATCGGGCCCGGCTGGACGACGACCACCTGGATGCCGAAGCCGGCGACCTCGAAGCGGAGCGCGTCGCTCAGCGCCTCCAGTGCGTGCTTGGTCGCGTGGTAGTAGGCGCCGCCGGGCAGAGTGAGCGTGCCGCCCATCGAGCTCAGGTTGACGATGCGGCCGGCGCCGCGCCGCCGCATGCCCGGGAGGACGAGCTGGGTCAGGCGCACGAGCCCGAAGACGTTGGTCTCGAACTGGCGGCGGATCTCGGCCATCGGCGTGGTTTCGAACGCGCCCTCCTGGCCGTAGCCGGCGTTGTTCACGAGCGCGCCGACCGGGCCGTCCTGCGCCTCGATGGTCGCGAGCGCGGCCCGCATCGAGGCTTCGTCGCAGACGTCGAGCGCGACGGTGCGGCAGCCGTGCGCGGCGAGGTCGGCGAGCTGCTCGGGGCGGCGGGCCGATGCCCACACGGTGAAGCCCTTGCCGGCGAGGCGCTCGGCGGTGGCGCGGCCGATGCCGGTGGAGCAGCCGGTGATGAGGACGGTCGTCGGAGCCTGCGCGGCCATGTCGTGCCTCCCGGGCGGACGGAGTCGGAGCGCCGTCGCGCGACGCCAGAATTGACAAACTGAGCCTGAAACGTCAATCCGTACCCCGCCCATGCCGACGGCCCGCCCGCGCCCCGACAGCCGCGCCCGCATCCTCGCCGGGGCGCTCGAGCGCTTCACGGCGTACGGCTACCGCCGCACCGCCCTCGAGGACATCGCCCAGGCGGCGGGCCTGTCGCGCGCCTCGGTCTACGTCCACTTCCGCAACAAGGAGGACGTGTTCCGCGCGCTGGCGCGGCAGCTGCACACCGAGGGGCTGGCCGCCGCCGAGTCCGCCGCGGCGGCCGACGGCCCGCTCGCGGTTCGGCTGCGGGCGCTGTTCACCGCCAAGCTCACACCGGTGGCGACGCTGGCGCGCACGTCGCCCCACGCGGCGGAGCTGCTCGACGAGAACGACCGCGTCGCCGGCGACGTCGCGGCGGAGTTCCGCAAACGCCTGGTGCGCGTGCTCGCGCGCCTGGTCGCCGCGGCGATCGCCGCGGGCGAGGTCGATCCGGCCCGGGTCGGGCTCTCGGCGCGCGGCGCCGCGGAGCTGATCGTCGACGGGGTGAAGGGCATCGAGATCGCGAGCGCGGCGGCGGCGGCGACGCCGGCACAGCTCACCCGCCGCGTCGGGCAGCTCGTCGATCTCGTCGTGGCCGGGCTCGCGCTGCCCGCGCCGATCCCGCACGGGCGTCGGGCCTGAGCGCCTTTGCAGGGTCGGGACCCCGCTGGTACGGTCGCCGTTCCCGGCGATGGACTACAAGTCGACCCTGAACCTGCCGCGCACGGAGTTCCCGATGCGCGCCAACCTGCCGCAGCGCGAGCCGGAGATCCTGGCGCGCTGGCGTGCCCTCGGCCTGTACGAGCGCCTCGTGGCGCGCGACCTCCCGCGCTTCCTCCTGCACGACGGGCCGCCGTACGCCAACGGCAACATCCACATCGGCCACACGATGAACAAGGTCCTGAAGGACCTCGTCGTGAAGTCGCGGGCGATGGCCGGACATCGCGCACCGTACGTGCCGGGCTGGGACTGCCACGGGCTGCCCATCGAGCTCCAGGTCGAGCGCGAGATCGGCCGCGCCAAGAAGGCCGCGATGTCGATCGTCGACGTCCGCGCCCGCTGCCGCGCCTACGCGCAGAAGTACGTCGACATCCAGAGCGCGGAGTTCCAGCGGCTCGGCATCCTCGGCGACTGGGCGCATCCGTACCTCACGATGGACTTCCACTACGAGGCGGAGCAGATGCGCATCCTCGGGAAGTGCATCGCCGCCGACCTCGTCGAGCGCAAGAACAAGCCGGTGCACTGGTGTCCGTCGTGCGCGACGGCGCTCGCCGAGGCCGAGGTCGAGTACGCCGACGTCACCTCGCCGTCGGCGTTCGTGGCGTACCCGGTCGTCGGCAGGGGCGCGACCGTGCTGCACGGCGTGGAGGACGTCGCCGCCGCCGCCTGGACGACCACCCCGTGGACGCTGCCCGCGAGCATGGCCGTCGCCGTGCACCCGGAGCACGAGTACGTCGTCGTGGAGCTGGGCGGGCGGCGGCTCATCGTCGCCGCCGAGCTGGTGCCTGCGCTCGCGAAGGCGATGGGCGTGCCGGCACCGGCGGGCGAGCTGCGACGCTTCCGTGGCCGTACCATCGAAGGGATGAAGCTGCGGCATCCGTGGCTCGACCGCGAGGTGCCGGTCGTCCTCGCCGACTACGTGACGCTCGACAGCGGCACCGGCCTCGTCCACACCGCGCCGGGCCACGGCCAGGACGACTACGTCACGGGGCTGCGCTACGGCCTCGACGTCTACGCGCCCGTCGACGAGCGCGGCCGCTTCACCGCCGACGTGCCGGAGTGGCAGGGCGTGCGCGTCTTCGACGCCGACCGCCAGATCATCGCCCACCTCCAGCAGCACGGCGCGCTGCTCGCGGCGTACGACTTCCCCCACAGCTACCCGCACTGCTGGCGCTGCAAGAACCCCATCGTGTTCCGGGCCACGCCGCAGTGGTTCATCCTCATGGACAAGATGGTGGCGCTGCCCGGCGGTCCCGCGCGCACGCTGCGCGCTGCGGCGCTGGCCGAGATCCAGCGCGTCAGCTGGGTGCCGGCGTGGGGCCGCGACCGCATCCTCGGCATGATCGAGGCGCGGCCCGACTGGTGCATTTCGCGCCAGCGCGCCTGGGGCGTGCCGATCCCGGCGCTCTTCTGCGAGGGCTGCGGCGAGCCGCACGCGACGCAGGCCGTCTGCGACCACGTCGCCGGACTCTTCGAGAGCGAGGGTGCCGACGCCTGGTTCGCACGCCCGGTGGAAGATCTCGTGCCGCCCGGCTTCGCGTGCTCCTGCGGCGGGAAGACCTTCACGCGCTCCACCGACATCCTCGACGTCTGGTTCGACTCGGGCGTCAGCTGGGCCGCGGTGGTGCAGCAACGCGCCGACCTCGGCGACGGCTGGGCCGACATCTACCTCGAGGGCAGCGACCAGCACCGCGGCTGGTTCCACACCTCGCTGCTCACCGCCGTCGCGGTCGAGGGCCGCGCGCCCTACGACGTCGTCCTGACCCACGGCTTCACGCTCGACGGGCAGGGGCGGAAGATGTCCAAGTCGCTGGGGAACGTCGTCGCGCCCGAAGACGTCATCAAGAAGCACGGCGCCGAGGTGCTGCGCCTGTGGGTGGCGGCCGAGGACTACCGTGACGACGTCCGCGTCTCCGAGCAGATCATCGGCCAGCTGGTCGAGGCGTACCGCGGCATCCGCAACACCGCCCGCTTCCTCCTGAGCAATCTCTTCGACTTCGACGCCGCCAACGACGCGCTCCCGCTGGCCGAGCTGCCGGAGGCGGAGCGCTGGATACTGCACCGCACGGCGGCGCTCGCGCATCGCGTGCGGGCCGCCTACGACGACTACGAGTTCCACGTCATCTACCACGCGCTGAACAACTTCTGCGGCGTGGACCTGAGCCGCATCTATCTCGACGTGCGCAAGGACCGCCTCTACTGCGAGCGGCCCCAGGCGCCGGAGCGCCGCGCGACGCAGACGGCGCTGCACGGCATCCTCGACGTGCTCGTGCGTCTCATGGCGCCGGTGCTGTCGTTCACCGCCGAGGAGCTGTGGCAGCACCTGCCGGCGACCGGGCAGGAGAGCGTCTTCCTGGCCGGCTTCCCCGAGGTGCCGGCGGCGTGGACCGACGCGGCGCTGGCCGCCGACTGGGATCGACTTCTCGCCGCGCGCGGCGCGGTGAGCAAGGCGCTCGAGGAGGCGCGGTCGGCCGGGCTCCTCAAGCAGGGCACCGAGGCGCGCGTCGCGCTCACGGCGCCGGCCGAGCTGGCGTCGGTGCTGGCCGCGCGCGCGGCCGACCTCCCGGCGCTCTTCCTGGTCGCGCTCGTCGACCTGGGCGGAGCCGTCGACGCGCCGGAGAGCCCGCTCGTCCCCGGGCTGCGCATCGGGGTCGCGCGCGCCGACGGCGCCAAGTGCGAGCGGTGTTGGATCGTGCGCCCCGTCGGCGTCGACGCGCGGCATCCGGCGCTGTGCGCGCGCTGCGCCGGGGTCGTGGCATGAGCGGGGTCGACCGGCGTCTCGTGCGCGCGACCCTCGTCGCGCTGGTCGTGTTCGTCGTCGATCTGGCGACCAAGCGGATCGTCGAGGGCACGATGACCGTCGGCCAGGAGATCCCGGTCGTGCCCGGCTTCGGGCTGCTCTACGTGCGCAACTCCGGCGCCGCGTTCGGGCTCCTGTCCGGAGCGCCCGAGTGGCTGCGCATCCCGCTCTTTCTCGTCGTCACCGTGGCGGCGCTGTGGCTCCTCGTCTCGTACCTGCGCAGCACGCCGCCGGAGCGGGGCTGGGTGGTCGTCGCGCTCGGCGGCATCGTCGGCGGCGCGCTCGGCAACCTCGCGTGCCGGCTGCGTTCCGGCGAGGTGGTCGACTTCTTCCATCTCCACGTCGGCGAGTGGAGCTGGCCGATGTTCAACGTCGCCGACATCGGCATCACGCTCGGCGTCGCCGTCGTGCTGCTCGAGTCGTTCCGTGCGCCCGCCACCGGCGAGGCGCCCGCCGCGTCGCCTACGACGCGGCGCTGACCGGCTCGCGCTTCCCTTCGGCGAGGCGCACGAGCACGCGCTCTGCGAGCTCGTGGAACGCGCGCGCCAGCGGGCTCGCCGGCTCGGCTGCGACCAGCGGTACGCCCGCGTCGCCGGCCTCGCGCACGGAGCGTGCGAGCGGGATCTCGCCGAGGAACGGCACGCCCAGCTCCCGCGCCATGGTGGCGCCGCCGCCGTGGCCGAAGATGTCGGCGCGCGCGCCGCAGCCGGGGCAGAGGTGGAAGCTCATGTTCTCGACGACGCCGAGGACGGGCGTCCCGCACTGGCGGAACATCTGGATGCCGCGCCGCACGTCGGCGAGCGCGACGTCCTGCGGCGTGGTGACGACGACCCCGCCCTGCATCGGCAGCTGCTGCGTCAGAGTGAGCTGGATGTCGCCCGTGCCCGGCGGCAGGTCGAGCACGAGGACGTCGAGCTCGCCCCACTCGCAGTTGCGCAGGAACTCCGTGACGAGCTTCGTCAGCATCGGCCCGCGCCAGACGACCGGCGTGACCTCGTCGAGGAAGAAGCCCATCGACATGACGCGGATGCCGTGGCGCTCGATGGGCACGAGCCGCCGGCCGTCGCCTCCCCGGGCCTTCTCCTCGATGCCGAGGAGGAGCGGGACGCTCGGGCCGTAGACGTCGGCGTCCATGAGACCGACGCGGTGGCCCATGGCCGAGAGGGCGAGGGCCAGGTTCGTGGCCACGGTCGACTTGCCGACGCCGCCCTTGCCGCTCGCCACGGCGACCACGGTCGCGACGCCGGGCACCGGCTGGGGACCGCGGCGCCCCGGCGGCACCGGGGCGACCTCGCGAACGATGCGCACGGGCCCGGCGACGCCGGCCAGTGTCGCTTCCACGGCGGCGACGATCTGCCGCACGACGTCCTCGTTGGCCGTGCTCGGGGCGAGGTGCACGGTCACCCCGTCGGACGAGACCTCGATGTCGCGCACCAGGCCGAAGGACACGATGTCGCGAGAGAACCCGGGGTAGGCCACGGCGCGGAGCCGATCGAGGATCTGCTGCGGGGTCGCGGGCACGTCCCGCGCTTAGCAACGCCCCCCCTCTGCCGCAAGGTCGGGCGTCAGCCTTTGGTCATGCGCTACTGGGATGACGCTCCGCATGGCAGGGTCCAGACGGAAGTCCAGGTTTTTCGCGGATGTTGGCGGTGGCACCTGGGTTGCTTGGGGCCTTGGTCGAATCCCATGCACGTACACATGCCTACCGCCGTGAGCGGTCCGCCCCCCAATGCCGGTCGTCTCATCCGGGCCTGGCGCCAGCGCGCCGGTCTCACCCAGGAAGGTCTCGCGCAGTCGCTCAGCGTGACCTTCTCGACGGTGAGCCGATGGGAGAACGGCCACGTGCTGCCCAGCAAGCTCGCGTGGCGTGCCCTCCAACAGCTCGCCGCGGAACGTCAGACGCCGCTCGTCGAGAACGACGAGACCGACTGAGTCCGGCGTGCAGGGGTTCACGCGACCGGCAGCCCGGTCTGCCGGTCGTCCCGTGGACGCCGGCACGAGTCGCGAGCGCAGGCTCGCCCGGCTGATCGGTGAGCTGCTCGAGGAGGATCGCCTCGAGCCGGCGCTCGACGCGTGGATCGACGCGGCAACCGCACTGCTCGACGCGACCGTCGTCGGGCTGTGGACCTGCGCCCGCGACCGGTTGATCGCCCGGCGGGCGTGTCCCGGGCCGTTGCCGTCGGATATGCCCTTCGAGGCGCCGGAGGACGCCGCGCGCGCGGTGCGCGAGCGCCGTGTGGTGGTGACCTATGACGGTGGGCTGCCGATGCTCGCTGCACCGGTCCTCGGCCGCGGCGGGCGCGTGCTCGGCGCCGTCGCAGGCCGCGCCGTGGCGCCCCCGGGGGATCACGATCGCTGGGCCGGCCTCGTCGAGACGCTCGCCGCGCTCGTCGCGACCACGCTCGAGAAGGCCGAGCTGGTAGCGCGCGTCGAGCGCCAGCAGGCCGACCTGCGCGCGGCGCACCAGCTGAAGACGAACTTCGTCGCGACCGTGTCGCACGAGCTGCGCACGCCGCTGAACGTCATCCTCGGCTACACCGACCTGCTCGCGGACGAAGCCTTCGGGGCGGTGCCGCCCGCGCAGCTCGACGTCGTTCACCGCGTGCAGACGAGCGCCCGCGAGCTGTTCGAGCTGGTGACTGCGACGCTCGACCTCGGCCGCCTCGAGGCCGGCGACTCGCCGCTCGCGCTCGAGCGCGTCGAGCTCGACGCCCTGTGTGCGGCGCTGCACCGGGAGACCGTCGCCCGCCTCGGGGATCCGGCGCTCACGCTCGACTGGGAGATCGCCGGGCTGCCCACCATCGACACCGACCGGGACAAGCTGGCGACGGCGCTGCGCAACGTCGTCGGCAACGCGCTCAAGTTCGCGCCCGGCGGGACGGTCATGGTGCGTGCGCGCGTCGAGCCGTCGACGGTGGTGTTCGCGGTCGCCGACACCGGCATCGGCATCGCGCCCGACGACGTGCCGCTCGTCTTCGAGATGTTCCGCCAGCTCGAGCCGCCCGACACGCGGCGTTTCGGCGGCGTCGGGCTCGGGCTGTACGTCGTGCGCCAGGTCCTGCGCCAGCTCGGCGGCGAGGTCCAGGTGTGGAGCACGCCCGGCGTCGGATCCTGCTTCCTGCTGCACGTGCCGCTCCAGCCGCTCGGGGCCTGAACGTGCTGTCCTCGCCGCGGGGCGTGTGGTAGCCCCGCCGCATGGCCCGGCGACGCCGACGCACGGGCGACGACGCGGAGGCGCCGTCGGCGACGCCGGCGGGGCCGACCCCGAGCCTGAACGCGCCCTTCCGCGACCTGCGCCGCCATCTGACCGCCAGGCCCGCACCGCCGCCGTCCGCGCCGAAGCCGCCGCCGGTCGGAGCCGGGGCCCGCCGACGGGGCGCCGTCGCGGGCGGGCGCACCGCCCGCCGCGTCGCCGCCCGGGGCGATGCCTCCGGCCGCGCCGCCGCCGGACGAGGCGTCGCTCTTCGCGCGGGCGATGCTCGACGTCGTGCCGCTGCCCGCGACGTCGCGCGAGCGCATCGACCGGCCGCCGCCCACCGCCGCGCCCGCGACGCCGATCAGCGAGGAGGCCGAGGCGCTGGCCGCGCTCTCCGACCTCGTCACCGGCGCGACCCACTTCGACGTGACCGACACGCGCGAGTACGTCGAGGGCGCCGTCGTCGGGCTCGATCCGCGCCTCGTGCGCCGCCTGCGGCGCGGCGACTTCGCGTGGCAGGCGCACCTCGACCTGCACGGTCAGACCGCGGTGGAGGCGCGGGGTGCCGTCGAGCGCTTCGTCCTCCAGGCGTTCCGCGACGCGCGCCGCTGCGTGCTCATCGTCCACGGCCGCGGGCACAACTCGAAGGATCACACGCCCGTCCTGAAGGAGGGCCTGAAGACGTGGCTCGCACGCGGCGTGCTCGGCAAGGTCGTGCTCGCGTTCGCGTCGGCGCGGCCGAGCGACGGCGGCGCGGGCGCGCTCTACGTGCTGCTGCGTCGCGACCGGCGAGCGGCGCCGATGCGCATCACCGAGGGCGCGAAGCGCTGAGGGGCCGGTCATGGCCGATGCGCTCACCGGCGTCCGCCTGCTGCTCGGGCTGCTCCTGCCGGCGCTGATCCTGGAGGGCGGCGTCCTGCCGCTGTGCGCGTGGGGCGCGGCGGCGCTGACGGACTACGTCGACGGGCCCATGGCGCGCCGGCGGCCGCCGACGCGCCACGGGCCGATGCTCGACACGGCCGCCGACGTGCTCGTCGTGCTGGGCGGCCTCGCTGCGGCGGCGGCGCGCGGCCTCGTCTCCTGGATCGTGCCGCTGGCGATCGTGGTGTCGGTGACGGCGTACGTGGTCGCGTCGTGGCGTCTCAGCGCCGGCGGGCCGGCGCCGCGGCTCGCGCGCAGCCGCATCGGGCACTGGGCCGGCGTCGTGAACTACGCCTGCCTCGGGCTCGCGTGCGGCGCGCTGGCGCTGCCGTGGGGCGGCTGGCCGGCGTTGCTCGGGCTGGTTGGCGCGGTCACCGCGGCGTGGAACCTCGCCGCGGTCGCGGCCCGCGTCCTACCCCGACAGCTCGCGTGAAGCCCGCCGCAGGAAGAGCAGGCCCCAGAACGCGTTCGTCACCATGAACATCAGGTGTGCCGCGAGGCTGTAGGCGATCAGCTTCTCGCCCGGTGCGTACGCGCCGAAGAAGTAGACCCACGCGGCCTGGCTCGGTCCGAGGTGGGCGGCGGCGATCGGCAGCGCCGCGAAGAAGTAGACCAGCGGCAGGAACGTCAGCAGCGTGACGAGCGGAATGTCGATCCCGAACAGCGGCAGCGCGAGCCAGTTGATCAGCACGGCGGCGAGCAGGTTCGGCGTCTTCAGGAGGAGCAGAGCGGGGTACTGCCAGAGCTTCGCCTGGAAGAAGGCGCGGAAGATCGCCATCTCGCCGATCCTGCCGCGGCGCGGCCGCGAGAAGAACCACAGGTGCGCGGCGAGATACGCCGCCATCACCGCGTACACCTCCCAGGGCGCCTTCGGCTCGTTGCTCACCGCCGCGCCGACGAACGAGTAGAACGCCAGCTGGTAGATCTCGACCAGGGCGATGAACACGACCACGCCCGTCACCTGCCAGAACGGGATGTGGTGGCGCCGGTGCAGGTAGACGGCGATGCCGCCCTGGCCGAGCTGCGTGTTCACCAGCGACAGGATGTAGGCCGTCGCGCGCACCGGGAGGACGTCGCGGTACGGGACCCGAACGAGGAACCACGACACCGCCTGCTGGAGGACCAGCGTGTCGACCAGCAGGTAGAACGCCGAGTAGGGGACGATCAGCAGGAGGTAGAGACCCCAGCGCCCGGCGGCGAGGGTCTCGACCACCTGCCCGATCGGATAGCGGGAGAACAGGAACGCGAAGATCGCGAGCGTGACCGCCCACGGCGCGATCTTCTTGAGGGCGCTCAGGCGCTGGCCTCCTCGTGCTCGAACTGGAGGATGTCGAGCTCGGCGAAGCGCTCGCGCACCCACGGCGTGAGCAGCCCGAGCCGCTTCACGTTGGGGACGATCTTCGAGAAGAGCATCTTGCGGAACTCGATCATCGACGGCGAGTAGAGGACGAGCTCTCGGACCTCGGCCACCGGCCAGCCCATGGTGTGCCAGACCTCCTCCGCGAGTAGCCGGTCGCGCATCAGACGGCAACCCTCGAAGACGAACTCCTCGCGCTCGCGCAGCTCCCGCGCCGGCATCTCCTTGAAGAAGTCGCCCAGCGACAGGACGCCGAAGGCGACGTGCCGCGACTCGTCGCGGATCACGTAATGGAGCAGATCGGTGAGCAGCGGCTCCGACGACATCTTGTGCATGAAGCCGAACGCGGCCATCGCGAGACCCTCCACGAGGATCTGCATGCCGAGGTACTTCATGTCCCAGCGCGAGTCGGTGAGGATCTGGTCGAGCAGCGCCTTCAGATGCGGGTTGATGCGGTAGGGGCCACCCAGCTTCTCGTGCAGGTAGCGGCTGAAGACCTCGACGTGACGGGCCTCGTCGGCGACCTGCGTCGCGCCGTAGAACTTGGCCTCCATCCACGGGGTCGCGTCGACGATCTGGGCGGTGGCGAGGAGCGCGCCCTGCTCGCCGTGCATGAAGTTCGACAGCGACCAGCGCAGCTGCTCGACGCGCAGCTTCTCGATCTCCTTCGGCGTCAGCTTCTCCCAGATGTGCGTGCCGTACACGGGGATCTGGAAGTCGGGGAAGATCTCGGCCGCGGCGTCGACCGGCGTCTGCCAGGCGAGCTGATCGGTGGCGTTCCACTGATCGCGCTTGGCCTTCTCGTAGAGCGTGTGCAGCTCGCGCCGCACCATCTCGTAGTTCCAGGTGTAGGTCGTGTTGAACGTGGTGGAGAGCAGCTCGATCTGCTCCTCGCGCGCGTCGTGGTCGTCGATCGGGGCCTGCGACATGGGCGGGTCCTCCAGATGCGGGATCTTCAGCCGGGCTGCCGGAGCGTGCCGTGCAGCGAGAGATGGTTGATGGTTTCCTCGAGCCACTCGATCGGGACGGCCTCGTGCTCGCTCCACCAGGCGAGGAGCTGCGTGATCATGCCGACGAGCGCCTGCGCCGCGAGCGCGGTGTGCAGCGGCGTCAGCACGCCGGCGTCGATGCCGGCGCGCAGGTTGCTCTCGATGTCGACCGCGAACAGGGCCTGCGCGCGGCGCACCAGCTCGTGATGCGCACCGTCGGCGCCGAACACGATCTTGAAGAGCGGCCGGTGGTCGCGCGCGAAGCGGCAGGCGGCGCTGGTCGAGGCCCGGATGCGCCCGAGCGGGTCGGGCGCGGCGTCGCGGGCGGCGTCGACGGCGGCCTTGAAGCGCAGGATCACGTCCTGCACGACCGCGTCGACCAGCGCCTCCTTGGTCTCGAAGTGGAGGTAGAAGGTGCCGACGCCGACGTCGGCCTCGGCAGCGATGTCGGCGATCTTGGTCGCCCGGATGCCCTGGCGCGCCAGCACCGTCGTGGCGGCCGCGAGCAGCTCCCTCGCGGTGCGCTCCCGGCGTCGGGCGAAGCGGTTGGCGTGCGGGGCGGCAGCAAGTGAGGAGGTCTTCATGACTGAACCTAGATTCAGTTAGCAGCGCTCGCGGTCCGGATGCAACCCGGGGCGCGCGCGTCTGCCCCGTCCGGGGCGGGTGGATCAGGGACGGGCGACGTCGACCGCGTCGCCGCCCCCGGCTCCCGAGCGCAGGCAGGCCTCGGCGATGGCGACGGCGTGGGCGCCGTCGATCGGTGCGACCGGGGGCGGGGTGCCGTCGACCAGGAGGGCGGCGAAGGCGCGCAGGGCGTCGGCCACGGTCATCGCCGCCGGCGGCAGGGCGACCGGGGTGCGCTCGAGGCCGCGCACGGTCTGGAGCCAGTGCTGCTGGTGGTCGCCGACCAGCTGGCCCTCGGCGCAGGCGGCGTCGATCAGTCCCGAGCGGCCGGCCGTCGCGCGACAGCCGCTCACGGTGACGAGGGCGGGGTCGCCCTCCAGCTCGAGGAGGGCCATGAAGTTGTCCTCGGTGCGCTTGGTGACGACGCGCGCCGTCAGGCAGCGGACGCGCACGACGTCGCGTCCGGTCAGGTGGCGCACGAGATCGAAGCTGTGGACGCCGGTGTGCAGCACGATGCCGCCACCGGAGAGCTCGGGCCGGTCGAGCCACGCCAGCGGCGACGGCTCGAAGCGCTGGTTCACCGCGAGCGCGCGCAGCGGCCCGAGCCGCCCGAGTCGCTCGCGCGCGGCGGCCACGACCGTGTTCCAGCGCAGCGTGTGCGCCATGAGCGCCGGGGTCCCGGCCTCGCGCAGGCGACGCGCGATCGCGAAGGCGTCGGCGGACGTGGTCGCGAGCGGCTTCTCGATGAGGAGCGCCTTGCCCGCGCCCGCGACGGCATCGGCGATGGGCCGGTGCAGCGCCGGCGGCACGACGGCGATCACACCGGCGACGCCCGCATCGGCGACCAGCTCGCGCCAGTCGGCGTGGAAGCGGCAGCCGAGCTCTGCCGCCTGCGCGCGTCCCTGGGCGGCGTCGTGCCGCGACAGCGCCGCGAGTGCGAGCGCCGGCACGTCGGCGCGGAGATGATTCAGGTAGCGCGCGCCATGCTTGCCGGCGCCGATGAGCCCGATCGGGATGGGACGCAGACGAACCTCCGACCCCGCGTCCGCTCGCCGGCGAGCGCGGGGATCCGGCGCTTAGTCCCGCCCCCGCGACGCTGTCAAACGACGCAGAAACGGTTGCAAAGGCACACCCTCGGGGTTAGGAGAGGCGCCGGCCGGATCCGGCCCCCGACCTCTCAGGAGCTCGTCATGGCATACATCATCACGCGGCTGTGCCGCGATTGCGTGGACACCGGCTGCGTCGCCGTCTGTCCGGTCGACTGCATCTACGAGTACCAGGGGGCGGATCGCGAGCGGTTCCCGAACCAGCTCTACATCCACCCCGACGAGTGCATCGACTGCGGCGCCTGCGAGCCCGAGTGCCCGTGGCAGGCGATCTTCGAAGAGGTCGCCACGCCCGAAGCCTTCAAGGACGACGTCGCGCTCAACTACGCGATGGTCGACCAGAGCGGCGACTTCAAGGTCGCACAGCAGAAGAAGATCGAGCACCCGACGGCGGAGCAGGTCGCGGCGAACAAGGCCAAGTGGGGCTACGCGGGCTGAGGCTTCGCCTCGCCCAAAGGGCGCCGCGCCGGCGTCGCCTCGCCCGGGCGGCGTAGGACGCCGCGGCGACGGCATCGGGCGCCCTGCCGCCCCCGACCCCTCACGGCGCGATCGACGCCATCACCCCACCCGACCCCTGGTCGACGAGATCGAGCTTCACCCCCTCGGTCGGATGCGCCGCGACCGCGGTGCGCACGTCGGCGGCGAGGCGGGCGGTGAAGCGGTCGCGGACCTCCTGCGGCATGGCGTCCATCGGGAAGTTCTCGACCACGACGCGCGCGCTGCCGGGCCCCGTCCACTCGAAGCCGGTGATGCGCTCGCCCATGATCGGCGCGGTGCGGAAGCTGCGCTCGACGGCGTTCTGGAACGCGGACAGGTCGGGGTTGGGCGGCGGCGGTGGCGGCGGCGGCGGAATGGCGGGGAGTGCACCGGCCGGCGGCTCGCCCGCGGGCGGTGGGACGGCGGCCATGCTCCCGGGCGCCGGCGTGCCCGCGCCGCCCATGCCGGTGGGTGCGCGCTCGCCCGTGAGGCGCGCCGTCATCTCGTCGATCTGCTTGCGCACGTTGTCGTCGGTGGCGAGCCGACGGGCGTTGCGGAAGCTGGTCAGCGCGAGATCGGTGTGGCCGAGCTGCGCGTGAGTGACGGCGAGGTTGTAGTGCGCCTGGAGGAAATCGGGGTGGCGCTGCAGCACCTCCTCGTACTTGCGGATCGCCTTCGCGGGGTCGCCCGCGTACAGATACATGGTCGCGAGGTCGGTCTCGGCGTTCGGGTCGTCGGGCTGGAGGACGAGGATGCGCTCGTAGAGCGGGATCGCCTGTACGTGGTCCTGGCGGTCGTAGAAGATGTTCGCCTTGCCGCGCAGCGCGTCCCGATTGCTCTCGTCGCGCGCGAGCACGTGCTCGAACGCGGCCATCGCCTCCGCGTACCACTTCGGATCGATCTGCGCGGCGCGGTAGTAGACCTGACCGAGGCGGTTCCACATCGCGAGGTCGTCGGGCGCCGCCTTCGCGTTCGTGGCGAGGTCGTTCATGAAGGTCGTGACCTCGGCGGGCAGCTCGACGGGGGCCGGCGGTGTCGCGGACGCGGCAGCCTGCGGCGGGGCGCCGCGTCCAGGCGCCGCGCGCGGCGGCTCGGGCGTCAGGATCATGGCCCAGATGCCGATCCCGGCGACGGCGAGCGAGCCGAGCACCGTGAGCCCCGCGGTCGTGATCTGCCAGGGCGCCGCCGCAGGCGTACCCGTGGCCGCCGCCGCGCCCGCGACGGCCACGGGTGGCGCGTCGGTTCGCAGGTCGGTGCCGCATTCGGAGCAGAACTTTGCGCCCGGGTTGAGGGCGGTACCGCACTGCGAACAGAAGCGCGCCGTCATGGAAGCCCGGGAGGATATCGGAGCCCGCCGGGGCGTCAAAACGGTGCCGCTTCGTCGCGCGCGTGCGGCGACGGCGATGCCACGCGTGCGGGAATCCCGGAGCCACGGTCCCCGGCCAGCGGGCATGCGGCTTGCTGCCGGGAATGCCGGGAATGAGTGCAGCATCCGAGAGGTCCACGAGCCGCCGGCGACCCGTCGTCATCGGGATCGGCGCCCCGGAATCCGAGGTCGCCATCGCCGGAGCACGCGACGGCATCGTGATGCTCGCGGCCGACGGCGTGATCGCCTCGATGAACCCCGTGCTGCGCGCGGTCTGGGGCGACGACGCCATCGGCCGCCGGCTGGCCGAGGTGGTGGCGCCGGCCGCGGCCGGCGCCACCGCCGCCGACCTCGAAGCGATCATCGCCGCCGTACGCGCCGACCCGGACGGGGCCTGGCGGGGAGAGGTCCGGCGCGTCGACGTACCGGTAGAAGCCGGGGTCTGGGAGATGAGCCTCGGGGCCGCGGGCGAGGGGCTCGTCGCCGTCGTGCGCGACGTCCGCGACAGACACCTCGCCGAGCGCGCGCGCCTCGACTTCCTGTCGATGGTGACCCACGACATCAAGGGCCCGCTGACGGTCATCCTCGGCTACACGGAGCTGCTGAGCGATCCGGAGGAGCGGCCGTCGCCGGCCATGCTCGCCGACACGCTCGGGCGCATCCGCGAGAGCGGCGAGCAGATCCACGCGCTGGTCTCGAACTTCGTCGAGCTGGCGCGCATCGAGGCCGGCTCGCATCGCGTCGATCTCCACCCGGTCGACCTCGGCGAGGTGGTCGCCCGCCTGGTCGCGAACCACGCGCCGCGTGCGCGTCGCAAGGGCGTCGAGCTGGTGCTCGAGGAGGGCACGGTGCCGTTGGTGCCGGGAGACCGCCCGCAGCTCGAGCGCGTGCTCCTGAACCTCCTCGGCAACGCCATCAAGTATACGCCGAAGGGCGGCGGCATCGTCCTGCGCGTGGCCGCCTCGGATGCGGCGGTCACGGTGTCGGTGCAGGACACGGGGCCGGGCATTGCCGCGGCCGACCTCGGCGGCATCTTCGAGCGTTACCGCCGTGCAGCGGCGACGCGCGTCGAGGGCGTCGGTCTCGGCCTCTTCATCGCCCGCACCATCGCGCGCGCCCACGGCGGCGACGTCGCCGTCGTATCGGCCCCGGGCGAGGGATCGACGTTCACGCTGCAGCTGCCGCGCGCCTGAGCCGTGCAGCTCGGCTCAGCGCTGGTGGAGCGCGGCGGGCACGACGCCGCCGCCCGGCATGACCGGTTGCTCGGCCGGCGGCGCGGCCGGATGGCCCGGCGGCACCGGCGTGAGCGTGATCTCCTCGGCGGTGCCCCAGCGCCGCTTCACGACCTCGCCGGCACGGTTCCAGTCGACCCACGTCGTGAGGTTCGCGATCGTGAGCGCTTGGCGGACCAGCTCGAGATCGGCTTTGCGGCCGCGGTACACGTCGTCGTGCACCTCGAGCCAGATGCGTCCGTCGGCGTCGACGGCGAGCGACACGGGGTCGTAGACGATGTCGACGGCCATGCCGTTGGTGGTTTCGTGGAACAGGCGTTCGACGTCGCCGGCGTGCATGCGCATGCAGCCGTGCGTCGCGTAGCGGCCGACGCTCGACGGTGCGTTGGTGCCGTGGAAGCCGACGCCGCCGCTCGAGAGCGCGATGAAGTACTTGCCGAGCGGGTTCTTCGGGCCGGGGGGCACGCGCGTCTGGACCGGCTTGCCGGCGGCACGCATCTCGGCCTGGATCGACGGCGGCACGCGCCACTCCGGATCTTTGCGGCGCTCGAGGATGTGGAAGGAGCCCTGGGGCGTCGGCCAGCGGTTGTTGCGGCCCACCGCGACGGGGAAGCGCGCCTTCACGTCGCCGTCCTCGAACCAGTAGACGGTGCGGTCCGTGATGTCGACGACGAGGCCGTCGGTCAGCAGGGTGGGCACGATGTGCCGATCCGAGATGCGGATCGTCGAGCCTGCCCGCGCGCCGTCGAGGTTGGTGCGGGGGTTGAGCGAGCGCAGGTGCGACGGGCTCATCGTGAGCCGGGTCGCGAGCGCCCAGGCGCCTTCGCCCTTCTGCAGGGTGTGATCGCGCTCTTCGCCCGAGACCAGGCCGTAGATGGGGGGGAGCCGCGGGCCCGCCAGCGCGGGCGCTGCGACGATCGCCATGCTGCACAGCGTGAGGAGGCTCAGGAGACGAGGCATGCAGATCGAAAGAATACTGGGCGCCCGTGCGACTTGACAGGCCGCACCTGCGCGGGACACGTCCATCGCATGGGCTGTGACTCGTTCGTGGTTCTCGGACCGGCGGCCCGTTATGGGACGACGCTGTTCGCGAAGAACAGCGACCGCCCGCCGCGCGAATGCCAACGCATCGTGCAGGTGCCGCGGCGTGTGCACCCCGACGGCGCCCGCGTCCGCTGCCAGTCCATCGAGCTGCCCCAGGTACGCGAGACGGCCGCGATGATCGGCTCCCAGCCGTGGTGGCTGTGGGGCTTCGAGCACGGGGTCAACGAGCACGGCGTCGCCATCGGCAACGAGACCGTGTTCGCACGCGAGGCGCTCGGGCCGCGCGGCCTGCTCGGGATGGACCTCGTCCGCCTCGGCCTCGAGCGCGGGCGCAGCGCCAGCGAAGCGCTCGACGTCATGACGGCGCTTCTCGAGGAGCATGGGCAGGGAGGATCCGGACAGTTCCACGTCGAGTGGCCATACCATAACGGTTTCCTCGTCGCCGACAAGAATTCGGCGTGGATGCTCGAGACCTCGGACCGGCACTGGGTGGCCCGCCGCGTTCGCGACGTCGCCCACATCTCGAACGGGCTGTCGCTCGGCGCCGACTGGGAGCGCGGCGCCGCCGACGTCACCGCCTTCGCCGTCGCGCAGGGCTGGTGGTCCGCCGCCGCCGGCCCCGTCGACTTCGCCGCCGCCTACGCCGACACGACCGGCGTCCCGCCGAACGTCTGCGCCGGACGCTGGCGCCGCGCCGCCGCCCTCCTCGGCGAAGGCCGCGGCGCGCTCGACGTCGCTCGCCTGCGCGCCATCCTCCGCGACCACCACGCCGACGGTCCGTCCCGCCGGCCGCGCCCGTTCCAGGACGACGACTTCTTCACCCTCTGCATGCACGCGGATCCGCTCGACAATACGACCGCCTCGATGATCGCCTCGCTGCCCGTCGAGGCCGGCGCCCTGCGCCCCGCCTGGATCGCGCTCGGCAGCCCGTGCATCGCCGCCTATCTGCCGGTCTGGCTCGACGGCACCGTTCCCGCCGTCCTCGCCGACGGCGGCAGGGATACCGAACCCGGCAGCCCCTGGTGGAAGACCCGCCGCCTCCTCGACCTGGTCGAGCACGACCTCCCGGCCCTCACCCCCCGTATCCGCGAGCACTGGACGCCCTTCGAGCACGCCCTCGACGCACGCGCCGCCGAAGCCGAGTCCGAAGTCCTCGCCGCCCGACACCGCGGCGACGACCCGACCGCCGCCCGCATCCTCACCACCTGCATGACCAACGCGGTCACGGAGTGGCAGTCGCACATGGACGCCCTGATCGCCGCCTACTCGCGCTGAGGACACGATCGCTCAGGGGGCAGCGCCGTCCAGGTCGGCGCCGCGAGGTCATTCGTGGCGCAGCGCCGCGATCGGATCCAACCGCGAGGCCCGCCGCGCCGGATACACCCCGAAGACGAGGCCCACCGCCGCCGCGAACCCGAGCGCGATCGCCACCGCCTCGGGCGCGATCAGCACCGGCCATCCCGTGAAGCGACCGATCCCGCTCGCGATCGCGACGCCCAGCAGGGCGCCGAGCGCGCCGCCGGCGAGGCTCAGCACGGTCGACTCGACGAGGAACTGGAGCAGGATGTGGCGCGCCTTCGCGCCGACCGCCATGCGGACGCCGATCTCGCGCGTGCGCTCGGTGACGGAGACGAGCAACGTGTTCATGATGCCGATGCCGCCGACGAGCAGCGAGATCGACGCGATCGCCGCCAGCAGCTGCGACATCACCCGGCTCGCCGCCACCGAGGTCTCGAACATCTCGGCCATGTTGCGCACCGTGAAGTCGTCGTCCTCGCCGGCCGGGATGCGATGGCGCGCGCGCACCAGCGTCGTGATGGCCTCGCTGACGTCGTCCATGCGGTCGGCGGCACGCACCGAGACGACGATCATGTTGACGCTGCCGAGCGCCGTCGTGCCGAGGACGCGGCGCTCGGCGGTGCGGAACGGCACCATGATGACGTCGTCCTGATCCTGTCCCCACGTCGTCTGCCCCTTGCGGCCGAGGGTGCCGATGACGCGGAAGGGCACGTTCCTGATGCGCAGCGTGGTGCCGATCGGATCCTCGCCGGGCGCGTAGAGCTGCTCGACGAGCGTCTGGCCCAGCACCGCGACGCGGGCGGCGCTGTCCTCCTCGGACTGGGTGAAGAAGCGGCCGGCGCGCAGCGGCCAGTCGCGCACCGCGAGAAACGTCGGCGAGCTGCCCTGGATGCCGGTCGACCAGTTGCGGTTGCCGTACGCCACCTGCGCGACCTCGCGCTTCACCCAGGTGACCTCGGCGGCGGCGGCGAGATCGCGGGCGATCGCGCGCGCGTCGCCCTCGGTGAGCGTGGTCACCGAGCCCGAGCCGGAGCGCACGCCGCCGGCGGTGGTGGCGCCGGGCACGACCATGACGACGTTGGTGCCCAGGTTGTCGATCTGCGCGCGTACCGCGGCGGCGGCGCCCTGGCCGACGCTCACCATCGCGATCACCGCGGCGACGCCGATGACCACGCCCAGCACGGTGAGGCCCGAGCGCAGCGGATTGCGGCCGAGCGCGCGCAGCGCGATCAGCAGCGTCGAGCCCCACAGCGTCACGCCGTCCTCCGCGCGCCCAGCACGGTCTCCGGCGGGCCGTCGGCGACGAGGCGCCCGTCGCGCAGCACCAGCACGCGTCGCGTGCGCGCCGCCACGTCGGGCTCGTGCGTGACGACGACGATCGTCAGCCCCTCGCGCGTGTTGAGGCCGACGAGGAGGTCCATCACCTCGTCCGAGGTCGCGCTGTCGAGGTTGCCCGTGGGCTCGTCGGCGAGCAGCACCTTCGGCCGGCCGACGAGCGCGCGCGCGATCGCGACGCGCTGCTGCTGGCCGCCCGAGAGCTGCGTCGGCGTGCGATCGCCGAAGCCGGTGAGGCCGACGGCGGCGAGGGCGGCGTCGGCGCGCGCGGCGTGCTCGGCGGCAGGGACGGGGCCGTAGACGAGGGGCAGGGCGACGTTCTCGCGCGCCGCCGTGCGCGAGAGCAGGTTGAAGCTCTGGAAGACGAAGCCGAGCTTGGCGTTGCGCAGCTCAGCGCGGGCGTCGGCGTCGAGGGCCCCGACGTCGACGCCGTCGAGCCGGTAGACGCCCGCCGTCGGGCGGTCGAGGCAGCCGAGGACGTTCAGCAGCGTCGACTTGCCGGAGCCCGAGGTGCCCATGATCGCGACGAGATCGCCCGCCGCGACGTGCAGCGTGATCCCGCGCAGCGCCGCGACCTCGTTGCCTTCGCCGCCGAGCGCGTAGCGCTTCTCGAGGTCGCGGACGTCGATCATCGCCGCCGGCCGCCGCCGCCCGGTGTGAAGCCGGGTAGCTGCGGGCGCGACGCGCCGACGTCGGGGTCGCGCGCCACCGCCGTGACCACCTGGGCGCCGGGATCGACGCCGCCCGTCACCTGCGTCCACTTCTCGTCCGCGATGCCGAGCGTGACCGGCGCCGGGCGCAGGCTGCCGTCGCGCTCCTCGAGCCACACGGCGTGGTCGCTCGGTGCGGGCGGCGCCGCGTGCGCGCCGGTCCAGGCGTTCGCGGGCGGCCGGAAGCGGAGCGCGCTCGTCGGCACCCGCACGGCGTCGGCGACGTGCGCCGTGACGATGGCGACGTTGGCGGTCATGCCGGGCTTCAGGCGCAGGTCGTCGTTGGCGGCGCTCACCAGCACGTCGTACGTGACGACGTTCTGGAGCGTCACCGGCGCATTGCGCACCTGGGCGACGCGGCCGGCGAAGGTCGCCCGCGGGTACGCGTCGACGGTGAACGTCGCCTCCTGGCCGACGGCGACGCCGCCGATGTCGGCCTCGCTGACGCTGGCGACGACCTCCATCTTCGTCAGGTCGGCGGCGACCAGGAACAGCGTCGGCGTCTGGAAGCTCGCGGCGACCGTCTGCCCGACGGAGACGTTGCGCGACACCACGACGCCGTCCACCGGCGAGGCGATGTTGGTGTAGTCGAGGTTGACGCGGGCTTCGCGCACGCGCGCCTCGGCGCCCTGGATCGCGGCTTCGGCGAGCGTCACCTGCGCCGCCGCGCCGGCCGCTTCGCTCACCGCAGCGTCGAGCTCGCTCTGCGCGACGATGCCCTGGCCGGCGAGCTGCCGCGCCCGCCGCAGCGTCTGGTCGCGCAGGCTGCGATCGGCTTTCGCCTTCGCGAGCGCCGCCCGCGTGTTCGCGAGCTCGGCGTCCGCCGCCTGCACCTTCACTTGGAACGGTCGCGCATCGATGCGCGCCAGCAGCTGTCCCTTCGTCACCGGCGAGTTGAAGTCGACCAGGATCTCCTGGATCGGTCCGGACACGTAGGTCCCGACCTCCACCGACTCGACCGGATTCACGATTCCGGTCGCCGTCACCGTCGCCGTGATCGGCCCCCGATCGACCTCCTCGACGACGTATCTCGGTCGCGCCGTTTCGTCGTCCGTAGCGAAGAGCGCCCACAGCACCCCCAGCACGACCAACGCCCCGACGACGAGAGCCCCACGACGCACCCACCCACACTGCCCCGCCCCCTCCGGAAGCGCCAGCACGCATCGGGTCGCAGGCCTCCCGACGACCCCGCCCCACCGAAGGCGGGAGATACGGTCGACGTTTGCACGCCGCGCCGGCGCGGCGCCCTGTCGGCCGGGTGGCGGGCGGTCGCGGCGGCACGCGACCCGCTCTCACGCCGCCGACGCCGCGCGCCGCGCCGCCTGCTCCCGCGCCGTCTCCTCCTTGATCCGCGCCATCTCCTCCGGCGTCA
Organism: bacterium; assembly: GCA_026129405.1. NCBI lineage: Bacteria > bacterium. The sequence goes on from JAHCID010000002.1 coordinate 113,850, forward strand.
CCCGCTCGTACGACTTCGGCGCCCAGATGAGGAACACGCCGCCCTGGAACGACAGCAGCAACTTCTCGATCCAGAAGCCGAGATGGCCGATGAGGAACGCCTTGGCCGCCGGCACGTGGCCGCCGAGCATCTCGACGAAGACGAGCTCGCGCACGCCCTCGCCGGCGGCGGTGGGCGTGACGAAGGTGCCGAGCGTCATCACCGCCGCGGCGTAGAAGATCTGCAGCGCGCTGACGTTCTCCACCTGGAGGGCCATCGCGTTGCCGAAGTACATCGCCATCGTGGTGATCTGCCCGAAGACGGCGCAGAGGAGCGCGATCAGGAGCGCGCCGCGGTTCGACGAGTAGGCGGTCGCGGCCTCGATGGTGTTCTGGATGAAGTTGCGGATCTTCACGATCGGGATCAGGCGGATGAACGGCGCGAACAGCTCCGGCTTCAGGAGCAGCATGAGGCCGAAGAGCATGGTCGCCGCGAGCGGCATCGCCATCGCCTGCACGATGTCGGCGAGGTCGCGCCCGGAGAGGTCGGCGAACGGCATGAAGAGCAGGATCGTCGCCAGGAGCCCGACGAGGCCGATGATGCGTTCGACGGCGAGCACGGTGGTGCACTCGACGGGCTTCTTCGAGACGCGGATCGTGTCGTAGAGGCGCCAGCCGTCGAGACCGAGCGTCGACGGCATCACGATGCCGAAGAAGCGGCCGATGAAGTAGCTCGCGGTGAGCCAGCCGAAGCCGAACGGCAGCCCCTGGCCGGAGAGCAGGACCTGCCAGCGGACGATGTTCGCGATGATGCCGAGCAGCTTCACGAACGTCGCGAAGAGGATCCAGGGGACGAACACGGCGAGGTCGAGGCCCTTCACCTCGGCCCAGAGGTCCTCGACCGTCATCGGGACGCGCTGGACGCCCTGCTTCTCGAGCCAGACGCTGGCGCCCGTCGCCGCGGCGAGCGGCTCCTTGTCCTTCGTGTCCGGGCCGGCGAGCACGACGTCGAACTTGCCGTCGTGGCAGTGGTGCAGCGCCCGGATCTTGTCGATCGCGCCGCTCTCGGTCTTCACGAGGACGGGCAGGCCCTCGATGGCGTAGGTGCAGACCTTGTCGCTGGCCAGCGGCACGTACGGGTCGGGCAGGGCGGCGCCGGTGACGCGCGCCTTCATGCGGCCGAGGAAGCCGGGCATGGTCGGGTTCGACTGGTAGAAGATCGACCCGTCGGCGAGGCCGGCCCGGGAGACTTCCACCGTCCCGCCGCCGAACTCCACGAAGAGCGAGACGAAGATGCCGATGGTGAGCAGCGTCTTCAGGACGGTGATGATCGCCTTCTTCACCGGAAAAGGTTTTGCCCGGAACCGGCTGGATCGCAAGCGCGACGCCGTGCGCCCTGCCCGGGATCAGGGGCCGAAAACGACGACGGCGGGCCGGGGGGGCCCCCGGCCCGCCGTGTGCGGGAAACGCTGGATCGGCGGGGCCGATCAGGCGTCGTAGTACAGCTGGTACTCGAACGGATGCGGGCGCAGCCGCACCTGGTTGATCTCGTTCGAGGTCTTCCAGTCGATCCAGGTCTCGACCACGTCCTCGGTGAAGACGTCGCCCTTGAGCAGGAACTCGTGGTCGGCCTTGAGGGCCGCGATCGCGTCCTCGAGCGAGCCCGGCATCGACGGCACGTCCTTCAGCTCCTCGGGCGTCAGCGCGTAGATGTCCTTGTCGAGCGGATCGCCCGGCGTGAGCCGGCGCTCGATGCCGTCGAGGCCCGCCATCAGCATGGCGGAGAAGGCCATGTAGCCGTTGGAGGTCGGGTCGGGGAAGCGGACCTCGATGCGCTTCGCCTTCGGCGACGGCGAGTACATCGGGATGCGCACTGCGGCCGAGCGGTTGCGGCTCGAGTACGCGAGGTTCACCGGCGCCTCGAAGCCCGGCACCAGGCGGTGGTACGAGTTGAGCGTCGGGTTGGTGAACGCCGCGAGCGCCTTCGCGTGCTTCAGGATGCCGGCGATGTAGTGCATCGCGAGCTCGCTCATGCCGCCGTAGCGGTCACCGGCGAAGAGCGGCTTCTCGCCCTTCCAGATCGACTGGTGGACGTGCATGCCCGAGCCGTTGTCGCCGAAGATCGGCTTCGGCATGAACGTCGCCGTCTTGTTGTGGCGGCGGGCGACGTTCTTGACGATGTACTTGTACCACATGAGCGCGTCGCCCATCTTCACGAGGGGCAGGAAGCGCATGTCGATCTCGGCCTGGCCGGCGGTCGCCACCTCGTGGTGGTGCTTCTCGATCCGCATGCCGACCTTCTCCATCTCGCGCACCATTTCCGCGCGGATGTCCTGCTGGGTGTCGGTCGGCGCGACCGGGAAGTAGCCCTCCTTGTAGCGGGGCTTGAAGCCGAGGTTCAGCGACTCGACCATCCGGCCGCTGGCATCGTTCACGAACTCGATGCGACGGCCGCTGTTCCAGACACCCTCGGTCGAGTCGACGAAGTAGTAGCCCGAGTGCTGGTTCTGGTCGAAGCGGACCTCGTCGAAGATGAAGAACTCCGGCTCCGGGCCGAAGTAGGCGACGTCGCCGATGCCGGTCTGCTTCAGGTACGCTTCGGCCTTGCGCGCGATGTTGCGCGGGTCGCGCGAGTAGGACTCCTTCGTGATCGGGTCGACGACGTTGCCGATGAGGCTGAGCGTCGGGTTGACCATGAAGGGATCGATCACCGCGGTGGTCGGATCCGGGACGATCAGCATGTCCGACGCGTTGATCGGCTGCCAGCCGCGGATCGACGAGCCGTCGAAGCCGCTGCCCTCCTCGAAGAGGGCCTCGTCCAGCTCGCTCGTGGGGATGCTGAAGTGCTGCCAGGTGCCGAGGAAGTCGAGGAACTTGAGGTCGACGGCCTCGACCTTCTGGTCCTTGGCGAACTTCAGGACGTCTTTGGGTGTCTGGGTGGACATGCTGCGCCTCCGTGCTCCCTTCTCGTGTGCGGTTGGACTCAGATTGCTGCGGCGCCGCGCTCGCCGGTCCGGATGCGGATGATCTCGTCGATGGGCAGCACGAAGATCTTCCCGTCGCCGATGCGACCCGTCTTGGCGGCTTTCTCGATCGTTTCCACCACCTCCGCGACCTGCTCATCGCGGACGATGATCTCGAGCTTCACCTTCGGCAGGAAGTCGACGACGTACTCCGCGCCGCGGTACAGCTCGGTGTGACCCTTCTGGCGACCGAAGCCCTTCACTTCGCTCACCGTGAGACCCTGCACGCCGATCGACGAGAGGCTCTCCTTCACTTCATCGAGCTTGAAGGGTTTGATGATCGCCTCGACTTTCTTCATGGTCGCTGCCTCCAGTCTGACCCTGGGAGCCGGGGAACGGTCCCCTTACTCGAACGGCTCCATGCTTGTAAAGGTGGATTTCCGCCCCCGAAGAGGCCCGTGATGCGTCGCTGATCTCGTGTCACGCGGGTCGTGCGGAGGCGAGTATCCAGAGAGCCGTGACCACGGCTCGCGAGCGTCGAGGACGTCTCCCGCGACGCGCCGACACGTTCTCCTTTCGATCTCGTGCGTGGATCTGCCTCGTGACGCAGCAACCGGGGTGCCACCGGCGCGCGTCATGGAAGCCCAATGAAGTCCGTGGGGAGGACGCCGTTTTGCTACCACGGCCTGCTTGCTGGGCAGGCAGCTGCCTGTTTGGTGGGCGAGTGCGTTCGTGCGTGTGCGCAGCCGCCGCGTTTCAGATGCGGATGCGCTGCCGGCGGTCGCGCACGCGACGAACGATCAGGGCGCCGATCCAGCCGACCACGCCGCCGATCAGCAGGAATATCCCGGCGGTGCCGGCCGGGCCCTCGAGCGGCGGTGACGCCGGGCCTGCGTCGCGCGGAACGGCGGTGGGTACGACGCCGGTGCCGAGTCGCTCCTCGAGTTGGCGCTGCGCGCTCGTGAGGCGCGATATCTCCGCCCGCAGCCGCTCGATCTCGTCGTTGCCGGGCGGGGTTCGCGCCTTCAGCGCGGCGACGTCGGCCTGGAGCGTGGCGACCTGGTCGGCCAGTCCGGCGTTCGTGGCCGGCGCCGGCGGAAGCGTGGCGGGGAGCGTCGCGGGGAGCGTCGCGTCGACGACCGCCGTCGCCGCGTCGGGGGCCGTGGCGGCAGGCGTCGGCGGGGCGAGCGCGACGAAGTGCTCGCGCCATATCCAGCCGCTGCGGCCGTCGGGCACCTGCACCTGCTGCCAGCCGCGCAACTCGCCGACGATCTGCACGGCGACGCCGGCATCGACCCAGCCGACCAGCGCGGCGTCCTTCCCCGGACCTCCGCGCAGGCGCGCCTTCACCCGCAGCGTCGCCTCGCCGGCGACCGCGAACGCAGCGAAGGCCAGGGGGAGCAACAGGGCTCCCCCCAGCACCGTCTTCCGCAGCCTCCACAACCCGGCTCTCCGCCTCACGGACGGCCGCCTCCGCCAAGATGGTCGGGGTGACTGGATTTGAACCAGCGACTCCTGCGTCCCGAACGCAGTGCTCTAGCCAGACTGAGCCACACCCCGCACACTCATCAGCCCACCACGTTTCCGTGCGGACCGGTCGATTAACATAGGCGCTCCCGGAAGGGAAGGTTGGCCGGCGCACCGCAACGCGGTGTTGCAGATGACGTTGCGCGCCCGCCCCGCCGCGTCCCGCACGGCGGCCGCTTTCGCGTGGCACGGCCGTTGCCTTCGAGGGCATGACGACGGCGCGAGAGAGACGCCGTCGCGGGAGGTGACGTGATGAGGGGATTCGGAGGTGCGGCGGCGTGGATGCTCGCCGCAGGTCTGCTGCTGGGCTCGGCCACGACCTGGGCGGCGGCGGGCAAGATCGACGTCAACACGGCGACCGCGCAGGAGCTGGCGACGCTCCCGGGTGTGGGTCCCGCCAAGGCCCAGGCGATCATCGAGCATCGGCAGAAGGAGCCGTTCGCGAAGCCCGACGACCTGCGCAAGGTGAAGGGCATCGGCGAGAAGCTCTACGAGCAGCTGCGCGAGCAGATCACGGTCGGCGACGCTGCCCCGGCGGCGTCTCCCGGCCGCGGGAGCTGACCTCCCGCGGCGTGTGGTCGGAGGCGGCGGGTCGAAACGACCGGGCGGGTCGCCCGTCGCCTCCGGCCGAACCCGGCGCTCGGGTCAGTCGCCGCGCAGGGCGCGGATCGCCTGCGCGTAGTCGGACGCCTCGAACACGGCCGAGCCGGCGACGAGCACGTCGGCGCCCGCAGCGACCGCACGGGCGGCGTTGAACGCCTTGATGCCGCCGTCGACCTCGATCAGGCAGCGCGCACCCTCCTGGTCGACGATGCGGCGGGCCGCGGCGATGCGCTCCTCCCAGCCTTCGACGATCGGTTGGCCGCCCCAGCCGGGATGCACGGTCATGATGAGGAGCAGGTCGGCGTGCTGGACGAGCGGGCGGACGCGCTCGAGATCGGTCTCCGGATTGAGCGTGATGCCGGGCGCACATCCGGCCTCCCGGATGGCGTGGAGCACGACCGCCGGATGCTCGCACGCCTCGACGTGCACGGTCATGCGGTCGGCGCCCGCCTTGGCGAAGCTGTCGAGCTTCAGCTCGGGGCGCTCGATCATCAGATGGACGTCGAGCGGCAGCGCCGTCGCGCGGCGGACCGCCTCGACGACGACCGGTCCGATGGTGATCGGCGGCACGAAGTGGCCGTCCATGACGTCGACGTGGATCCAGTCGGCGCCGGCTGCGGTGACGGCGCGGACCTCGTCCGCGATGCGGCCGAAGTCGGCCGACAGGATGGACGGTGCGACGATCGGCACGTCTGCTCTCGTAGCCGACGGTCCCATCCGGTTCCAGACCGGAGGGGCTCAGTGAGGCGCGCGGAGGCGGACGGCGAAGAAGCCGTCGAGGTCGTCCCGGTGGGGATGGGTCCGCAAGAGCCCCGCCGGGTCGACGAGCGCGTGCGCCGCGGCCGGCAGGACCGCGGTCGCCGGCTCGACGGCGAAGCCGGGATGGTCGCCGAGGAAGGCCGCGAGCACGTCGTCGGTTTCCGCGCGCATGATCGTGCAGACCGCGTAGACGAGCGTGCCGCCGGGGCGCACGAGCGGCGCGACGCCGGCAAGGAGGGCGCGCTGGAGCGCCGCGAGTCGCGACGGGTCGGCGGCGGTGCGTCGCCAGCGGGCCTCGGGATGCCGGCGCAGCGTACCGAGCCCGCTGCACGGAGCGTCGACGAGCACGGCGTCGAAGCCCGGGCGCAGCGCGGCGGCGCGTCGCCGACCACGGCGCGCACCGTGCGCGCAGCAGCCGTCGCCTCGGCCGCGATGCGGCGCGCGCCGCCGGCGTGCGGGTCGAGGCCCACGACCATACCGCCGTCGCCGGCCAGCGCCGCCAGCAGCGTCGTCTTGCCGCCCGGCGCCGCACAGGCGTCGAGCACGCGCGCGCTCGGCGGCGGCGCGACCAGCCGCGCGACCAGCCGCGACGCTTCGCCCTGAACGTGAACCGCCCTTTCGCGCCAGGTTGCCGTGGCGCAGGCGCCCGGCCCCGGCGGCGACGACGAGCGCGTCGGGGTCGAAGCGGGCCGGCGCGACCTGCACGCCCTCGGCCGCGAGGGTTGCGGCCAGCGCCGCGGCGTCCGTGCGCAGGCGGTTGGTGCGCAGCACGATCTCGCCCGCGCGGTTGTCGGCGGCGAGCAGCGCCGGCAGCGCGTCGAGACCCAGCTCGTCGGCCCAGCGCGCGACCAGCCAGCGCGGATGCGACAGCTCGACCGCGAGGCGCCCGATCGGATCGGCTGCGGCGTCGGGCAGCGGCAATGCGTGCGCGCCCTCGCGCACCACCCGGCGCAGGACGGCGTTGACGAGCCCGGCCGCACCCGCGCCGCGCCGGCGTGCGAGCGTCACGCTCGTGTCCACCGCCGCGAAGGCAGGGACGCGCTCGAGGAAGAGAAGCTGGAAGAGCCCGAGGCGCAGCGCTGCGAGCACCGGCGGGTCGAGCCGTTCGAGCCCGTCGCGGACGAGCGCGGCGAGGTGATGGTCGAGCCGTCCGCGCCAGGCGAGCACGCCGTAGACGAGCGTCGTCGCGAGCGCGCGGTCCTCGGGAGCGAGCGCCGTCTCGGCGAGCCGGTGCCCCAGGAGCACGTCGGCCCAGGCGTCACCCCGCTCCACGCGCAGGAGGACGTCGAGCGCGACGCCACGCGCGTCGGGCTCGGCGTCGCTGCGCCGCGTGCGGGCCTCAGGGCGGCGGCGCTTCACGGTCCGAGCCGCGTGCCGGGCGGGATGCGGCGCCCCGCGAGGAACGCGGCGGCGTGGAGCCGCCTCTTGCCCTCGGCCTGCATCTCGAGCAGCCGCAGCGTGCCGGCGCCGGTGGCGACGACGAGCTCGTCGCGTCCACCCGCCACCACGACGCCGGGCTCGGCCGCCGCGGGCGCCGGATCGGCCGCGGCGCGGAAGACGCGCAGCGCGCGGCCGTCGAGGGTCGTGAAGGCGATCGGCTCCGGCTGCATCGCGCGCACGAGGCGCTCCAGCGCTGCGGCGTCGCGCGTCCAGTCGAGGCGCGCCTGGGCGCGCTCCAGCTTCGGGGCGAAGGTCACGCCCTCCGCCGGCTGCGGCACCGCGACGAGCGTGCCGCCCTGGAGGCCGTCGATGGCGTCGCTGAGCGCGTCGGCGCCGAGCGCGGCGAGCCGCTCCGTGAGCCCGCCGGTGGTGTCGTCCGGGCGGATCGGCGTCTCGCGCCGCAGCAGGACGTCACCCGCGTCCATCTCCTCGGCCATCGCCATGATGCAGACGCCGGTGACGGCGTCGCCGGCGAGGATAGCGTGGGCGATCGGCGCGGCGCCGCGATGGCGCGGCAGCAGCGAGGCGTGGACGTTGATGCAGCCGTGCGGCGGCAGATCGAGCACCGGGCGCGGCAGGATGCGGCCGTACGCGGCGACGACGACGAGGTCGGGCGCCAGCGCCCGCAGCGATTCGAGGAACGCCGCGTCGCGCACCTTCGTCGGTTGGAGGACCGGGACGCCGTGCGCGAGCGCGAGCGTCTTCACCGGCGGGGCCGTCACCGCGAGCCCACGGCCCTGCGGCCGATCCGGCTGGCACACGACGCCGACGACGGGGTCGCGTCGCGCGAGCAACGCGCGGAGGCTCGGGCACGCGAACGCCGGCGTGCCCATGAAGACGATGCGCCAGCTCAGATGACGTTCGAGCGCCCGGAGCCGGAGCCGCCCGACCGGCCCTGACGGGCGAGCTTCTTCTGCCGGGTGCGGTAGAGCTCGCGCTTCAGGCGCGAGAGCCGATCCAGGAACACCTTGCCTTCGAGGTGATCGATCTCGTGCTGGAGGGCGACGGCCAGGAGGTCCTCGGCCTCGATCTCGATCTCCTTCTGATCGGGCGTCCACGCTTTCACGAGCACGCGCTGGGCGCGCTTCACGTCGGCGGTGAACTCGGGGACCGAGAGGCAGCCCTCTTCCCAGATCACCTCGCCCTCATGCTCGGCGATCACCGGGTTGATGAGCTTCAGGAGGTGCTTCCCGGGCCCCTCGTCGGCGTCGTGGACGTCGAGCACGATCACCCGCTGGCCGACGCCGACCTGCGGCGCCGCGAGCCCGATGCCGGGCGCGGCGTACATGGTCTCGGCCATGTCCTCGATCAGGGTCGCGAGCGTCCCGTCGATGTCGCCCACGTCCCGGGCAGGGTCCTTCAGCACCGGGTCGGGGTACGTATGGATGCGGCGGATCGCCATCGCCCCGCCCGGGCTCTACATGGAGTACGGATCGACATCAACGACGAGTCGCACGCCGCGCTTGCGCAGGGCCGGGAGCGCGGCGCGGGCCGCGCGCGCCAGCTGGCGCAGCGCCGGCACCGCACGCGCGCGCAGCAGGATCTGCCAGCGATGGCGGTTGCGGAGGCGCTCGATGGTGGCCGGCGCGGGGCCGAGCACCGCGTCGGGCGCGAGGCCCACGGCGGCGCTCTGGGTGCGCAGGCGCGTCGCGAGGCCCGTGGTCTCCCGCTCGACGACCACGGGGTCGGCACCGTCGAGACGCAAGGCGACGAGGCGGGCGAACGGCGGATAGCCGAGCGCCTCACGGCGCTCGAGCTCGCCCGCGATGAAGCCGGCGTAGTCGTGCTGGAGCGCGGCGACCAGGCTCGGATGCGTGGGCCGCAGCGTCTGGATCAGCACGTGGCCGGCCTGCGTGCCGCGGCCGGCGCGGCCCGCGACCTGCTCGAGGAGCTGGAACGTCCGCTCGCCGGCGCGGAAGTCGGGCACGTTGAGCGACAGGTCGGCGAGCAGGACGATCACCAGCGTGACACCCGGGACGTCGTGCCCCTTGCTCACCATCTGCGTCCCGACGAGCACGTCCGTCTCGCCGGCGCGCCATGCGGCGAGGATGCGGCGCTGCGCGCCGGGGCGATTCGCGGCGTCGCGGTCCATGCGTCCGACGACCGCCTCCGGCAGCGCCGTGCGCAACGTCTCCTCGATCTGCTCCGTGCCCACGCCGAGCGCGACGACGCCCTCGGCCCCGCACGCCTCGCACACGGTCGGGGCCCGGCGATGATGGTGGCAGTGATGGCAGACGAGCGCGCCGGCGCTGCGATGCCAGGTGAGCGTGACGCTGCACTGCGGGCAGGTCGCCGTCGCGCCGCACGTCGGGCACTGGAGGTAGGTGGCGAAGCCGCGGCGGTTGAGGAAGACGAGCGTCTGGTTGCCCGCCTCGTGGTTGGCCGCGATCGCCGCCCGCATGGCGTCGTCGACGAGCACCGGGCCGCCGCGCGTCTTCTCGCGGCCGCGGAGGTCGTGTACCTCCATCGCCGGCAGCGGCTGGCCCGTCGGCCGGCTGCGCAGCTGGAGGAGGTGGTGACGTCCCTCGCGGGCGGCATGCCAGCTCTCCGCCGAGGGCGTCGCCGACGCGAGCACGCAGACGGCGCTCGCGAGGCGCGCCCGCACGACGGCGAGGTCGCGCGCATTGTAGCGCAGCCCGTCCTCCTGCTTGTAGGCGGCGTCGTGCTCCTCGTCGACGACGAGCAGGCCGAGCCGACCGACCGGCGCGAACACCGCCGAGCGCGCACCGACGACGACGCGCGCCTCGCGACGGCGGATGCGCCGCCACTCGCTCCAGCGCTCGCGCGGGCCGAGCCCGCTGTGCAGCACGGCGACCGTGTCGCCGAAGCGGCCGCGGACGCGCTCGACGACCTGGTGCGTGAGCGCGATCTCGGGCACGAGCACGAGGACGTCGCGGTCGTGCGCGAGCGCGGCGTCGGCCGCGGCCAGGAAGACCTCGGTCTTGCCGCTGCCGGTGACACCGTGGAGGAGATGGGTCGCGGGCGCGCCAGTGCGGAGCGCGGCGGCCAGCACGGCGGCGGCGGCCTCTTGCTCGGGCGTGAGCGTGGGCCGCGGCGACGGCGTCGCGGGCGTCGGCGTCCGCGCGCGCTCGGTGTCGCGGGCGGCCACGATCCTGCCCGACGAGCCCGCGCAGCCGCCGGCGTGTCAGCCTCGCGGCGGCGCGCGCAGACGAGGGCCGGGACTCGCGGCCAGGACGCCGTACGCGTGGGCGCGGCTCGGCGCCCGCCGGACGAGCGCGGCGAGCGCATCGGCGTCGAGCGGACGGACGATCGCCAGCGCCCGCTCGCGCGCCGCGTCGGGGACGCGCCCGGGGACGATCGTCGCGATCACCTCGGACAGCGGCGCCAGATAGTAGCGCGCGGTCCAGCGGCAGAGCTCGAGCAGGTCGCCGGGGAGGAACGGGTCGGCATCGAGGACGTCGAGCACGGAGCGCAGCGTCGCCGACGGCGCGCCGTCGGCGAAGCCGGCGACGACTCCGGTGCGCGTCGCGCGGCCGAGTGGTACGCGGACGCGCATGCCGGGGCGAACGCGCTCGCGCATGGCGTCCGGCACCCGATAGGTGAGCAGATCGTGGAGCGGCACGGGCGGAAGCGGTGCGATCTCGACGAGCCCGTGCATCGTTGGCCAGGCTGTAGGGGCCGACCCCGAGGGTGTCAAAGGGGTGTCAGGAACCCCGACCCGTCACGCCGGCGCCGCTCGGCGGCGAAGACGCGACGCTTTGCTGCACCGCGACCTCGATTTGTCGCGGGATTCCGGCATCGCCCCCGTGGCATCTCGCTTGCTTTCTCTCGTTTCCAGCCCCTCCTTTCTGCACACGAGGAGACCCGGTCGTCGGAAGGCGGCCGGGTCTTCTCGTTTCTGGGGCGGAAATCATCCCGGCCCGACTGGGCACGCGCGTTGCACCCTTCGGGGCGCGGAGTCGTTCAGAGGGGTTTCCGCACAATGCTTTGACAAGCCCGCTTTGCGGGGCGCATACTCCGCGCGCTCGCGCAAGGGGGCTTGTCCGAGCGGTGGTTCGTGGCTGCCGTCCCGCTGGGGGACGGGGGTGGAAGTGGAGGATGAGGAGGTGAAGCCGTGACGCCATCCGTGGGCGCCAAGCCCTCCGGCCTTCTGGGCCGGATCCTCGGCGCAAAGCTGCCGAACCCGTTCCGGCGCACCGACGGCTTCCTGGTGCTCGACATCGGCTCGAGCAGCGTGAAGCTGGCCGAGGTCCGCCACGGCCCGAGCGGCCCGCGCCTGTCGGCGCTCGCCACGGCGCCGTTGCCGCCGACGGTCATCCAGTCGAACGTCATCCAGGACGAAACGCCGGTGGTCGACGCCATCGTCGCGCTCCTGGCGGAGACCGGGGTCCAGTCGAAGCAGGTGATCACCGCCGTGCCCGGCCCGGCCGTGATCGTCAAGAAAGTCATCCTGCCGGGCGCTCCCGGCGCGAACGTCGACGGCGCGGTCTACGCGGAGGCCGGGCAGCTGGTGCCCGACTCGCTCGACAACGTGAACCTCGACTTCCAGGTCATCGACTGGATCGAGTCGGGCAACAAGATGGAGGTGCTGGTCGTCGCGGTGAAGAAGGAGATCATCAACTCCTACACGCAGACGATCCTCGCCGCCGGGCTCGAGCCGGTCGTCGTCGACGTCGACTACTTCGCGCTCGAGAACATGTTCGAGCTGAACTACGACCCGCCGGAGCAGGGCGGCCCGGTCGCGCTCGTCAACATCGGCGCGCGCTACTCCTCCATCAACATCCTGAAGGAGGGGCGCTCCACCTTCACCGGCGACGTGCCGGTGGGCGGCGCGGAGTTCACCGACGCGCTCGTGCGGCAGCTCGGCTGCTCGCCGGAGGACGCCGACCGGCTGAAGCGCGGCGAAGCCGCGGGCGGCATCGAGCCCGACGCCGCCGAAGGCATCGTCGGCTCGGTCACCGAGTTCATCGTCGAGGAGATCCAGCGCGCGCTCAGCTTCTTCTGGACCGCCGCCACCGACGAGCCGCTCGGCGCGGTGGTGCTGTCGGGCGGGCCGGCGCGCATGCCCGGCCTCTCGGCGCAGCTGAAGCAGCGGCTCGAGTGTCCGGTCGAGGTCGCGGATCCGTTCCGCCGGCTCACGATCGACGGGCGCGTCGACCGCAACCTCATCGAGCAGCACGGGCCGGCCCTTGCCGTCGCGGTGGGCCTCGCGACCCGGCGTCCGGGGGACAAATGATCCGCATCAACCTCCTACCGCAGGAAGACGCCCAGCGGGTCGCCGGCCAGCGCCAGGAGCTCGCCGTCGGCGGGCTCGTCGTGGTCGCCGCCGTGGGCCTGCTCGCGCTGGCGCACATCTGGCAGGAAGGTCGCGTGAGCGCGACGCACGCCACCCTGGCGTCCGTCGATCGGAAGCTCGAGGCCATCCAGGGCCCGTTCAGCGAGATCAGCCGCATCGAGCAGCAGAAGCAGGAGCTGCGGGAGAAGCTCCAGGTGATCGGCGCGCTCGAGAGTCGGACCGCCGGCCCGGTCCGCATGCTGGCCGACCTCTCGACGGCGACGCCGGATCGCCTCTGGCTGACCGAGCTCCAGCAGAGCGGCCCCCAGGTGAAGATCACGGGCTTCGGGGTCGACGAGCAGACGGTCGCCGAGTTCCTGCGGCGTCTCGCGGAGTCGCCCTACTTCAAGGGGGTCGATCTCCAGGAGACGAGCCAGGACGAGGAGAGCGGCGCGAAGCAGAAGAAGTTCGTGATCGCCGGGACCGTCACCTACCTCACCGCGGGCGTGCAGGACGCGTCCGCCCCGGGCCAGACCGCGGGCGCCAAGCCGGTGCCGGCGTCGGCGAGGACGAAGCGATGATCCTGGGGCTGCTCGACGACCTGCGTGAACGGCCGCCGGTGCAGAAGCTCGGCGCGCTGATCTTCCTGGTGCTCACCGTGTTCCTGCTCGACTACCAGTACGTGTGGGGTCCGCGGCAGGAGCGGCTCGGCGAGCTGCGGGCCGAGCTCGATCAGAAGGAGACGGACCTCAAGCGCAAGCAGGAGAAGACCGACCTGCGGGCGGAGTCCGAGAAGGAGCTGCGCGACCTGTCGGCGGAGCTGCGGCGCGCCGAGGCACGCCTGCCCGACCAGCGCGAGATCGCGAGCCTCCTCTCCGACGTCGCCGCCAGCGGCCGCTCCGTGGGCATGGACATCACGCTGTTCCGCCAGAAGCCGGAGACCTACTCCGACTACTATGCGGAAGTGCCGGTGCAGATGGAGATGCGCGGAACGTACCATGACCTCGTGATGTTCCTCGACCGCGTGAAGCGGCTCGACCGCATCGTCAACGTCGGCGACATCCGCCTCGACAAGCCGCAGGTCGTGGGCGATCGCGTCGTGCTGACGGCCTCGTGCACCGCGACGACGTTCCGCTTCCTCCAGGAAGCGGAACGCCAGCGGCTCCAGGAAGAGAAGAAGAAGGCGGGTGCCGGCAGCAAGGACAAGGCGAAGGGTCGCGTGGGGAAGGGGGCATGATGCGGACGCCGGCAAGGATGGGCTTCGGTCTCGCCGTGCTGCTGGCGGCGGGCGTCGCGGCGACGGCATCCGCCGCGCCGCCGGCGGATGCCGCGCCGAAGGCGCGGACGCCGCGGCCGGCCGCGCCGCGCGCCGACGATCCGCCGTACGATGCGACCGGGCGTCGCGATCCGTTCCGACCGCCGCGTGCGACCGCGATCGCGGGGACGACGGTGACGCCGCTCCAGCGCTACGAGATCGGCCAGCTGCGACTCGTGGCCGTGATCTACGATACCAATGCGCCGCGCGCGGTCGTCGAGGACGACGCCGGGCTCGGCTACATCATCCGGGTGGGGACGCCGATCGGTCCGAACGGCGGCCAGGTGCGCGCAATCGAGCGGGGCCGGGTACTGGTTCGCGAGGAGTCCGAGGACTTCTACGGCGAGGCCCAGACGGCCGAGGTGGTGCTCGAGCTCACCAGCGGTGAGAGGGGGAAGCGATGAGGAGGTTCTGGCGTGAGTTCGTGGTGCTCGCACTCGTCGCCGCGTGGTCGCCGATCGGCGTGCCGCAGGCGGCGGAGAGCGAGGGAGCCGCGGCGACCGAAGCGGCCGGGCTGGCCGTGCGTGACGTGCGCGTCGACGCCGCCGGCGGTGGCCGGCGCGTGATCGTGGACGTCGGCCGTACGCCGTCCCGCGTTCGCAACTTCACTCTCGAGAACCCGCCGCGCCTGGTGCTCGACGTGAGCGGCCCGCTGGCGGTCGGCGACGGCCGCGAGGCGCGCTTCCCCGTCGCCGACGGCGTGGTGAAGGGCGTCCGCGCCGCCCGCTTCAACGGCAAGCTGCGGGTCGTCATCGACCTCGCGGCCCCGGCGACGCTGGACGGCGTCCGCACCGACGGCACCGACCTCGTCGCGACCATCGGCGGTGCCGGCGTGGATCCGGTGGCCGCGATCGACACCCAGTCGATCACCGAGCTGCCGCCGGACGACCTCGCCGCCATCGCCGCCCCGGCCGCCGAGGCGGTGGAGATCGACGTCGTCGAGATCGTCCCGGCCGCGATGCCGGTGGCCGCGCCCGTCCCGGCCCCGGCCGCGGTGGTGCCGCCGACGCCGCGCAGGAGGCAGAAGCCGGTGAAGGCGCCGCCGGCGTACGACGAGGAGGCGGTGATCGCGCTCCAGGAAGCGGCCGCGCTCGCCGACGCCGTCGACGTCGCGCCGGAGCCGATCCTGATGGCGGCGTCTGCGCGCGTGTCGCCGCCCGAGCCGGAGCGGCACCGCACCAGCGTCCCGCGCGCGGCGAACTCGGCCGTCGGCACGCAGGGCTACCGGGGCAACCGCATCTCCCTCGACTTCAAGGACGCCGACATCCAGAACGTGCTGCGCGTCCTCGCCGACGTCAGCGGCATGAACATCATCGCCACCGACGACGTGAAGGGGAAGATCACGCTGCACCTCTCCGACGTGCCGTGGGATCAGGCGCTCGATCTCGTGCTGCGCACGAACCGCCTGGAGGCCACGCAGGAGGGCAACGTCGTCCGCATCTCGACGATCGGCCGTCTCCGGGAGGAGCGCGAGGCGCTGCTCGCGGCGAAGGACGCCGAGCGCGACCTCGAGCCGCTGCGCATCGCCTACCAGCGCGTCAACTACGCCCGCGCCGACGAGGCCCTCATCGACAAGGTGAAGGGCGTCCTCACCGACCGCGGCAGCGTCACGTTCGACGACCGCACCAACACGATCATCATCCGCGACGTCCAGCGGGGCATCACCGACGCCGAGCAGCTGATTCGCGAGCTCGACGTGCAGAGCCCGCAGGTCCTGATCGAGGCGAACATCATCGAGGCCACGGAGGACTTCGCGCGCGGCCTCGGCGTGCAGTGGGGCTACCAGTACAACGGCGGTCCCAGCACCGGCACGCCGACCGGCTCGAACTTCCCCGGCTCCATCGGCATCGGCGGCAGCGGCCTCGGCGCCGGCGTTCCCGCGCCGCCGACCGGTACGGGCGCGCTTCCCACGCCGGTGCCGTTCCTCGCGGACTTCCCGGTACCGGCGAACTTCGCGTCGGGCTTCGGGGCCGGCACGGGCTCGGCGCTGAACCTGGCGCTCGGCTCGCTCGACGGCGCCAATCAGCTCTCCGCGCGCATCACCGCGCTCGAAGAGGAAGGCAAGGGCAAGGTCATCAGCCGGCCGCGCGTCATCACCATGAACAACGTCGCCGCGACCATCCAGAGCCTGACGATCCTGCGCGTGAAGATGCCGTCCACCGGCACGGTCATCAACACGGGCACCGGCGGCGTCGCCGGCGGCCAGACGACGGCGACGGAGAAGATCAACACCGGCATCACGCTGGTCGTGACGCCGCAGGTCTCCGCCGACGGCTTCGTGCTGATGAACATCTACGCCAAGTCGTCCGTCCCCGACTTCTCGCGGGCGGTCGACGGCATCCCGAACGAGATCAGCCGCGAGGCGAACTCGAACGTGCTCATCCGCGACGGCGAGACGGTCGTGCTCGGCGGCATCTTCCGGCACATCGGCGACGATCGCGAGGCGGGCATCCCGTACCTGCGCGACGTCCCCGGGCTGGGATGGCTCTTCAAGCGGCGTCTCGACGCCAAGCGCCAGGAGGAGCTGCTCGTCTTCCTCACGCCGAAGGTCGTCGACGCGGGCTCGGCGGCCCTTCCGCCGGCGGAGCGCCTGTGGCAGGAGCGGGGGAGCTGAGTCACGGGTACGGGAGCCCCGCCGGGCCTCCGCCCGGCGGCTCCCTCCCCCGCGGCGCGCGCCGCGGCGACGAGCCCCACGTGCAGCACATCATCCTCGCGGGATTCATGGCCACCGGAAAGAGCGAAGTCGGACGGCGACTCGCGCACGCGATGGGACGCGCGTTCGTCGACACCGACGCCCTCGTCGAGGCCGACGCGGGTCGCACGGTCGCGGAGATCTTCGCGGCCGAGGGCGAGCCGGGGTTTCGGGCGCGCGAGCGGGCCGCGGTGGTCAGGGCGTGCGCCATGTCGCCGGCGATCATCGCCATCGGCGGCGGCGCGCTGCTCGATCCCGAGAGCCGGCAGGTGCTGGCCGCGGCGGGACCGATCGTCTGCCTCCAGGCGACGCCCGAGGAGATCCTGCGCCGCGTCGGCGACGCCGCCTCGCGGCCGCTGCTGGCGGATGCGGGCGAGGACGAGCGGCTCGCGCGCGTGCGTGCCCTGCTCGCCGAGCGGGCGCCGGTGTACGCGCTGGCGACGCACGCCGTCGATACCACCGGGCTCGATCCCGACGCGGTTGCGGCGCGGGTGCGTGCCGTCGTGGAGGCCGGGTGAGCCGGGCATGCGGGGCGCGGCGGCGGTGGTGGCGGTGACGGCGGAGCGGGCAGAAGAGATCCTCGTCGATCTCGAGGAGCGCGCCTACCCGATCGTCGTCGGCGGCGGGCTGCTGTCGGCCGTCGGACCGCGGCTCGCGTCGCTCGGGTTCCACGGCGCGTGCGGGCTGGTCACGTCCGAACGCGTCGGCGCGCTCTACCGCGAGCCCGTGGAGCGGTCGCTGCGCGAGGCCGGCTTCGCGCCGATCGTCGTCGAGATCCCGGACGGCGAGGAGCACAAGAACGTGGCCTGGCTGAAGCTGCTGTGGGATCGGCTGCTCGACGCCGGCATCGAGCGACGCACGCCGCTGGTGGCGCTCGGCGGCGGCGTCGTCGGCGACCTCACGGGCTTCGCCGCCGCCACGCTGCTGCGCGGGCTGCCCGTGGTGCAGGTGCCGACCACGCTGCTCGCCCAGGTCGACGCCGCCATCGGCGGCAAGACGGGCGTCAACCATGCGGCCGGCAAGAACCTGATCGGCGCGTTCCATCAGCCGCGCTTCGTCCTCTGCGACGTCGAGGTGTTGCGCACGCTGCCGCCGCGCGAGTTCCTCGCGGGCCTGGCCGAAGTGATCAAGTACGGCGTGATCCGCGACGCGGCGCTGTTCGCCGCCATCGAGCGCGACCTCGACGCCATCCTGCGTCACGACCGCGCCCGGCTCGTCGCCATCGTCGCAGCGTCGGCGCGCCACAAGGCGGCGGTGGTCGCGAACGACGAGCTCGAGCAGTCGGGCGAGCGCGCGACGCTGAACTTCGGTCATACCGTCGGACACGGTGTCGAGCTGCTGACCGAGTATCGGAGCTTTCTCCACGGTGAAGCCGTCGCCATCGGCATGATCGCGGCGGCACGCGTGTCGCATGGGCTCGGCCACTGCGGCGCGGACGTCGTGGAGCGCATCGAGACGCTGCTGCGGCGGGCGGGGCTGCCCGTCGCGATCCCGGACGACCTCCGGGGGCCGGCGCTCGCGCTGGCGATGCGCAGCGACAAGAAGACGGCCGGCGGCCGCATCAGGTTCGTGGCCGTGGAGGCGATCGGGCGTGTACGGCTCGTCGACCTCACGGGCACCGAGATCGTGAACCACCTCTGACGCGTGCAGGCGTCAGCATCGAGGGGCGGGGAGGAGACGTCATGCGAGAGATGAGGACGGGGCCGATGCTGCGCGGCGTGATCGCCACGGCGCTGGTCGCCGGGACGCTGCTGACGCCGGCGCTGGCGCTGGCCAGCAACGCCGGATTGGTGTTCCGCGCCATGGGTTTCTACAAGGGCGAGGAGGACATCTCCGACGACCAGATCCAGTGTGAGGTGCCGGTCGTCGGCAACGCCATCATCGACGGCAACTTCTCGATGGGGATGTGGCTCACCTTCGGGCAGCGGACGATCTCGTTCCCGAACCGCAACCTGTCGTTCGCGAACCCGTGCGGCGGCTGGATGCAGCTGCGCAACAACATGAGCGTGAACGGCATCAACGTCACGCGGGTCGACGTCAAGTACAAGGTGCGCGGCCTGAGCGGCCTGCGCGGGGCGGTTCCGACGCGTAAGGGGTTCCCGCTCGCGTGTCGCGAGCTCCGCACCCAGAAGATCTTCGCCGGCACGCGGCTCGATCCGATCAACAGCGAGACCGCGCCCTCCACCAGCGGCGAGCCGAACGTCGGCTTCGTCCAGCTGCTGCCGATGGTGTCGGCCCAGGTGTTCCGCTGCCTGTGGGAGCAGTACGCGACGCTCGGGCCCGACGTGTTCACGTCCCTCCAGCTGGTGATCAAGGCGCGCGCCCGCGGCGTGGCCGACAACGGCAGCCGCTACCAGACGAACACCATCAACTACACGCTCAACCTCCGTCACCTCTGCGGCAACGGTCGCCTCGACGACGGCGAGGAGTGCGACGCGAGCCCGTCGGCACCGAACACCTGCGGCCTCGGCGCGTGCAGGGAAGACGGCTTCTGCGCCCGCGGGCCGATCCCGTGCTTCTCGGACCAGGACTGCGTCGGCACGTGCACCGCGCAGGGCGTTCCGACCGAGTGCACCTGCGTCTGGGGACAGTGATCGGCTGCGGATTTGCGCGGCACCCGATCGTCGTCTAAGGCGATCGTCGTGCTGCGTCGATGTCTTCTCCTCCTCGGCGGCGCGGCCATCATGGCCGCGCCGCTCGCGTTCGCCCAGGCGCTCGCGCCGCGCGTCGTCATCGAAGCTCCGGTCCACGACTTCGGCACCGTCGAGGAGGGGGCGGCCGTCGAGCACGTCTTCCGCGTGCGCAACGACGGCACCGACTGGCTCCGCGTCGAGCAGGTGAAAGGCACCTGCGGATGCACCGTCGGCGCCGCCGCGGGGACGCTGGTCGCCCCGGGCAGCGAGACGACGGTGCTCGTGACCCTCGATACGCGTCGCCTGGCAGGCCGCACCACGAAGACGGTGACGGTCTACACGAACGACCCGGTGTCGCCCCGCCTCGGGCTCACGGTCACGGGCGACGTCCTGACGGATCTCGTGATCGCCCCGCAGCCGCTCTATCTCGGCCGCCTGCGCCGCGGCGAGCGCGTGCGGCGCGAGGTCCGCATAGCGCCCGGGCGTCCCGGCGGCACCGCTCAGGTGGTGCTCGTCGAGCAGGCGCCGCAGCCGCTGCGGGTCCTCATCGAGCCCGGCGACGATCCGGGCGAGCAGAAGCTCGTGGTCGACGTCGTCGGCGAGCTGCCGCTGGGCCGCTTCAACGACGAGGTCGTCCTGCGGACGACGAGCGCGGCGCGTCCGGTGGTGCGTCTTCCCGTCATGGCGAACGTCCAGGGCGACCTCGCCATCCTTCCCCCGCAGGTCACGTTCGACGTCGCCCGCGACGGCAGCGCCGAGCCCCACGACGTCCGCATCCGGAATCTCGGCCGCAACCCGCTGGCCGTCACCGGCGTGACCGCCCCCGATCCCGTCGCGTGGGAGCTCACGACGCTGCGTCCCGGTGCCGAGTGGAAGCTCACCCTGCGCCTGCGCGGCCCCCTGGTGTCGCCGCTCGCGGGCGAGGTCGAGGTTCTCACCACCCATCCGATCGACGCTCGGGTGGTGATCCCGGTGTACTCGCTGGACCGCTCGCAGAGCTGACCTGCGGCCTGCGGCGCGCGGCCTTCCCCGCGGCCGACCCCGGCGCGCGCGGCTCCGCCGCCGCGGCGCGAGCCGCCGGCTGGTCGTGCGCGCGTGATGCGCGTGAGGCCGGACGCGGCCGCTCGACTTGCCGCGTCGGCGTCGCGCGGCTACCCCTCGAAGGTTCCATGGCCGCCGCCCTGAAGGATCTCGTCCAGCGTGTCGGGCACGACCTCGCCGGTGGGGCTGCACCCGTGGTGCGGGTGTCGGGGCTGCGGGGAAGCGGGCCGGCGTTGGCGCTCGCCCGCTTGCTCGAAGAGGGGCGGCGCCCGGTGCTCGTGCTCGCGGCCGACGCGGCCGCGGCGGAGGGATTCGCGGCCGACCTGCGCTTCTTTCTCGGCGATCGCCGCCGTGGCGATCCGCTGGTGCGCCGGGTGCACGTGTTGCCGGGGTGGGAGGTGCCGCCGTTCGAGGCGTTGTCGCCGGGCCGCGAGACGGTCGCGGCGCGGGCGGAGGGACTCTACCATCTGCTTCGCACCGACGCGCCGGTGATCGTCACCACCGTCGAGGCGTGGATGCAGCGGTGCCTGCCGCGCGAGGTGTTCGCGGCGGCGGTCGCGTGCGTGCGCCCCGGCGAGACGCTGGCCCCCGACGAGCTCGCCGAGCGGCTCATCGAGTGGGGGTATCACCGTGTGCCCCTCGCGCAGGACCCGGGCGACCTCGCGCTGCGCGGCGGGCTGCTCGACGTCTTCCCGGCCGGCTACGCGCAACCGGTGCGCATCGAGTTCCTGGGCGACGAGGTGGAGAGCCTGCGGCTCTTCGATCCCACCTCGCAACGGTCGCTCGACCGTGTGGACGAGGTGCTGCTGCTGCCCGTGCAGGAGCTGGGGCGGACGCGGCTCGCGACCTCCGAGGTCACCCGGCGCGTGGACGAGCGGGCGGGGGACGTCGGGCTCGCACGGCAGGAGCGGCGCGACCTCGTCGAGGCGGTGCGCAACGGGCTGGCGTTACCCGGCACCGAGCTGCTGCTGCCCTACCTCTACGACGACCTCGCCGCGCTCGCCGACTACCTTCCCGCCGAGACGCTCGTCTGGGTGCAGAGCGGCGCCGAGGTCGACGCCGCCTTCGAGACGTTCTGGACCCAGATCACGGAGCACGCGGCGACGGCCATGCACGAGGGCCGTTTCCATCCGCCGGCGGAGGCGCTCTTCCTGGCGCCGGCGGCCGCGCGGGCGGTCCTCGCGGGGCGGTCGCGGATCGAGACCGAGGGCCTCGAGGAGCTCGCCGGCGGCGCGCTGCGGGCGACGACGTACTCGACCGACGCGCTGGCGCTGAAGGCGCAGGCGCCCTCCACCGATTCGCATCTCGCACCCATCGCGGCGCAGCTCCTCGCCTGGCAGCGCGAGGGACAGCGCCCCGTGCTGGTCGGCAGCACCGAGGCGCAGTGCGACCGGCTCGTCGCCCTGCTTGCGCCGCACGGGCTCGAGCTCCTCGCGAGCGGCGCGCCGTTTCCGCAGGCGCTGGCGACGAGCGGGCGCAAGCCGCTCGCGCTCGTCGGCGAGCTGACGCACGGGGTGCGGCTGCCCGACGACGGCTTCGTCGTCGTCACCGAGGCCGAGATCTTCGGCGAGCGCCGGCAGGTGCGACGCGGCCGTCGCCCGCGTCCGGCGGACTTCCTCTCGAGCCTCGCCGAGCTGAAGCCGAACGACTACGTCGTGCACACCGATCACGGCATCGGCCACTACCGCGGGCTGAGGCACCTGCAGGTCGCGGGCACCGAGGGCGACTACCTCCACCTCGATTACCTCGGCGGGGATCGGCTCTACGTCCCCGTCGATCGCATCAACGTCGTCCAGCGCTACGTGAGCGGTGACGGCGCCGCCCCGCAGCTCGACAAGCTCGGCGGCAACTCGTGGGAGCGGGTCAAGGCGAAGACGAAGGAGAGCGTGCTCGCGATGGCGCACGACCTGCTGCGCATCTACGCCGCGCGCGATGCCCACGGCCGGCGACAGTACGCCACGGCCGACGACCTCTACCAGGAGTTCGTCGCGCGCTTTCCCTTCGAGGAGACGCCCGGCCAGCAGCGCGCCATCGACGAAGTCGTCACCGACCTCACCAGCGATCGCCCGATGGATCGCCTGGTGTGCGGCGACGTCGGCTTCGGCAAGACCGAGATCGCGATGCGGGCGACGTTTCTCGCGGTCCTCGCCGGCAAACAGGTCGCCGTACTGGTCCCCACGACGATCCTCGCGCAGCAGCACGCCGAGAGCTTCGCGCGGCGTTTCCAGGGCTACCCCATCAACGTCGAGATGGTCTCGCGCTTCCGCAGCGCCGCCGAGAACAAGGCGGTGCTCGCGCGAGCGGCCGAGGGGCGCGTCGACGTTGTCGTCGGCACGCATCGCCTGCTCCAGAAGGACGTGACGTGGAAGGACCTGGGCCTGCTCGTCGTCGACGAGGAGCATCGCTTCGGCGTGAAGGACAAGGAGCGCATCCGGGCGATGCGCTCGACCGTCGACGTGCTGACGCTGACGGCCACGCCGATCCCGCGCACGCTCAACATGGCCCTGTCCGGCATTCGCGATCTCAGCATCATCGAGACCCCGCCGGTCGATCGTCTCGCCATCCGCACCTACGTCGCGCGCTACGACGAGACGGTCATCCGCGACGCGATCATGCGCGAGCTGGGGCGCGGCGGGCAGGTCTTCTTCGTCCACAATCGCGTCGAGAACATCGACGGGATGGCGCGTCGCCTGGGCGAGATCGTCCCGGAGGCGAAGATCGCCGTCGCACACGGGCAGATGCCCGAGGACGCGCTCGAGAAGACGATGCTCGGCTTCATGCACGGCGAGACGACCGTGCTGGTCGCCTCGACGATCATCGAATCGGGGCTCGACATCCCGCGCGCCAACACGCTGATCGTGAATCGCGCGGATACGCTCGGGCTGGCGCAGCTCTACCAGATCCGCGGGCGCGTCGGCCGCTCGCACCACCGCGCGTACGCCTACCTCCTGATCCCGGGCGAGCATCTCATCACCGCCGACGCCCAGAAGCGCCTGCGCGTCCTCCAGGAGCTCGACGATCTCGGCGGCGGCTTCCGGCTGGCGGCGCACGACCTCGAGATCCGGGGCGCCGGCAACCTGCTCGGCAAGCAGCAATCCGGCCAGATCACGGCGGTCGGACTCGAGCTGTACACCCAGATGCTCGACCAGGCCGTGCGCGAGCTGCGCGGCGAGCGCGCGGAGCCGGACGTCGAGCCCGAGGTGCAGCTCGGCATCCCGGCCTTCATCCCGGCCACCTACGTGTCCGACGAGCGCCAACGCCTGGTCTGGTACAAGCGCCTGGCCGGCATCCGCGGGGTGCCGGACCTGGAGGAGATCGGCGGCGAGCTCGAGGATCGCTACGGGCCGCTGCCGCCGATGGTCGACACGCTGCTGCGGCTCATGGAGCTGCGGCGCTGGCTGAAGGACCTGCGCATCCTCGCGGCGCGCCGCAAGGGCGACGCGATCGTCTTCGAGTTCGACGCGGCGACCCCGGTGCAGCCCGACCGGTTGCTCGAGGTCGTCCGCGGCACCAAGGGCAAGCTGCGCATGCTGAGCGGCTCGGCGCTGGCGGTGCGCGCCGAGGCCCGGGACCACGACGGGCTCATCGCCGAGCTCCGCTCCGTCTTGCAGACCATCGGAAGCGCGTGATAGCCCCGCCGATGATGTTCCGCCGCATGGGCGCGGCGACCGTGACGGCGTTGCTGCTGATCGCCGGTCCGGTTCGCGCCGAGGTCGTCAACCGGATCGTCGCCACCATCGACGGCGAGCCGATCACCGAACGCGAGCTGCGTCGCTACGCCGCCCAGCATGCCCGCGAAGGCATGTCCGACGGCCAGGTGCTCGACGCTTTCATCACCGACAAGCTCCTCGACAAGGAGGTCGAGGCCAAAGGCATCAAGATCACCGACGTCGAGGTCGACCGCTACATCGAGCAGGTGAAGGTGCGGGGGCGGCTCGACGACCAGAAGTTCAACGAGGCGCTGGCGCAGCAGGGCCTCACCCCGGAGGAGTACCGGGTCCGCATCAAGGGCGAGCTCGAGAAGTCGCAGCTCGTGAACCGGGAGATCCGCGGCCGCGTCAACGTCACGCCGGAAGAGGTCCAACGCTACTACGACGCGAACAAGGACCGCTTCGCCGTCGCCAGCGGCGTCACCGTGCGCGGCATCCTCGTCGAGGTCGGGCCCGCGGACGGCTCCGATGCCGTGGCGCATGCCCAGAGCCGGGCCGAGGAGGCGCGCGCCAAGGCGCTCGCCGGCGAGGACTTCGGGGCGCTGGCGGCCGAGTACTCCGACGGCCCCGGCGCCAACAGCGGCGGCGTCTTCGGTACGTTCAAGCAGGGCGAGATGGACCCGACGCTGGAGCGGGCCGTGTTCTCGCTGCGGCCGGGCGAGGTGAGCGAGGTGGTGCGGACCGGTCGCGGCTTCTTCGTGCTGAAGGTCGATCAGAACGAGGTCGGTGGACACCGCTCGCTCGCCGAGGTGAAGGACGAGATCCGCGAGCGGCTGTACGGCGAGCAGATCGAGAAGCGGTTCGAGGACTGGCTGTCCCGCGAGCTGCGGGAGCGGCACTCGGTCGAGGTGCTCAACTGAATCCGGCGATCTTCCGCGAATACGACATTCGCGGCATCGCCGACCGGGACTTCGACGCCGACTTCGCGGACCGCCTCGGTCGAGCCTACGGCGCGCTGGCGCGCGAGCACGGGGCGCGGCGGGTCGCGGTGGGCCGCGATTGCCGCCTCACCTCCGACGGATACGCGGCGGCGCTGCGGGAGGGCATCCGCAGCACCGGGCTCGACGTCGTCGACGTCGGCGCCGTCGCCACGCCGCTCGTCTACTTCGCCATCTTCCACTGGGAGCTGGACGGCGGCATCCAGGTCACCGGCAGCCACAACCCGGCCGACCACAACGGCTTCAAGATCTGCCTCGGCCGCGAGGCGCTGCACGGCGACGCCATCTCGGACCTGCGCCGGCGCGTCGAGGCGGGACGCTTTCCGAGCGGGCCGGGCACGATCACCGATCGGCCCGTGACCCCGACCTACGTCGACTACGTGGCCGCCGCCGTCGGTCGTCTCGCCCGCCCGGTGCGGGTCGTGGTCGACGCCGGCAACGGTACCGGCGGCCCGATCGCACCGGCGGTGTACGAGCGCCTCGGGGCCGACGTCACGGCGCTCTACTGCGAGATGGACGGGCGGTTCCCGAACCACCACCCCGACCCGACGGTCGAGGAGAACATGCACCAGCTCGTCGCCGCCGTGCGCGAAACGGGCGCCGAGCTGGGCGTCGCCTTCGACGGCGACGCCGACCGCATCGGCGTCGTCGACGCGGCGGGGCGCATGGTCTGGGGCGACGAGCTGCTGGTCCTCTTCGCGCGCGACGTCCTCGCTCGCCGGCCGGGCGCCACCGTCGTGTCGGAGGTGAAGTGCTCGCAGCGCCTCTACGACGACATCGCTGCGCGCGGCGGCGTGCCGATCATGTGGAAGGCCGGGCACTCGCTGCTGAAGGCCAAGATGAAGGAGACCGGCGCGCTCCTCGGCGGCGAGATGAGCGGTCACATCTTCATCAAGGACGGCTGGTTCGGCTTCGACGACGGCGTCTATGCCGGCGCCCGGCTGCTCGAGCTGCTCGCCCGCAGCGGCAGGACGGTGGCGGAGCTGCTCGCCGACCTGCCGCCGTCGCACACGACGCCCGAGATACGCGTCGACTGCCCCGACGCCGTGAAGTTTCGCGTCGCCGACGGCGTCCGCGACCGCCTGCGCGCCGAGGGGCGCGAGCTGATCGACATCGACGGCGTGCGCGTGCGGCTGCCGCACGGGTGGGGCCTCCTGCGCGCGTCGAACACGCAGCCGGTGCTGGTCCTGCGCTTCGAGGCCGACACGCCGGCGCACCTGGCCGAGTACCGGGGCTGGCTCGAAGGCATTGTCGCCGACGTGCGCCGCACGCTGGAGCGCTGACCGGCCGGGGCGGGACGATGGCCGGCCGCATCAGCATCCGCGGGGCCCGGGGCCACAACCTCGACAACGTCGACGTCGACATCCCGCGCGAGCGGCTCGTGGTCGTCACGGGGCTCTCGGGGTCGGGGAAGTCGACGCTCGCCTTCGACACGCTCTACGCCGAGGGCCAGCGGCGCTACGTGGAGTCGCTGTCGGCCTACGCGCGGCAGTTCCTCGAGCAGATGGAGAAGCCGGACTGCGACGGCATCGAGGGCTTGTCGCCGGCGATCGCCATCGAGCAGAAGGGCGTCGGCCGCAATCCGCGCTCGACCGTCGGTACGGTCACCGAGATCGCCGACTACCTGCGGCTGCTGTTCGCGCGCGTCGGCCATCCGCGCTGCTGGGTGTGCGGGCGCGAGATCGCCGCGCAGTCGGCGCCGCAGGTCGTCGATCGGCTCGCCCGCCTGCCGGAGGGCACGAAGCTGTGGGTGTACGCGCCGGTGGTGCGCGACCGGAAGGGCGAGCACAGGAAGGAGCTCGACGACCTTCGCCGCGGCGGCTTCGTGCGGGTCCGCGTCGACGGCACGCTGCGCGAGCTGAGCGAGGACATCGCGCTTGCGCGCACCCAGCGGCACACGATCGAGGTGCTCGTCGACCGCGTGATCGTGCGCCCGGGCATCGAGCGGCGGCTGGCCGAAGCGGTGGAGGTGGCGTTCCGTCACGCCGACGGCATCGCGCTGCTCGAGTCGACCGAGCCGGGCGCCGACGCGGCGCAGGCGCTCTTCTTCAGCGAGCGGCACGCGTGCCCCGTCGACGGCACGTCGTACCCGGAGATCGCGCCGCGCTTCTTCTCCTTCAACAGCCCGCAGGGTGCGTGCCCGACCTGCGGCGGGCTCGGCGTCCTGCGCCGGATCGACCCGGCGCTGCTCGTCGCGCACCCGGAGCGGCCCCTGCCGGGCACGCTCGGCGGCGGGCTGCTGCGCGTGCTGCCCGGCTTCGACGAGGCCTGGGCGACCCTGGCGCGTCACGCCGGCGTCGCCGTCGACATGCCGTGGGACGAGCTGCCCGAGGCGGCGCGCCGGCTCGTCCTCGACGGGTCCGGCGACGCGCCGATCCGCCTCGGCGGCCGCAAGGCGACGAAGCCGTGGGAGGGTCTGCTGCCGCTCCTCGCGCGCCGCCAGCGCGAGTCGACGAAGGGCTGGGTGCGCGACGAGATCGACGCGCTCGTCGCCGAGACGCGTTGCCCGGACTGCGAGGGCACACGCCTGCGGCGCGAGGTGCGCTTCGTGCTGCTGGGCGAGCGCAGCATCGTCGACGTCAGCGCCATGCCCATCCGCGATCTCGTGATCTTCCTCGACGGCCTCGCGCTCGCGCCGACCGAGCAGGCGATCGCGACGCCCATCCTGAAGGACCTGCGTGCCCGCCTCGGCTTCCTCCTCGACGTCGGCCTCGACTACCTGACGCTGGACCGCGGCGCCGCGACGCTCTCCGGCGGGGAAGGGCAGCGCATCCGTCTCGCCACCCAGATCGGGTCGCGGCTGACGGGCGTCCTCTACGTGCTCGACGAGCCGTCGATCGGGCTCCACCAGCGCGACAACGCCCGGCTCCTCGAGACGCTTCTGCGGCTGCGCGATCTCGGCAACACGGTCGTGGTCGTCGAGCACGATCCCGACGTCATCCTCGCCGCCGACCACGTCATCGACATGGGGCCCGGCGCCGGCGTCCACGGCGGGCGCGTCGTGGCCGAGGGCACGCCGGCCGAGGTGATGGCGAACCCGGCGTCGCTGACGGGGCAGTACCTCTCGGGCGCGCTCGCGATTCCGGTGCCGGCCCAGCGGCGGCGCGGAGCCGGGTGGTCGATCGGCGTGCGCGACGCCTCGGCGCACAACCTGCGCCATCTCGACGTGCAGATCCCGCTCGGCACCATGACGTGCGTCACCGGCGTCTCGGGGTCGGGCAAGTCGACGCTGGTCGTCGACACGCTCTACCGGGCGCTGGCCCGCAAGCTCGGCGCCGGGCGCGACGAGCCGGGGGCGCACGCGGAGATCGTCGGCTGGCAGCTGGTCGACAAGGTCATCGAGATCGATCAGGCCCCGATCGGCCGCACCCCGCGCTCGAACCCCGCCACCTACACGGGGCTCTTCGCCCCGATCCGCGACCTGTTCGCGCAGCTCCCCGAGTCGCGCGCGCGCGGCTGGGGGCCGGGGCGCTTCTCCTTCAACGTGAAGGGCGGGCGCTGCGAGGCCTGCGCCGGCGACGGCGTCATCGCCATCGAGATGCACTTCCTGCCGGACGTGTACGTCACCTGCGACGTCTGCCGGGGCCGCCGCTACGAGCGCGACACCCTCGAGGTGACGCTGAAGGGCCTCTCGATCGCCGACGTCCTCGACTTGACCGTCGCCGAAGCGCTCGAGGTGCTGGCCAACTTCCCGGCCGTGCGCACGCGGCTCGAGGTGCTGCGCGAGGTCGGGCTCGACTACCTGCGCCTCGGGCAGTCCGGGACGACTCTCTCCGGCGGCGAGGCCCAGCGCGTCAAGTTGGCGAGAGAGCTGGCGAAACGTGCCACCGGCCGGACGCTCTACGTGCTCGACGAGCCGACCACGGGGCTGCACTTCGACGACGTCCGCCGCCTCCTCGAGGTCCTCCAGCGCCTGGTCGACGCCGGCAACACGGTGCTGCTGATCGAGCACAACCTCGACGTCATCAAGAGCGCCGACCACGTGATCGATCTCGGCCCCGAGGGCGGCGAGCTGGGGGGCCGGATCGTCGTCACCGGGAGCCCCGAGGCCGTCGCGGCCTGCGAGGCGTCGCACACCGGGCAGGTGCTGCGTCGGGTGCTCGCCGCGGGAGCGCCGGAAAAGTCGTCCGCCGCTCCGCGTCGGCCTTGACAGACCCCGACCCGGCGACCTTAACTGGACCTCTCCGGTCCGGATTGTCCGGTGCCGGCAGCAGGAGGCAGGAGCCCGAGGCGTAACCCATGACGACGCGCGCGATCTACATGGACAACCACGCGACGACCCCCGTCGACCCGCGGGTGCTCGCCGCCATGCTGCCGTACTTCAACGACACCTTCGGCAACGCCGCCAGCCGCAGCCACGGCTTCGGATGGGAGGCGGAGAAGGCGGTCGACGCTGCCCGCGAGCAGGTCGCGCGGCTCATAAACGCGAGGTCGAAGGACATCGTGTTCACGAGCGGCGCCACCGAGTCCGACAACCTGGCGCTGCAGGGCGTGATCGAGTTCTACAAGGACAGGGGCAACCACATCGTCACACAGGTCACCGAGCACAAGGCGATCCTCGACACCTGCCGGATGCTCGAGCGCAAGGGCCTGGCGACGGTCACCTATCTGCCCGTCGACCGCTACGGCATGGTCGATCCGGACGACGTCCGCAAGGCGATCACCGACAAGACGGTGCTGGTGTCGATCATGTTCGCGAACAACGAGATCGGCACCGTCCAGCCGCTGGCCGAGATCGGGAAGATCACGCGCGAGAAGGGCGTCCTCTTCCACAGCGACGCCGTCCAGGGCATGGGCAAGCTGCCGCTCGACGTCGAGGCGATGCACATCGACATCCTGTCCCTCACGGCCCACAAGATCTACGGCCCGAAGGGCATCGGCGCGATCTACGTGCGCTCGAAGGGTCCGCGCGTGCGCCTGACGCCGATCATCCACGGCGGCGGCCACGAGCGCGGCATGCGCTCCGGCACGCTGAACGTCCCCGGCATCGTCGGGCTCGGCACGGCGTGCGAGATCGCGCGTGAGACGATGGCCGACGAGAGCCAGCGTATCCTCGGCCTGCGCGAGCGCCTGCGCGACGGCCTCTGGTCGGAGCTCGACGAGGTCTATCTGAACGGGCACCCGACCCACCGCCTGCCCGGCAACCTGAACGTCAGCTTCGCCTTCGTCGAGGGTGAGTCGCTGCTGATGGGGCTCAACGGCTCGGGCACGCCGATCACGGTCGGCAGCGGCGGGCCGGCGCCCATCGCGGTGTCGTCGGGCTCGGCGTGCACGTCGGCGACGCTCGAGCCGTCCTACGTGCTGAAGGCGATCGGCGTCGGCGACGATCTCGCCCACACCTCGATCCGCTTCGGCCTCGGCCGGTTCAACACGGTGGAAGAGGTCGACTACGTGCTGGAGCGCGTGGTCCACGAGGTGCGGCGGCTGCGCGACCTGTCGCCGCTCTACGAGATGATGAAGGAAGGCATCGACCTGAAGTCGGTGTCCTGGCAGCGCGAGCACTGAGGAGCATCCCATGGCCTACAGCGACAAGGTGATCGATCACTACGCGAACCCGCGCAACGTGGGCTCGATGGCGAAGGACGACCCCAGCGTCGGCACCGGCGTCGTCGGCGCGCCCGAGTGCGGCGACGTCATGAAGCTGCAGCTGAAGATCAACGACGCTGGCGTGGTCGAGGACGCGAAGTTCAAGACCTTCGGCTGCGGCAGCGCGATCGCGAGCTCGAGCTACGTGACCGAGCTGGTGAAGGGGAAGACGGTCGACGAGGTGCTGGCGATCAAGAACACCCACATCGTCGAGGAGCTGTCCCTGCCGCCGGTGAAGATCCACTGCTCGGTGCTGGCCGAAGACGGCATCAAGGCCGCGGTCGCCGATTGGAAGAAGAAGCGCGAGGGCGCCGAGCCGGAGGCGACGGCCGAGAAGGCCGCCGCGGCCAAGTGACCGCGACGAATCCCACTCCCTCTGCGCCGGCCCCCCGGCCGGCGACGGCTGCGCTCATCGGGATGACCGACCAGGCGGCGCAGCGCATCCATGCGCTCGTCGCCGAGAAGGGCCTCCCGGACGCCGGCCTGCGCGTCAAGGTCGTCGGCGGCGGCTGCTCGGGGCTGACCTACAAGATGGACATCGACCAGCAGCGCGACGGCGACAAGGTGTTCGAGCACGCCGGCGCGAAGATGCTCGTCGACCGCAAGAGCTTTCTCTACCTGAAGGGCACCGAGCTCGACTTCTCCGACGACCTCATGGCGTCGGGCTTCGTGCTCCAGAACCCCAACGTGAAGCGGACCTGCGGCTGCGGGTCTTCGTTCGTGGTGTGACCGGACGATGCACGCGACGGCGGCGACGAACGGGTGCTGGCGCTGCGCCGGCCCGACGACGGGCGGGCTCGCTTGTCCGCAATGCGGCGCCCCCCAGGCGCTCGGCGCCGGCGCCGACCTGTACGCGGTGCTCGGACTGACGCGGCGGCTCGCCGTCGACGTCGCCGATCTCGAGCAGCGCTGGCACGACGTCTCGCGCGTCGTGCACCCGGATCGTCACCAGACCGCCGGTGCGCGCGACCGCGAGCTGAGCCTCGCCGCCAGCGCGGCTGCGAACCGTGCCTGGCGCACGCTGCGCGAGCCCGTCGCGCGCGGCCGCTACTGGCTCGAGCTGCACGGCCGTTCGCTGGGGCAGGACAACAACCGCGTCCCCGCCGCGCTCGCCGCCGAGGTGTTCGGGACCCAGGAGCGGCTCGAGGAGCTGCGCGACGCCGAGCCTTCCGTCCGCCGGCGCGAGGCGCAGGCCATCCAGGGCGGTCTCGACGCCCGCATCGCCGCGTCGATCGCCGACCTGCGCGCACGCTACGTCGCCTGGGACGCCGCCGATCCGGCGGCGCCGGCGGTACTCGACGAGCTGAAGACGCGGCTCTCCGAGATCGCCTACCTGCGTACGCTGCGCGACGACGTCGCCGAGGCGGCGGAGGCCTGAATGGAGCACGTCGTCGGCATCGACCTCGGCACCACGAACAGCCTGGTGGCGGTGCTCGGTCCGGACGGCCCGCGGGTGCTGCCGGATCCGAAGACGGGCTCGCGGCTGCTGCCGTCGGCGGTCGCGTTCCTGCCCGACGGCGAGGTGCGCGTCGGCGAGGCGGCGCGGGCGCTCGCGGGCGAGCTGCCGTTCGACGTCTTCCTGTCGGTGAAGCGCTTCATGGGCCTCGGCTTCGAACACGTCACCGCCGACGACCGCCGCCGCTATCGCTTTGCGGAGCGGACGGCCGGGCCGGTGCGCTTCGTGGCGCAGGGGCACGAGATCACGCCGCCGCAGATCGCTGCGCACGTCCTGCGCGAGCTGAAGCGCTGGGCAGAGGCCGCTCTCGGTGCGCCGGTGAATCGCGCCGTCATCACCGTGCCGGCCTACTTCAACGACAGCCAGCGGCAGGCGACACGCGACGCGGGCCGCCTCGCCGGCTTCGAGGTGCTGCGGCTCGTGAACGAGCCGACGGCCGCGTCGCTCGCCTACGGCCTCGATCAGGGCGGCGAGGGCACGATCGCCGTCTACGACCTCGGCGGCGGCACGTTCGACGTCTCGATCCTGAAGCTGCGCGGCGGCGTCTTCGAGGTGCTCGCGACCGGCGGCGACACGCGCCTCGGCGGTGACGATCTCGACGATCGTGTCGCCGGGCTGCTGCTCGCCGAGCTGCCCGCGGCGCTGCACGAGCACCCGCAGGTGCGGGCGCAGATACGCGCGCTGGCCGAACGTACGAAGATCGCGCTCTCCGACGCGGCGCAGACCACCGTCGAGCTCGGCCTGCCCGACGGCACGACCAAGCGCCGCACGGTCACGCGCACCGAGCTCGAGGATGCCGTGCGCGACGTCGTCGAACGTACCAGCCGGCCGTGTCGCCAGGCGTTGCGCGATGCCGGCATCGAGGCGGGCGACGTCCAGGAAGTCATCGCCGTCGGCGGCTCGACGCGCGTGCCGCTGGTCCGGGCGCATATGGAGCGCCTGTTCGGCCGACCGCCGCTGACGCGTCTCGATCCCGACGAGGTCGTCGCCCTCGGCGCCGGCATCCAGGCCGGCATCCTGACCGGCGGCCAGCGCGACATGCTATTGCTCGACGTGATCCCGCTGTCGCTCGGCATCGAGACGATGGGCGGCGTCTTCACGCGGCTCATCGACCGCAACAACACGATCCCGGTCGGCGTGAAGGAGACGTTCACGACGGCGGTCGACGGCCAGACGGCGGTCGACATCCACGTCCTCCAGGGCGAGCGCGAGCTGGCGGCCGACAACCGCAGCCTCGCCCGCTTCGAGATCCCCGTCGACCCGCTGCCGGCCGGCGTACCACGCCTCGAGGTGACGTTCCTGGTCGACGCCAACGGCATCCTCTCGGTCACGGCGATCGATCTGCGCAGCGGCCGCGAGCGCACCGCGCTGGTGAAGCCGTCGTACGGGCTCACCGACGAGGAGATCGAGCGCATGCTCGAGGAGTCGTTCGACTTCGCCGAGTCGGACGTCGAGCAGCGCTTCCTGCGCGAAGCCCGCGTCGACGCGGACGGCATCCTGCACGCCACCCGGGGCCAGCTCGTGAAGCACGCGGACCTGCTGCTGGCGGGCGAGGGCGAGGCCATCCGGGCGGCCATGACGGCGCTCGAGGCTGCTTCGGCGTGCGAGGACCACCTGGCCATCCGGGATGCCGTGGACGCGCTCTCGCATACCACCGAGCCGTTCGCCCAGCGCATCATGGACGGCGCGCTCCAGGAAGCCGTCGGCGGACGGACGTTGGAGGACCTGTAGGCCATGGCGTTCCTTCAGGTGAGCCGTAAGGTGGACTATGCCCTTCGGGCCGTCATCCACCTCGCCGAGGAAGAGGCCAACGACCGCAGCTGCGTCCTTTCCGAGATCGCGGAGCGGGAGCGCATGCCCCGGCAGTTCCTCGAGAAGATCGTGCAGCAGCTGATCCACGCCGGACTGGTGAAGTCCCGCCGCGGGCCGCGCGGCGGCTACGCGCTGGCCAAGCCCGCGGAGCAGATGACCTTCCGGGACGTGATCGAGGCCGTCGAAGGTCCCATCTCCCTGAACGTCTGCGTGGGCGACCATCCCGACTGCTTCCTCCTGGGCGCATGCGGCATGAACCGCGTATGGGCCGAGGGCCAGCGGCGGGTGGTCGATCTCTTCGAGAACACGACGATCGCCTCGGTCAGCCAGCCCCCGGCGTTCGATCCGTCGAAGGCCCTGGCGAAGGCGCAGACGACCTGAATTTCCCCCGGGGGGGCCCGTCCAACCGACCGTTGACGCGCTCCTCGGGAGCGCATCCGGACGAGGAAAGGACGATGAGCGAGCGACCCGACGCAGCCCCCGAAGACCGGCACGACGAGCGCGTGCCGGGCCTGTTCCAGCCCGACACCATTCTTCCCACCCAGTACTTCGACCGGCTGCGCCGCCGCACCGAGTACGACGGTGAGCGCCGTCTGATGATCGCGGTTCTCGAGGACGCGGTCGACGTCTACCGCAAGCTGGCTGGCGCGCGGGACAACCGCCGGCGGGCCCTCTTCGAAGACGCCGAGGCGTGGCTCGAGAGCAACGACCGTACGTGGATCTTCTCGTTCGAGAACATCTGCGACGTGCTGGGGCTCGATTCGGGCTATCTGCGCCGCGGCTTGCATGCCTATCGTCGCCGCATGGGCGAGCCGAGCCCGCGGGTGGTGCCCCTGCACGTGGCCCGTGACGGCATGTTGCCGCCACTGCGCCGGGCCACCGGCTCCTGAGTTGGTCGGCCATCGGGTGGCGCGTGCCGCCCGATGGCCGTCTCACGCCGACAGACGAGGAGGTGGACGATGACGACACGCGTGGACGAGCGCGCTCGCGAGCGTGACGTCGCCGTCGGCTTCGCCGAGCGCATCGAGCTGCGTGTGCGCGCCGTGGTCGCCGACGTGCTCGGCGTCTCGTCCGACGTGCTGGATTCCTCGGTGTCGCTGGTCGACGATCTCGCCGCCGACTCGCTCGATCTCGCCGAGCTGGCAGTCGCCCTCGAGACCGCGTTCGGGCTGCCGTTCGAGGAATCGGCCTTCGACGAGGTGCGTACCTACGAGGAGCTCGTCGCGCTCGTCATGCGCGCGGGCCGCGGCGTTCCGCTGCCCGCCGAGCTCGCCATCCGCGCGGCCATCATGGCTCCCGGGGGCGATCCGCAGCATCCCGTTCGGCACACGGGACCGTTCACCCCGTACGCTGCCCAGGCGCTCGCCGACGAAGCGTTGCACGCGGGGCGGGGGACGCGGCTCGAGGTCCGGGTGCGGCCGCCGTCGCCGACGGCCGTCGACGTGGTCGGAGCCCGCCTCGCCTGGCTGTGTGGCCGCGGTATCGACGTCGTCGTGCGGCCCGACCAGACGACCGGCGCACGCGCGCTGCGACTCTGACCCGGGCCGCCGGCGCGCCTTCCGGCGCCGGAGGTAGTGTGTCAGAGTCCCGCCCCGTGCCGACGTCCGAACCGCTCGCCACCCTGCCCACCCTCCGCGCCGTCAAGGCGACCCCGTCCGGCGTGCGCGCCGATCTCCTCGTCGTGCCGGTGCGCGACGGTGGCGTCGCCGAAGCGGTGAAGCCGCTCGGGCGTGCTCTCGCCGCGGCCCTCGCGAAGCGGGCGAAGGAGAGCGATCTGCGCGGCCGCGTCGACGAGTTGCTGTTGCACCCGCGCGAGGGCGGCATGGTGGCGCTGCTCGGCATCGGCGCCGGCAACGGCGCGGACGCGTGGCGCCGCGCCGGTGCGCGCGCCCGGCGCGAGGCCGAGCGCATCGGCGCCCGTCGCGTCGCCGTATGGGCTGGCACGTACGCCGGAGACGCCGGAGTCCTCGGAGCGATCGCCGAGGGCTTCGCGCTCGCGGGCTATCGGTTCGACGGCTACCGCTCCGAGACGCGCCCGCCGCGCGCCGAGTCGCTACTGCTTGCGAGCGACTTGCTGACGAAGCCGGCCGTGGCGCGGCCGGCGCTCGACGCCGTCGCCAGCGTCGTCACGGCGGTGTTCGCCGCCCGTGACCTCGTGAACGAGCCGCCGTCGATCGGCACGCCGCGCCACCTGGCCGAGCACGCCCGCCGCCTTTGCGCGGGCGCGAGCACGCTGAGCGCCGAAAGCTGGGATGCGAAGCGCATCGCCAAGGAGGGGCTTGCGGGGCTGCAGGGGGTCGCGCGCGGCAGCGCCGAGGAGCCGCGCTTCGTCACGCTCCGCCACGCCGGCAAGGGCGCCACGAAGCGCATCGCGCTCGTCGGCAAGGGCGTCACGTTCGACTCCGGCGGCCTGTCGCTGAAGCCGGCGAAGTCGATGGAGACGATGAAATACGACATGGCGGGAGGCGCTGCGGTGCTCTCCGCCGTGGCCGCGGCCGCGGCGCTCGAGCTGCCGGTCGACGTCACCGCTTACGTGCCGGCGACGGAGAACCTCCCCGGCGGACGTGCACAGAAGCCGGGCGACGTCATCCGCTACGCCAACGGGCGTACCGTCGAGGTGTTGAACACCGACGCGGAGGGCCGCCTGGTGCTGGCCGACGCGCTGCTCGTCGCCGGCCGCAGCCGGCCCGATGCCATCGTCGACCTCGCGACGCTCACAGGCGCGGCGCGCATCGCGCTCGGCTCGCTGTATGCCTGCCTGCTCGCCAACGATCAGCCCCTGGCCGAGGCGCTTCTTGCGGCGGGTCGCACGTCCGGCGAGCTCTGCTGGCAGCTGCCGCTCGTGCGCGAGTACCGTGACGACATCAAGAGCCCGGTCGCCGACCTGAAGAACGTCGGTGGCGGCGAAGCCGGAACCATCATCGGCGCGCTGTTCCTTGCCGAGTTCGTCGGCACGACGCCGTGGGCGCACCTCGACATCGCGGGTCCGGCGTTCGCCGAGAGGGAGCTGCCGCTCGCCTCGCGCGGCGCCACCGGCTACGGCGTGCGCCTGCTCGTCGAGTATCTGCGCGGCGTCGCCGCGGGCTGACGGAATCCGCGGACCGAGCCGCGGTGCCGCGCGGGCGCCGTCAGGCGGGCGGCGGGAACCGGGTCCGTACCCAGGCCTCGGCCTCGGCACGCGTCGAGACCTCTCCTTCGAGCTGGGCGTCCTCGAGCGCGTGCAGGATGCGACCGATCGTCGGGCCGCGCGCGTAGCCGAGCGCCATCAGGTCGTCGCCGCCGAGGAGCCGCGGCGGGCGGAGCTGCTGGATCGCGAACGCCGCGCGCCGCTCCTCGCAGAAGAGGACGTACTGGAGATCGAGGCTGGCCGACAGCGCGTCGAGACGGCAGAGCCGCATCAGCTCCTCGAAGCCGTCCTCGGCGAGCATCTTCTTCAGCGTCGCGAGACGCATCGCCGGGGCCTGCACCGGACGCAGATGGTTCTTCACGAGCCAGGCCACGCGCTCCCAGGTGTCGCGGCTGCGCCGCAGGCGCTGGAGGACGGCGGCGGCGACGTCGGCGCCGCGCTCGCAGTGGCCGTAGAACGTGCGGCGGCCGCGATGCATCCCGGCGCAGAGCGGTTTCGCGACGTCGTGGAAGAGGGCCCCGAAGGCCAGCGTCTCCGCGGCACCCGCCGGCAGCTGCTGGAGGAGCAGCAGCGTGTGGCGCCAGACGTCGCCCTCGGGGTGGAAGTCCGGGGATTGCGCGACGCCCCGCATGGCCGCCACTTCCGGCAGCACGACGCGCAGGAGGCCCGTATCGTCGAGCAGCTCGAACGCGCGCCGCGCGCTGCCCTCGGTGAGCATCTTCGCGATCTCGTCGCCGATGCGCTCGGCCGCCATGTCGAGGACCGTCGGCGCCGCCGCGCGGATGGCCGCGCGGGTATCCGGGTGGATGGTGAAGCCGAGGCGCGCGGCGAAGCGCACCGCGCGCAGCATGCGCAGGCGGTCCTCGGCGATGCGCGCATGCGGATCGCCGATCGCGCGGATCACACCGGCGCGCAGGTCGTCGCGGCCGCCGACGTAGTCGATGATCTCACCGGTGAACGGATCGGCGAGGAGCGCGTTGATCGTGAAGTCGCGGCGCTCGGCGTCCTGCTCCGCGGTGCCGAAGTGCACCGCCGACGGGCGACGGCCGTCGACGTACGCCGCGTCGGAGCGGAAGGTCGCGACCTCGAAGCGGTGCGGGCCGTCGAGGACGAGGATGACGCCGAACCGCATCCCGACCGGGACGGTGCGCTCGAACAGTCGGCGGACCGTCTCCGGCGTGGCGCTCGTCGCGACGTCGTAGTCCTCCGGCGGGCGGCCGAGGAGGCCGTCGCGCACGGAGCCGCCCGCGAGCCACGCCTCGTGGCCCTTCGCGCGGAGGCGCCGGACGACGTCAGCCGCAGCCGTTGCCTTGGCGCGGTCGGTCGTCGTCATACGTGAAGAGTACCTTCACAGCGCCCGAGCCGCCCTGGTCGCCGCAGGCGAGGAAGGCGTCACGCCACTGGTCGAGGCGGTAGCGGTGGGTGAGGATCGGGGTGGCGTCGATGGCGCCGCGCCGGACCAGCTCGAGGTAGATCTCCATCGCGTGCCACCGGCGCCCCTCGAAGGTCTCGACGCCGAAGGCGTTGGAGCCGATCACCGCGACCTCCTTGAAGTAGAGCGGCGTCCACTCGAAGCGTCGCGGCATCTCGACGCCCGTCACCACGACGGCGCCGCGCGCCGCGACGACGCGGATGCCCACCTCGACCGTCTCCGGCAGCCCGACGCTGTCGTACACGACGTCGCCGCCGCCGCCGTAGAGCCACGGCATGCCGTACCAGGGCGTCAGCACCTCGGCGTCGGTCTCCGCACCGATACGGCGCACCAGCTCCGCGACCGGCTCGTGCGCCAGCACGACGTGTGCCCCGAGTCGCTCGGCGAGCATGCGCTGATGCGGGAACCGCGCCACCGCGATGACGCGGCTTTCAGGATGGAGCAGGCGCAGGATCGGAATCGAGAGCAGGCCGAGGGTGCCGCAGCCGTAGACCAGCACCGGCGCACCCGGGGCGGGCGGCCGCTTGAGGACCGCGTGCAGGGAAACCGAGAAGGGGTCGGCGAGCACCGCTTCCTCGTCGCTTACGCCGTCGGGGATCGGGATGCACATCGACTCGTGCGCCGGCACGAACGGGGCGAAGCCGCCGGTGGCGGCGCTGCTGTTGCCGGTGTGGATGCCGGGCGGGATCACGCCGTGCGCGAAGTTGCGGCAGATCGAGTACTGCCCGTCGACGCACGCGGCGCAGGGCGGGGTGATGCCCCGCGGCCCGCACGACAGCCACGGGTTCAGCACGACGCGCTCGCCGACCCGTCGCGCACGCGCGCCCGGTCCGACGCGCGCGATGGTTCCGACCACCTCGTGTCCCAGCACCTGGGGGAAGGAGATGAGCGCCGTCATCGGGTTGTCCATGCTCCCGTTGAGGAACATCTGCTTGTAGTCGCTGCCGCATATGCCGCACAGGCGCGTGCGGATCAGCACCCAGTCGTCCGCCGGCAGGACCGGGTCGGGCACCTCGCGCAGCGACGCGGGGGAGAAGGGGCCGAGGTAGAAGCGCTTGTCGAGGCGTCCCAGGATGCCCGAGACCACCTGCCGCGGGACGCTCAGATCGCAGACCAGGGCGCGCACGCCGGGACCCAAGCACGCCCGCGCGCGGGCGCGCAAGGGATGCGAGGGGCGCGGGCGACCGCGCCCCGTGTGCTCAGTGTCCGCCGCCGTGCGGGCTCATCGCGCCGGGGGCTCCCGCCGTGACCGGGGGCGGCGTGATGCCCTCCAGCACGGTTTCGTCGATGGTCAGGCTCGCACCCTTCTTGAGGTCGTCGAAGCGCGTCTGCATGGCGTCCTGCAGCGCCTTGTTCCGCATGGTGGCGCGGATCTGCTCCTTTACCTGGTCGAAGGGCTTGCGCTCGCCCTCTTCGCGCTCGGTGACGATGATGATGTGCCAGCCGTACTGCGTCTTCACCGGCTCACTCAGCTTGTTGGGCTCGAGCGAGAACGCCACCTTCTCGAACTCGGGCACCATGCGGCCCTGCGCGAACTTCCCGAGGTCGCCGCCGCGCCCACCGCTCGTACGGTCGGTCGACTTCTCCTTCGCGATCTCGGCGAACTTCGACGGCTCCTTCTCGAGCTCGGCGTAGATCTCCTTCGCCGTCTCCTCGTCCTTCACGAGGATGTGCGAGGCCTTGATCTGTGTCGTCGAGTAGAGGCTCGGGTTGTCGTCGTAGTACTGCTTCGCCTGCTCGTCGGTGATCTCCGGCGGCTTCTGCAGCTCGCGCATCAGCTTCTGCACGACGAGCCGCTTGCGCATGTCGACGATCTGCCGATCGATGTCGGGGTCCTTGTCGTAGCCCTGCTTCTTGCCCTCCTCGAAGAGGAGGTCGTTCAGGATGATGTTCTCGACGAACTGGCGCTTGCGGTCGGGTGCCGACAGGTACGCGCGCGACGGACCGGGCAGTCGGTCGATCTCGGCGAGCACGTCGGCCGAGGTGAGCTTCTTGCCGGAATAGGTCGCGACGACGGCGACGTCCTCCACCGTCTCGGTGCCCTTGGCTGCGTCCGCGGCGGGCTCCGCGGCGGCGGCGTCGGTCGGCTTCTCGGCCGGCTTGTCCGCCGGCGGTGCACAGGCGACGGCGAGGGCGAAGGCACAGAGCAGCGACGATGCGGCGCGAATTCGCATGGCGCGGAGCCATAGCCCAGGGTCCCCGGGGGGTCAATTTTCCGCGCGCCAACGGTCGCGGCGTTGACCTCGTCCTGCTGCGTGCCGGGCAGGTCGGAGCAAGGCGCATGGCATGTCGCTTGCTGCCCGGGGTGTCGTGTGGTGGCGCGTCGCTTCCGATGCGGCGGGTGACGGCGTGTCGGACGCTCCTGCGGAGATCGACGCTCTCCTGGAGTGGAAGGCGGAGCTCGATCGCCGGCTCGGCGACGTGGCGGTCGCCGGTGTGCAGGGCGCGCTCGATCTCCAGCGTCGGCTCGACACGCTCCTCGGCGGCCTCTCCGACGACGAGCTCGCGCGTATGGACGCGCAGGTCCTGCGCCTGCGCGCGTGGCTCGACGAGGCCGCGGCGCATCTCGAGGCGCTGCGTCGTCTGAAGGCGCTCTACCGGAGCTGAGCCGCCGGCGCACGCCGGCCGCGGAGCGTCCAGACGAGGCTGCCGAGGAGGACGCCGGCCGTGTCGAAGCCGACGTCGCCGAGCGCCGCCGTGCGCGACGGCACGAAGGCCTGGTGCATCTCGTCGCTGGCGGCCCAGACGACGCCGAGTCCTGCCGCCAGCAGCGCTGCCCGCAGCGGCGTCGCCCCTTCGCCGCGCAGCGCGCGGACCAGGAGCGCGCCCAGGATCGCATACTCGGTGACGTGGGCCGCCTT
This sequence comes from bacterium, assembly GCA_026129405.1. Classification (NCBI taxonomy): domain Bacteria; species bacterium. The sequence continues at coordinate 154,959 of JAHCID010000002.1, forward strand.
GCGGAGGCCCGCATGGACGGCGAGCAGCGTATGCGGGTGCGCGCCCGGCAGGAGCGCCTGGAGCACGGGGAGCAGGATCGCGCTCGTGTGCTCGCCCGAGAACCGGTCGGAGGAGAACGCGCTGATGACGGCCGCCCACATCATCACCGGCAGCCAACGCGCGAGCCGCGCTCGCGCGCCACGATCCGTGGCCGTCACCGCGCGTCCGGTGGTCAGCCGATCTCGTCGATCGCCCTGTTCGCGAGCGCGAGCAGCTCCTCGCCGAACTCGGCGTCGATGAAGCTCTCGATCTTGTCGCGCTGCGAGGCGTAGCGCTTGCCGGCACCCTCGGCAGCGAGATGCGTCCCGGCGAGCACGTCGAGGAACTCGAGCATGCCGGGGGTCGCGGCGGGATCGCGCGTCGAGAGCAGGCGATCGAACGCGAGGCGGAGGGTGAGGTACGCGAGACGGTACTTGGACTCTTCGCTGAGATCCATGGGGTCCTTTCGCGGCGGTGTTCAGCCGTCGCCTGGCGGCGCGCCGGCGCCGCGGCCTTTGGTGTCCTGCTCGATGACGAGCGCCATCGCGAAGTAGCGCGGGTCGAGCGCGCCCGAGATGCGACGGCCGTTGACGAAGATCGTCGGCGTCGAGTCGACGCCGAGCTTCTCGCCGGTGGCGACGTCCGCTCGCACCCGCGCCATCGTCGCGGGGTCGTCGAGGCAGGTGCGGAACGCGGTGATGTCGAGACCGAGCTCGCGCGCGTAGCGGAACAGGCTGTCGCGATCGAGCGTGCGCTGATTCTCGAAGAGGAGGTCGTGGTACTCCCAGAACTTCCCGAGCTGCCCGGCGCACTCGGCCGCCGCGGCGGCCTGGCAGGCGTCGGGATGCAGCGCGCGCTCCATCTGCGGGTTGCAGCTCGAATCGAGCGGATAGTGGCGGAACACCAGCCGCACGTTGGGATTCGCCTTGGTGAGCGCGTGGAGGTCGCGGAAAGCGGCGCCGCATGCCGGGCACTGGAAGTCGGAGAACTCGACGATGGTGACCGGCGCATCCGTGGGTCCCTTGGCGTTCGTCGCTGCGCCGAGCACGTCGGCCGGCGGGACGACGGGAAGCCCGGTGTAGAAGCGGAAGAAGTCGGGCTCCCGGGAGCGGATTGCGGCCAACGTGGTCGGGCCTTCCTCCGGAGCGCGGATGGCCGCGATGGTACCGGTAGCGACGGCGAGGAGGAGTGCGCCGCCGGCGACGCCGTACGCGGCCGGCCGGCGCCGCGGCAGCGGCACGCGCGCCGAGGGCGCGAAGTCGCGCACGAGCGGCAGCACGGCGATGCACCAGGCGACGACGATCACGTCGAGCGTCAGGCAGAAGAGACAGGCGTTCCGGAGCACGGCGAAGGCGACGGCGGCGAGGACCAGCGCGAAGCCGAGGCTCCAGGACGCGAGGCCGATCAGGAGGAGATCGGCGAAGCCGCTGGCGACGCCGGCGAACGCGCCGGGGAACGCGGCGAGGGCCCCGACCGTGAAGAGCACGACGCTCCAGAGCGACACGGGTACGCCGAGGAAGGTGCTCCACCGGCTGCCGAGCACGACGTCGCAGTTCACGGCGCCGCCGACGTTGCAGAAGCTGGTGTAGCTGGCGTCGGTGGCGAGGCCGTGGCCGACCCACCAGGTCGCCAGGCTCACCGCCACGCCGAGCAGCGCTATGGCGAGCGCTACGCGGTGGCGGGTGGGGCGATGCGACATGAGCGGGAGCGGAAGGGCCGGAGTCTAAACGGCCCCCCGCTCCCGTTCAACCGCGAAACCGCGGTGGTTGCTAGAACTGCCAGGTCACGCGGAGGTGCGTCTCCGAGCGGCCCTGGTTGAGACCGGCGAGGCCCCACGTTTCGAAGATCGTCGAGCCGCCGCTCGGCGTGACGAAGTAGCGCTGGCCGAGGTTGACGACGAGGTCGTCGCGGATCACCCAGTCGACCGCCCAGAACGGCTCCATGTTCCACTGGTTCGTCGTATCGACCGCGATACCGAGGGTCGGGATGATCGAGCCGCCACGATAGAACGTGAACATCGCGAACGTGGCCAGCGTCTCCCAGTCGCGAATCTTGTCGCGGAAGGAAACCTCCGAGGGGCGCACACCCGAGGGCAGGTCGAGGCCCCCGACGAGACACTGGCTCGACCGCTTGCGCTGCTGAGCGGGAAGGTTCGCGATCGTCTGCGCCTCGCAGCCCGGGTTGTCGACGAGGTAGTGCCAGAAGAACTGCCCGGTGAGGAAGATCGTGCTCTTCTTGTTGAGGAAGCGCACCCAGGTCGGGCGGTCGAACGCGATCATGCCCTTCCACATGTCCTTCTTCGTGGTGCCGGGCAGCGCAGGGGTCGAGACCACGGACACCTTCGACACGTCGAAGAACGGAATGCCCATGTCGTAGATCGTCTCGAAGCGGAACACGGCCTGCGTGTACGTCTCGTCCGAGTAGTTCGCCGACATGCCAATGGTGTGGACGTACGGGTTGATCGCCTCGGCGGGGAACACGCCCCGCCGATACAGGCGGGATGCGCGCTCGCGGTTGTCGGGCGTGTCGAGGAGCGCGCTCAGCGGGGCGTAGTTGGTGCCGTCGTCGCCGGCGAAGCGCTGGTAGAAGTAGTTGAGCGTGAACTCGACGCCTTGCGGAGTGATCGCATGGTAGCGCACGCCGACCTGGCTGTTCTCCATCGGGTTGCGGTTGTAGTTGCCGCGGCCGAAGAGCTCGGAGCCGCCCATCAGGCGATTGCAGGCGGTCTGACCGCGGCGCGGTCCGCCCGTCACGACGACGTCGGCGCTGCCGCCGGTCTGCACGCACTGGCCGAAGAAGAACGCGCCGTCGTACGGATTGGTCAGCGGGTTGTAGAAGCGCAGGCCCCACGGCTGCGGCAGGAAGGCCTGCTTCGCCGGCTCCCAGTCGCCGGGGTTCCAGTACCACTCGAGGAAGGTCTGGGACAGCGGTCCCATGTTCCCGAAGTCGTAGAGGAACTTGATCATCCACAGCGGGCGGCGGATCTCGTCCCAGCCGAACGCGGGGGCCGGGATCTCCTGCTGGAAGTGCCAGGTGAGGTCGAGCGGGTTCGCCCGGTCGAGCATGCGGAAGTTGTCGGTCTCACCCCAGACGATCTGCTGGCGGCCGGCGCGGATCTGCAGCGGCACGCCGCGCAGCTTTAGGTCAATGTACGCCTCGCGCAGCTGGTTCTCGAACTTGATCGCGTCGCGCTCGCCATGCGAGAGGCCGGTGATCTCGAGCTGATTCTCTCTCAGCTGGCGGCGCACCGTGACGCCGTCGCGCGAGCGCTGGACGGCGATGCTGCCAGGACTGGTCGCCGCCTCGAAGACGTTGCGGCCGTTCGGGTACGCGAAGCCGTGGACGTCCGTCTTTTCGACGAAGCCGGGCGTATAGTCGTAGACGCTGTCGTAGACACCGCGCCAGTAGACCGACAGCTTCGAGCGCTCGAGGAACGGGATCGAGTACTTTCCGATGAGCTTGCCGCCCTCGTACCAGTCGTAATCGAGGCGGATGCGTGCGGTATTGCGCTGCTGGACGAACGACCAATCCGTAGCGTCCGGATGCCGGAAGAGCTGCTGCGCCTGGACGTTGCCGGAGATCTGGAGATCTCCGAAGCGCAGCGTGCCTTCGGCCCGTTCCGGTCCGACCAGCGACGAGAGAATACAGACGACGACGGCCGCGACGGCCAGACCAAGGCGGCGATCCACCATGCCCCCCTCCTTGTCCGAAGACTTCGATGGCACCGGTGCTGAAGCGGCGCCTTGCTAGCGCAAGTGAGGGTGGGATTGCAATGCGTTTTGCCCCGTGCAGTGCCATGGCGCGACCGGCCTACGTGCCCGAAAACACGAACGGCGGAGGCCGCATCGTGCGACCTCCGCCGTTCGGCGTCGAGCGGACTCCCGGGAGCCTATTGGGAGAGCGTCATGGTCTGGATGACGGGCAGAAGGATGGCCCCCGGACCCGGCAGACCGGTGAGGTTGTCCACCGTCGCGTCCGTCGTGCGCGCCTCGCAGAACACCGCCGCGAGCACCGCACCCTCGCTCGTCTTCGGTGACGTCGTGTCGGGAAATGCGGGCGCGACGGGGACCGGGTTACCGGTGCGGACGATGAAGCCAGCCGAATCGGGTGCGGTCGGGAAGCACGGCAGGATCGGGTTGTTCGAGCAGCAGGTCTGGTTGATGCCGCCCTTGGGTGCGGGCGTGGACGAGCAGTCGACGGTGCAGCTGCCGCTGCACGAATCATCGATGGTCTGGCCAGGGCACGGCTTCGAGCCCTCCTTGCGCGACTCGCCCGTCGTGAGCGGCAGGTCGATCACGAGGACGCCGGCCGGCTGTCCCGAGGGGAGGCAGTCGGAGGAGAGCTGATAGTTCTGATCTCCCCTCGAGCCGACGACGCTGGTGAGACCGTTCACGGTGCAGGGCTGACCCTGGCTACGGCCGCTCTGGCAGGTGCCCGTGGAACCGATCGTACCGTTGCCCGAGCAGCGCGGGCAGACCTGGCTGTCCGGCTGGAGCACGAACACGCGCGAGTTCAGGTTGACGTTGGCCGTGGCCGCGCCGGTGGTCGTGTCGTACGTCCCGTCGATCCGGTCGCGACGGAACTCGTTCACGACGCAGACGGGGACGTTGTTCGACAGGAGGGGCAGCGGCGCGCCGAACGTCGGGCCGTTTTTCGTGCCAGCGCCGACCTTTCCGCACGACCGACACGTGGTGTCCGACGTGCCGTCGCACTCGGAGAGGCAGAAGTTCAGCGACGAGCCGTTCACCACGGGGAAGTTGTGCGATTCGCCGCTGTAGCCGTTGTCGAGGTCCGAGCCCGTCGGCGGCACTAGCATGTTGAGCTCCTGCGGCAGGCCGGGTGCCTCGCGCTCGGGACAGACGTCGAAGCAGGCGGCCTGGACCCCGCTGCAGTCGCCGCTCGGGTCCGTACAGGGAAGGCACTGCACCTTGATCAGGTTCTTGCCGTTCCCGCCGGGCGCTTTGACCACCATCTTGAGGGTGCCCTTGCCCTTCGGCGACGGCTTCTTGCCCTTCTTGGCCAGCGTGAGGATGGCCGTGCCGGTGGTGCCGCACGACGCTTCCGTCGTCGACGGCGCCGACAGGCCGGGGAACTTCTTCGCGTTGCCCTTCGGGAAGTTCAGCTTGGTGAGCGACGCGTCCGGCGTGCAGCCGTCGATCGCCGTCGACAGGCTACAGGCCGAGACTTCGATCGTACACGAGCCGTTCGTCGAGCCGTCCTTGTCGCACGGCGTGCCGTCGACGCAGGTGACGGTGGTGAACTTGTTGCCCGGTGCGACGGTGGCGTCGTCGCTGACGTTCCACACGGCGTTGCACGCCAGCCCCTTCTGCGCCCCGATCACCTTGGCTCGGGCCGGGGCAACGCTGGCGACGGCGAGCGCACACGCCATCGTCGCGATCACTGCGATACGATTCATGGGAAGCCTCCTCGGTGGCCGAGCGGCCAGGTTCGGGTCCGCTGAACGAGTCGTTCTCCGATGGAACGACGACTGGTCGATGGGGCGCGTGTCGCAGCGGATGCCTTCCCGGTTAAAGGCATCCGCCCAAGCCGTCAATATGAACCGGGCAGTCATCGCGACTGGAGCGCAGACGCCCAGTCGCGCGGATTCGTTACGCAATGCGGCGAGGGTCAGCTCGGCTTGTCGCCCGCGAGCTCCTCGTCGATCACCTGCTTGAAGGCGTCGGCCGACTGCGCACCGTTCACCCGCCGCCCGTTCACGATGAAGGCGGGCGTCGACGTGATGCCGATCTCCGCCGCCTCCTTCACGTCCTTCTCCACCGCCGCCAGCGTCTCGCGCGCGTCGTAGCAGGTCTTCAGCTTGGCGACGTCGATGTCGCCGGCCGCCTTGGCGTACTCCTCCACCTTCGACCAGAAGTTGTCCTTGTCGATGTCCTTCTGGTTGGTGAAGAGTGCCGTGTAGAGCTTCCAGAACTGGTCGTTGCCCTGCTGGAACGCGCATTCGGTGGCGATCGCAGCCGGCTCCGCCCAGGGGTGGATCTGCGTGAGCGGAAGCTGCTTGAAGACGAAGCGGACCTTGCCCTCGTAGGCGGGCAGGACCTCCTGCTCGATGATGTCGTGCGCTCGGCTGCAGAACGGACACTCGAAGTCGGACCACTCGACGATCGTCACCTTGGCGTCGGCCGGGCCGCGCGACGGCTCCTGGTCGAGCGAGACGCGCTGCATGATCGCCGTGCGCGGGTCGATCGTGATGTCGAGCGCCTCCCCGCGGAACAGCCACTTGCCGTCGTTGGTGATGTAGAAGAGGACGTCCTGCTTCTGCTCGCCGAGCTGGGCTTCGAGGTTGCCCTTCTGCCAGCCGGGGAACTCGGCGTCTTCCAGCGTGGTGACCGAGAACGCCACGCCGGGCGTGTCGACGGCCTGCTGGAAGTACTCGATGACGTTCTTCTTGACGGCGTCCGCATCGACCTTCGCCGCCGTTGCGCCGTTGCCGCCGCCCCCACCGGCGCCGCTTCCGCCGCCTCCGCAGGCCACGAGGAACGCCAGGACGGAGACGAGAAACGACCGAGGGGTGCGCAGCATCGCGCGCTTCTAGTGCCGGCGCCTGTTTGCAGTCAAGGACGTGGCACGGATGCGAGGCTTCGGAGCCCCGTCGCTGGTGCGTCGAAGCCGGGCCAGAGCGCGAGCGCGGCCTCGAAGTCGGCGCGCGCGAGCGGTGCGACGCGCGGGCCCCAGAGCCAGAGGAGCGCGCGGCCGCGCTGATAGCGGCTGACGGCCTCTTCGACCGGCACGCGAAGCGGCGCGACGACGGTCTCGAGCAGGGCCGCAGCGCCGGTCGCCTCGATGGCGGTGGTCGGGCCGGTGACGCCCTCGACCGTCGACGTCGGCTGACCGTCGCGGACGAGCACGATCGCGCCGCCGTCGAGGTACGCGATGCGCCAGCCGGGCATCCGCCCGATCGCGCCGGCCAGCTCGAGCCGCCCCGGCGCCGGGTGATGCAGCACGACGGCGCCGATCCCCCGGCGCTCGGCCAGGGCCGCGAAGCGGGCCGAATCGGCGAGCGCGGCCTCGTACTCCTCGTAGACCGCCGGCGGATACATCTGGAGGCGGCCGTCGAAGAAGACGCGACGCTGCGGCCAGGCGCGCCAGAGGAGCCAGCCGCCGAGCAGATCGTCGTTGAACACCCGCGCCTCCGGCGCGTTGGCCTGGAGCCAGTCGACCGCCCCGGCCGAGAAGAGCAGGCGCGACTCGCCGAGGCCGAACGCCCGCGTCATCCGCATCGACTGGTAGAAGGTGCCGCGCACGACCCAGCCGGCAACGACGAGCGCCGTGACCGCCATCGCCAGGTTCAGCGTCGGTACGAGGCGGTGCGACGCGGCCGCCAGCCGCCGGGCCAGCGGGCCGAAACCCTCGGCGACGAAGGGCAGGACGCCGAGCCCGACGAGCGCGACGTTGCGGCGCGCCATGGCGCCGAGCGCGACGAAGGTCGCCGCCGTCAGCAGCGACGACAGTCGCCAGCGACGGAACGAGACCATCGCCGCCAGCGCGGCGAGCGCCACGAGCGCGACCAGGCCGAAGGCGGCGGCCGGCGACAGCTCGGCCAGCGCCGTCGGCCGGTGCTCGACGATCCCGAGCGAGGTGACGTCCCGGCCGCGGATGACGGTGAGGAGCCGCAGCGGGAAGAGGGCACCGGTGAGGCCGAACGGGGTACACGCCTCGGCGATGGCCGAGCCCACGAGCGCGACGCCGAGGCGCTGCTCCTCGTCCGGCGGCCGCCGGCTCGCCGCCGTCCAGCCGGCGGGGAGAGGCACCCAGCGCGCGACGAGCGTGCCCGCGAGCGCGAGCCCGATCACGCCGACGCCGAGCACCGACAGCGCGTGACAGTTCGCCCACACGACCTGCATCGCGACCAGGAGCGCAACGGCGCGCCAGCCGATGCGCCCGTCGAGGACGAGGAGCGAGGTCGCGAGCAGGCACAGCGTCACCGCCTCGGGGCGCGCGGTGAAGCGCTCGACCGTGATCAGCGCCGCGAGCAGCACGACGATCGCCGCGGCCCACGCCGGCAGCCGTCGCTGCGCCAGCCGCCACGCCGCCGCGAACGCACCGAGGTAGAGCGCGCCGCAGCCGAGCGCGACGGCCGCGGCGCCGCCGAGCACCCACAGCCCGTAGAGCCCGAGCTCGAAGAGCCACTGACGATTCACCCATGGGGCTTCCGGCGCGGTGAACGAGAAGGGATCGCCGCGGACCACCGTGCCGGTGTCGGCGATGAGACGGCCGCTGGCGAGGTGCCACCACGTGTCGGAGTCGTCGAGACGGTGGACCTGGAGCACCGCGATCAGGAGCAGCCCCGCCAGCCCCGCCAGGCGATCCGTCCAGCTGCCGCGCACGCGCGCGGTCTAGCAGACCTCGCCCGGGGCACAACCTTGACCGTCCGGCGGGCCGCCGTTACAGACGCGCCATGTCGCGAGCCGTCGCGTCCGTCGCCGCCGTGCTCCTCGTCGCCTTCGTCGTGGCTGCAGAGGAGCCGGCGCCCACTCCCGCCGCGGGCACGACCGGCACCACGGTGGTCGAAGGAGCGCCCGAGGCGACGGTGCAGACCACCGAGATCGTCGGCGCCCCGCCCGATCTCACCGGCCGCTGGTTCCTGCTCGCCGATCTCGCCTTCCAGAACAACCCGGCGCGCATCCTCGTGCCCGCGTTCTGGTCGGTGTCGAACGTGAACGGCACGATGGACGTCGAGGTGCGCTTCGTCGGCCTGCCGGCGAACGTGGCCGCGGCCTACAGGAAGGCGGCGGAGACGCGGACGTCGTGGACGCCGACGCCGGCCGACCTCGACGCCATCCGCGACCAGTGGGACGCGCTCCCCGCCGAGGATCGCGGCTTCGCGAATCTGGCCGTCAAGCTCGTTGGCAGGGATGCCTTCGACGACGTCATCAAGGGCGAGCCGCTCGTGCAGGACGCGCTCTGGGTGGCGCAGCTGACGGGCAACTTCCGCCCCGGCGGCGGTCGGCCCGTGCGCGAGGTCGTGATCTTCGGGGCCAAGGAGCAGATCGAGAACGGGTGGTCGGGAACCTACATGAGCGTCGCTGTGGCCAATGCGCCGTTCCCGGTGCCCATCCAGCTGAGCGGGACGTTTCGCATGTGGCGCGTCGATCCGCGTCCGGCCCGCGGCATCCTCGCCCGTATCGCCGACTGGTTCGCCGGATGCGGCCGTAAGCCATAGCTCCTCCCTATGCCGGGACGCGGCTCGCCTGTTTCCTGGGTGCGCGCTCCGGCATTCACGTGTTGTTGGCAGACGCGCACCGGCGGTACGCCTGGCACCGGCGACGTAACCCGGATCGCCAGGAGGTCGCATGGTCCGCTACGCACTCTTGGGCCTGCTGATGGAGCAGGCCGACTACGGCTACCGTCTGAAGCGTCGCTTCGACGAGCGGGTCGGGACGCTGTGGCACTTGAACATCGGGCAGGTCTACCAGACGCTGCGTGCGCTCCAGCGCGCCGGCCTGGTGAACGAGATCGAGGGCGAGCCCAGCAACGAGCCCTACCCGGGCCGCCGCATGTTCGCGCTCACCGGCAAGGGGCAGCGCGTGTTGGAGCGCTGGCTGCACCGTCCGCCGGTGCGCCCGCGTCCCGTACGCGACGAGACCCTGATCCGCCTCCTGGTGCTGGAGCCGGCGCGGCGCGGGCAGGCGATCGCCCGCGTCGTCGAGCAGGAGCAGCTCTATCGCCGGGAGATCACGCGTCTGCAGGCACAGAAGCGGCGTCTGCCGCACGCCGAGGACGGCGGCAGCCTCGTCGGCCACTTCGGCGTGGAGGCGGCGTTGCTGCATACCGAGGCGCATCTCAAGTGGCTCGAGTACTGCCGCACCTACCTCGAGCGCGCCGCCCAGCAGGACGTCGCCGACGACGCCGCGACCGGCGACGCACTCGACGGTGTGCCGCCGTCGCTGCCCCACGCGTCGCTGCCGCACGCCGAGGCGCGCCCGAGTGCCTGAGCGCGTCCGCGGGCCACGGAAGGCCCGAGCCTAGCGGCCGGGCGGCGGCGCCATGCCGTGCTCGCGCATGCGCTGCTCGAACTCCGGCATCGAGACGCGCCACAGCTCCATGCGGACGCCGCGGTGGAACGGGGCGGCGACGAAGTGCGACATGGCCTGGTCGGGGGTGAGGTCGGCGACCTTGTCGACGCTGGCGACCTTGCGCAGCTCCTCGATCATCTCGTCCTTGTCGGGCTCGTTCGGGCGCAGGAAGAGGTAGGGCCGGAAGCCGTTCAAGATGAGATGCCCGGCGATCTTGTCGGGCGTCAGCCGCCAGCGCTCCAGGTCGGTTAGGTAGAGCGCCCAGCCGCGGCCGCCGTACCACTCGATGTTCTCCGCGGGCCGGCCGACCGCCTCGCTCGTGATCACGACGGCGTTCTTCTCGAGCAGGCGCTCCATGTTGGCGCGCGCGCGCTGCATCTGCGGCTTCTGGAACGGCGCGCGCCGGCCCTCCTCGGCCTGCACGCGCTGCACCTTGAGGCCGACGAGCGCGAGCATCAGCACCATCGCCAGCACCTGCACGAGCCGTCGTCCGGGCAGGGCGAAGGCCGCGGCCAGGCCGAGCGCGCCGAGCACCTGGATCGTCGTCGCCAGCGCCTGGAGCGGCGGCTGGAGCTCGGCGGCAGACGACCACGACACCGCCGCGCCGAGCGCGAGCAGCAGCGCGCCGACGCCGGCGAGCGCGTGCGCGAGGTCGGCCCGCCCGCGTCGCTGGAGCAGGCGGAGCAGGTCGAGGCCTCCGCAGACGCCCTCGACGATCAGCATGGGCAGGAAGATGAAGACGCCGACGAGATAGCGGTGATCCGGCCGCGGCCAGCAACTGAAGAAGACGAAGCCGACGACGCAGTAGATGATCGCCGCCACGGCGAAGGCCGGCCGCAAGATGAGCGCCGTCGCTGCACCGAACAGGGCGAGCAGCAGGATCGGCCCGGTGTAGGCGCGCAGCAGGATGTTCCAGTTGCCCGGCAGCGTGGTCTCGAGGTTCGAGATGCGCAGCCCGCCGCCCTGGACCTGGTCGAACGTGCCGCCGCGCCAGCCGCGCGACGGATACCCGACCTTCGGCGTCTGCTCGCCGGCCGGGGGCGCATCCGCCGCAGGCCCGGTCGTCGCCGGTGCGGCAGGGGCGTCGGCGGCCTGGTTCGCGGCCTGGGCGGGCGCCGAGGTCGCGGCCGCGTCGGGTGCTTTGTCGGCGGGCTTTTTCGGCAGCACCGGGCGCTTCGGCTTCGCGGGGGGCGGAGGCAGCGACGGCAGGAGCGGCAGCTCCATCCCCTGCGTGGGCAGGAACGGGTTGCCGACGGCCGCGGCGTTGTAGGCGAGGAAGGGCGCGAGGCCGATCGCGATGCCGAGCGCACCCACCGCCGCGGAGCGGGCGAGCATCGGGATGCGGCGTCCCTCGCGCCACCAGCGCACGCCCATCATCGCCGACGCCGGGATGACGTAGATCGCCGCGTCCGGCCGGATGGTGACGGCGAAGCCGAGCGCGAGCCCGCCCGCGAGGGTGCGCCACCCGGCGAGCGGCGTGCCGCCCGCCGGGTTCAGCAGCAGCAGCCCGGTGAAGGCGGCGACGTGCGCCGACAGGTCGCGCGTCAGCGTGAGGCCCCACAGGTGGATCATGGTGGGGAACAGCGCGATCATCGCCGCGCTCGCGCCGCCGCGCCACGGCGAGTGGCTGGCGCGCCAGTGGAAGCGGGTGACGACGAGCAGCAGCGCGAGGAAGATGCAGCTGTTCAGGACGTGTGCCGCATCGTCGCCGAAGAGACCGATCCACCCCGCGAGCAGGATCGGGAAGCCAGGCGAGTAGCGGCAATAGAGCTTGCCGCCCTCGTTGACGTACGTCTGCACCAGGATGTCGGTGCGCGGCGGCAGGAACTGCTGCAGCGCCTTCAGCGGCTCCCACTGGTGGAAGACGCGCCCCTGGAGCAGGTCGTGCGCGAAGTTCAGATAGCCGAACTGGTCGACCGCCAGGTACCAGGTGATCTGCCGCTCGAGACCGAGCCACGTCTGCCAGAGCAGCACGACGACGGCGACGCCGAAGACGGCGCGCTTTGCGATCGGGACCCAGTCGACCGGCGCTCGGGGCGGCGTCTCGGGCCGCGGCGCGGGCTCGGGACGACGAGGGGCCGGGCCGCGCGCTCCGCCGCCGCGAGGTGGCTGGCCGCCAGGGCCCGAGCGCTGCTGGCGCGACCGGCCGGTCTTGCGGGACACGTCGGTCGATATAGCCGGGCCCTCGGCCGGGAGGAAAGCAGACGGCGGAGGCCGGGTTGAGCGGCCGCACGGCGCAGGCTAGGAGCCGCGCAGTATGACGCGGGGTGGGGTGCCGTTCTTCTCGCCGCTGGTCGCGGCGTGGTTCACGGAGCGCTTCGCCACTCCGACCGAGGCCCAGGAGGCCGGCTGGCCGGCCATCGCCTCGGGCCGCGACGTGCTGATCGCGGCGCCGACCGGGTCGGGCAAGACGCTGGCTGCGTTCCTCTGGTCGCTCGATCGGCTGATCGGGCTCGCCGCCGCCGGCGCGCTCGAGGACCGCACCTACGTCGTCTACGTCTCGCCGCTGAAGGCGCTCGGCAACGACGTCCAGAAGAACCTCGCGACCCCGCTCGCCGAGCTGCGCGCCCGTGCGGAGGCCGCGGGCACGCCGCTGCCCGACCTGCGCGTCATGGTGCGCACCGGCGACACGCCCGCGGCGGAGCGCCAGGCGATGACGCGGCGGCCGCCGCACGTCCTCATCACCACGCCCGAGTCGCTCTACATCCTCCTCACCGCGGAGAAGAGCCGCCGTTTCCTCGCCGGCGCGGAGACGATCATCGTCGACGAGATCCACGCCGTCGCGCCCGACAAGCGTGGCGCGCACCTGGCGCTGACGCTCGAGCGTCTCGACGCGCTCGCCGCACGGCCGCTCCAGCGCATCGGTCTGTCGGCGACGCAGCGCCCGATCGACCTCGTCGGCCGGCTGCTCGTCGGTAGCGCGCGGCCCGACCCGGTGCTGGTCGACGTCGGACACCGGCGCCCGCTCGACCTCGGCATCTGGCTGCCCGACCAGCCCGTCGGGCCGATCGCGACGCACGAGTACTGGGGCGCCGTGCTCGACCGCGTCGCGGCGTTCAGCGCCGAGCACCGGACGACGATCTGCTTCGTGCACACGCGGCGTCTCGTCGAGCGCTGCGCGCATCTGCTCGCGGAGCGCGTCGGCGAGGGGCGCGTCGCGGCGCACCACGGCAGCATGGCGCGCCGCATCCGGCTCGAAGCCGAGGAGAAGCTGAAGAGCGGGCGGGTGCCGCTCGTCGTGGCCACGGCGTCGCTCGAGCTCGGCATCGACGTCGGCGCGGTCGACCTCGTCTGCCACGTCGGCGCGCCGCGTACGCTGGCGACGCTGATCCAACGCGTCGGCCGCTCGGGCCACGCCCGCGGCGCGACCCCGAAGGGCGTGCTCTTCCCGCTGACGCGCGACGATCTCGTGCAGGCCGCCGCGTCGGTGCGCGCCGTCCGCACGGGCCTCCTCGACGCGCTCGTCGTCCCACCCGGGCCGCGCGACATCCTCGCGCAGCAGTGCGTGGCGGCGGTGGCGAGCGGCGAGCTCGGCGTCGACGAGCTGCTCGCGCTGGTGCGCCGCGCCTGGCCGTGGCGCGACCTCGAGCGCGCGCAGCTGGAGGAGCTGCTCCTGCTGCTCGCCGAGGGCGTCAGCACGCGCCGCGGCCGGCGCTCGGCGCATCTCCACTGGGACCGCGTCAACGACCGCCTGCGCGCCCGTCGCGGTGCCCGCCTCGCCGCCATCACCGGCGGCGGCGCCATTCCCGACACCGCCGACTACGACGTGATCGAGGAGCCGGCGGGGCTGCTCGTCGGCAAGGTCAACGAGGACTTCGCCGTCGAGAGCATGCGCGGCGACATCTTCCTCCTCGGCAACCGCTCGTGGCGCATCCGCCGCGTCGAGGCGACGAGCGTGCGCGTGGAGGACGCCGCGGGTGCGCCGCCGACGGTGCCGTTCTGGTTCGGCGAGGCGCCGTCGCGCACGCGCGAGCTGTCGGACGAGGTCTCGGCGCTGCGGAGCGAGATCGTGGCCCGTGCTGGCGAGCCGCGGGGATGGCTCATGGCGGCGTGCGGGCTCGACGACGCGGGCGCGCACCAGCTCCAGGCCTACGTCCTCGAGGCCGCGGCGGCGCTGGGCGGCGTGGTGCCGTCGGTCGAGACCATCGTCACCGAGCGCTTCTTCGACGAGGCGGGCGGCATGCAGCTCGTCGTGCACGCGCCGTTCGGCGGCCGCATCAACCGCGCCTTCGGCCTCGTCCTGCGCAAGCGCTTCTGTCGCACCTTCAACTTCGAGCTGCAGGCGGCGGCGAGCGACGACGGCATCGTGCTCTCGCTCGGCGCGCAGCACAGCTTCCCGCTCGACGGCGTGCTCGGGATGATCTCCCGCCAGAGCCTCGCCGACGACCTCGCGCAGGCGGCGCTCGCGTCGCCCATGTTCACGAACCGGTGGCGCTGGAACGCGACCCGCTCGCTCGCGCTGCTGCGCCACGAGAGCGGCAGGAAGGTGCCGATGCCGCTCCAGCGCATGCGCGCCGAGGACCTCCTCGCGGCGGTGTTCCCCGAGCAGCTCGGCTGCCAGGAGAACATGGGCGGCGGCCCGATTCCGATCCCCGATCATCCGCTGGTCACGGAGACGGTGGAGAACTGCCTGCACGAGGCGATGGACCTTCGCGGGCTCGCCGCGGTGCTCGACGACGTCGCCGCAGGCCACATCCGTGCGGTCGGCATCGACACCATCGCGCCGTCGCCGTTCTCGCACGAGATCCTGAGCTCGAACCCGTACACGTATCTCGACGACGCGCCGCTCGAGGAACGCCGCGCCCGCGCCGTGTCGCTGCGCCAGGCGGTGCCGCAGCTGGCCGGTGGGCTCGGCGCGCTCGACGCCGCGGCGGTGGCCGAGGTCGCCGCGCAGGCGTGGCCCGTCGTGCGCGACGCCGACGAGCTGCACGATGCGCTGCTGTCGCTCGGCATCCTGCCCGTGTCGGCGCTCGCCCGGCACGGCTGGGAGGCGCTCGCGGCGTCGCTCGTCGCCGCGGGGCGCGCCACGCGCGCCGGTGATCTCCTCGTCGCCGCCGAGCGCACCGCGTTGCTGCGGCTCGTGCTGCCGGGTGTCGCGTTCCAGCCACCGGTGCAGGACGCGCTCTTCGGCGGCCTCGCCGGCCGCCGCGGCGTCGAGACGGAGGAGGACGCGCTGCGCGCGATCGTCGGCGGCTGGCTCGAGGCCGTCGGCGTCGTCACGGTGGACGAGCTGGCCGCGCGCTGCGGCCTGCCCCCGGGCCGCGTCGCCGTGGGGCTGGCGCGCCTCGAGCTCGCGGGTGCGGCGCTGCGCGGGCGCTACCGCCCCGGCGCCGCCGGCGAGGAGTGGTGCGACCGCACCCTGCTGGCGCGCATCCATCGTCTCACGCTCGGCCGCCTGCGCCGCGAGATCGAGCCCGTCAGCGCCGCCGACCTGATGCGCTTCTGGTTCCGCTGGCAGCACGTGCAGCCGGGCACGCGGCTCCACGGCCGGCGCGGCCTGCTCGAGATCCTGGGCCAGCTCGAGGGCCTCGAGCTGCCCGCGCGCGCGTGGGAGGAGCAGGTGCTGCCCGCGCGCATGAGCCGCTGGGATCCGGACGACCTCGAGCACCTCTGCCTCGCCGGCGAGGTGGCGTGGGGGCGCCTGCGTGTCGCCGTGCCGGACGACGCCGACGACGAGCCCCGCCGCCTGCGCGCGCCGGGCCGTGCGGCGCCGCTCGCGCTGCTGCGTCGCGAGAGCCTGCCGTGGCTGCTCGCGCCGGCCGGCGATCCCGGACCGCTGCCGCCGGCAGCCGCGGCCGTGCACGCGACGCTCGTGCGCCGGGGCGCGTCCTTCACCGCCGACCTCGCGCGCACCGCCGGCCTCGGCGTCCCCGTCGTCGAGGAGGCGCTGTGGACGCTGGTGTCGCACGGGCTCGTCACCGGCGACGGCATCGCCGGGCTGCGGGCGCTGATCGCGCGTCCCGAGGACGGACGTCCCACGCCCGCGCGTCGGCGGGCGTTGCCGGCGGGACGCTGGGCGCTCCTGCGCGACGGCGATGCGGCGTCGGTCGACGCGGCCCCGGCGGACGACGACCCCGAGCGCTTCGCGCTGCTCCTGCTGCGCCGCTGGGGCGTCGTCGTGCGCGAGGTGCTGGCGCGCGAGAGCCGCATGCCGCCGTGGCGCGTGCTGCTGCCGGCGCTGCGCGCGCTCGAGGCGCGCGGCACGGTGCGCGGCGGGCGCTTCGTGCAGGGCATGGTCGGCGAGCAGTTCGCGCTGCCCGAGGCGGTCGAGGCGCTGCGCGCGGTGCGCCGGCGGGAAGGGTCGTCCGAGACGGTGACCATCGCCGCGGCGGATCCGCTGAACCTCGTCGGCATCGTCGTGCCGGGGGCCCGCCTCGCGCCAGCGCTGCACGAGACCATCGTCTTCCGCGACGGCGTGCCCGTCGAGGTGGCGCCCGACCGCGCCGCCGCGGGCGCCTGAGGCGACGGACGGGGCCGGCACACGCCGGCCCCGCGTCAGCTCTCCACGAACGCCGCGAGGCGGGCGAGCGCCGCGTCCCACTGCCCGGCGATGGCGTCGAGATATCCGCGCGCCTCCTGGAGCCGCTGCGGCCGCAGCTCCCACACGCGCTGGCGTTGCCGCGGCGGGCGGCGGCTGCGGACGAGGCCGGCGCGCGTCAGCGCGTGGAGATGCTTCGTCACCGCCTGACGCGTCACCGGCGCGCCGTCGGCGAGGCGTGCGATCGGCAACGGTCCCTCGGCGCACAGCCGGGCGACCAGGCGCAGGCGCGTCTCGTCGCCGAGCGCCGCGAAGACGGGCGCCACGCCGCCCGCTCGGGCGCGCGTCGCGCTACGCCCCGGCGACATGGCGGCTCAGGTTCTGCACCTGCTCGCTCCACCCGCCCTCGTTCATGCGGAACGCCTCGGCCCGGCGCCCGGCGGGGATGCGGTCGAAGCCGGACTCGATCACCGTGAGGCGGGTGCCGCCGGGGGCGTCCTCGAGCCGGAACTCGACCAGCGTCGTCGGCTCGGCGGTGTAGTCCACCGCCGGATCGATCGCGTACGGGTGCCAGCGATAGGAGAACAGTCGCTCCGGCTCCATGCGCTCCACGTGGACCTCCATGACGACGTGCTCGTAGCCCGGATACGTGATGTTGCCGCGCACGGCGGTGCCCGCGACGAACGGGCCGTGCATCTTCACGCGGAACCAGGTGCCGAACTCCTCGGCGTTGCTCAGAGCGCGCCAGACGCGGGCGCGCGGGGCGCGCAGGACGACGGACTTCTCGATGCGGTCGGTGTCGGACATGGGCAACCTCCTGGTTGCCTCAATGCCCCAGCGTGGATCACGAGGCAACCCCTTGGTTGCCCAGCGGCGTCACCCCGGGCGCGGGCCGAGCCGCGCGGCGAGGAGGTGCGTCACGATCGGCGGCTCCGGGGCCTCGTGGAAGCCGCGCACCACCTCGCGCAGCGCGCGGTCCGACACCGTCATGCGCGCGTGCTGGCGGAGGTGCTCCGCCCACGAGTCGACCGTGAACGTCTCGACGAAGCGGCTCGGGTCGGCGGCGTCGCGGAAGAGGCCCCACAGCTCGGCGCCGTCGCGCCGGCGGATGCGCGAGAAGTCGCGCATGGCGGAGCCGAAAGCGGCGGCGCGCGTCGGATCGACGCGGTACTCGACCGTCACCAGCACCGGGCCGTCGTCGGGATCGAACGCGCCGGCGATCTCGGGCTCGGGGAGGCCCTCCGCGGGCGTCAGGTCCAGGCCTTCGGCGGCGGCGAGCGGGAAGCGCGTCACCACGACGAGGCCGACGACGAGGCCGCCGGCGGCGGCGAGCAGCGCGGTCTGCACGCCGGCGTGGGTCGCCACCCAGCCCCAGCCGAGCGCGCCGAAGGCCATGCCGCCCTGGATCACGAACAGGCTCGTCGCCAGCGCCCGTGCCCGCACCCACGACGACACCGCGTTCTGCGCCGCGGTGTTGACGGTCGACATGGCGGCCATCCATGCCGCGCCCGCGCCGACGAGGACGGCGCCGGCGACGAGCGGCACGCGCACGACCGCGAGCGTCGCGCTGGCGAGCGCATAGACGAGCGTCGCCGCCATCATGAGGCGGTCGGTGCCGAGCCGCCGGCGCAGCGCAGGCAGCACCGCCGCGGCGAGGACCGCGCCCGCGCCGAGGCAGCCGAGGAGGATGCCGTAGCCGACGGAGTCCAGCTCCAGATCGTGCAGCGCGACGATCGGCACCAGCGCCCACACGGCGCTCGCGAAGACGATGAAGCCGGTCGTGCGCACGAGCACCGTGCGCAGCGGCGTCGAGTGACGCACGTAGCGCGCCCCGGCACGCAAGGCGCCGAGCACGTCCTCGCGCGGCAGCGTCGACGCGGGCACCGACCGCCGCCAGCGGAACAGCACCGCGAGCACGCCGAGGAACGACGCCGCGTTCAGCAGGAACACCCAGCCGGGGCCGAGCGCGCCGACGAGCACGCCGCCCAGGGCCGGTCCCACCGCGCGCGACGCGTTCAGCGCCACGCTGCCGAGCGCCACCGCCGCCGGCAGCTCGGCGCGTGGGACGAGATCGGGGATCATCGCCGCCCACGCCGGGTTGTTGAGCGCCGCGCCGACACCGATCGAGAACGTGAGCCCGATGAGGAGCCACGGCGTCGTCAGGCCGGCGAGCGTACACAGGCCGAGCACCGTCGCCGACAGCAGCATCCACGCCTGGGTGAGGAGGAGGTAGCGCCGGCGGTCGACGATGTCGGCGAGCGCGCCGCCCGGCAGCGCGAGCAGGAAGAAGGGCAGGCTCGCCGCCGTCTGCATGAGCGCCACGAGCAGCGGGTTGCCGTGCGCGAGCGACGTCATGAGCCACGCGCCGGCGGCCTCCTGCATCCAGGTGCCGACGTTCGACGCGAGCGCCGCGATCCAGACGGCGCGGAAGGCGCGATGGCGCAGCGGCGTCCAGGCCGTGGTGGGCGCCGGCGAAGCGGGCGGGACGTCGCCGCTCACACCACCGTCTCGTCGACGTAGCACCAGCGCCAGTCCTCGCCCGGCTCGAGCGAGCGCACGATGGGATGCTGGCTGGCCCAGAAGTGCTTCGTCGCGTGGCGGTTCTTCGACGAGTCGCAGCAGCCGACGTGGCCGCAGGTGAGGCACAGGCGGAGGTGGACCCAGGCGTCGCCCAGGCGCAGGCACTCCTCGCAGCCGCGCGCGTGGGGATGGACCGGCCGGATCATGTCGAGGTGCGAGCAGACGGGCATCGGCGAGTCTCCTTCATCGCGATCGGCGGCGAGGGTCCCGAGCGTCACGAGCCCGGTGAGGCCGCCGAGCAGCGTCACGAATGCACACCAAAGGACGGCGCGACGGAAGGCGTCGACGAAGGCCGCGTCGACGAGGGCCGCGAGCCGCGCCTGCTCGGCGCTCGGGAGCCCCGGGGGCAGCGCGGTGTCGGCGAGGGAGCGACGCTCCTCGACCAGCACGCGCGCGACCTCGGCGGGCACGCCCGACGCCGCCAGTCGGCGGTCGAGCGCGGCCGTGTAGAGCGCCAGGGCGACGACGCCCACGACGGCGACGGCGAGCAGCGTGCCCACCCGCGCCGCCGCGTTGTTGACGCCGGAGGCGACGCCCGCGGCACCCGGCGGCACCGCGGCCAGCACGCCCGCGGTGAGCGGCGCCGCGGTGAGGGCCATGCCGACGCCGGTGAGCGTCATCGGGGCGAGGAACGTCGCCCAGTACGTGCCGCCGACGCCGGGAATCGCGAAGCAGGCGAGCCCGGCCGCCGTGAACAGCGGCCCGAGCACCAACAGCGGCCGCGTGCCGACGCGATCGGCGAGTGCGCCCGCTCGCCGCGAGAGCATGGCGAGCGCGAGCGCGAACGGTAGGAAGGCCGCGCCGGTCGCGGTGCTGGAGTAGCCCTGGACCTCGACGAGGTTGAACGGCAGCAGGAAGAACACGCCGGTGACGCCGCCGTACACGAGCACGGTGAGGAGATTCGCGCCTGAGAACGCACGCGACCCGAAGAGCGCCGGCGGCACCATGGGCGCAGCCGTGTGTCGCTCCCAGGCGACGAACGCCACCAGCCCGGCCGTGCCGGCGCCGAGCGCCGCGAGGGCGCCGGGCGTCGCGCCGCCGCCGAGGGCGATGAGCCCGCCGACGAGGCCGACCAGGCCGATGGTGGCGAGCGCGGCGCCGGGCCAGTCGACCGGCGCGGGCCGGCGCATCACCGGCGGGTCGGGAACGCGCCATGCGCCGATGGCGAGCGTCAGGGCGACGAGCGGCAGGAACGCGACGAAGGCGAGCCGCCACGACAGCGCGTCGACGAACCAGCCGCCGACGAGCGGGCTCAGCGCCCCCACCATCGACGTCACGGCCGACCACGTGCCGATCGCCCGCCCGCGCTCGGCCCGCGGGAAGGCGGCGCTCAGCAGCGCGAGGCTGTTCGGGACGAGCAGCGCCGCCCCGAGCCCCTGCGCTGCGCGCGCCAGGACGAGCGTCGCCGCGTCCGGGGCGAGCGCGGCGCCGATGGACGCGATCCCCAGGCCGAGCGTCCCCAGCTGGAACACGCGCCGGCGCCCGAAGCGGTCGCCGGCCGCGCCGCCCGCGAGCGTCAGCGACGCGAGCAGGACGGTGTAGCCGCTCGCGATCCACTGCATCTCGCCGACGGTCGCGCCGAGCGCCTGCTGGATCGCCGGCAGCGCGACGTTCAGCACCGAGGCCTCGACGAACGCGAGGCTCGAGCCGAGGATCGCGGCCGCGAGCACCCAGCGCTTGGCGTGCGACGCGCAGCCCGGCGTCTCCGGGGCGCTGGCGATGACCGTCGCGTCGGACGGCGTGCGGGACGCGACGATCACGTCGGGGCTCGCTCACTCGTCCGGCGAGAACAGCTCGACGCGCACGACGCGGCCGCCGCCGAACTCGCGGCCGAAGAGGCGGAAGACGCGGGTCATCCAGTACTTGTCGACGAAGCGGGCATGTATCCGCGCCACCTCGGCGGCGTCGTCGACGGGGAACGCCTCGCCGCGCCGCCGCTCGTTGCCGCCGAAATCGAGCTCCACGCGCGGGGAGGCGAGGAGGTTGCGGTACCAGTCCGTCTTGCCCCCCTGGCCCGCCTGGAGCCAGACGCGATCGCCGTCGCGCACGAACCAGATGGTGACGGAGCGGCGCAGCCCGCTCTTGCGGCCGATCGTGGTGAGCTCGACCGACCAGCCCTCGCGCAGCGTCCGCCACGTGAGGAGCCCGAGCGTGCCTGCGATGAGCAGCAGGAAGAGGATGGCGACCACCCGCAACGACATCGCGGGGGGTTGTAGCCTCCGCGCCCGATGCTGGGAAACCGTGCGCTGCCATTCGCCGGCGTGGGGCCGGGATCGCGCCTCGGCGCGGGCCCGGGGCACGAACGGGGCGCCCGGATCCCCCGTCGTGCTGGGTTCGGATCCGGCGTAAGGTCGCCCGGCCATGCCAACGTCCGGACGCCCGCGGCCCGTCATTCTCACCGTCGACGACGACGCCGAGGTCCTGCGCGCCATCGCTCGCGACCTCCGCACGCGCTACGCCGAGCGCTATCGGATCATCGCCGCAGGTTCCCCGGAGGAGGCGCTGCGCACGGTCACGCAGCTGCGCGAGCGGCTCCAACCCGTCGCCCTCCTCCTCGTCGACCAGCGGATGCCCGGGATGACCGGCATCGAGCTGCTCGAGCACGTCCGTCCGCTCGTGCCGGACGCGAAGCGCGTCCTCCTGACGGCCTACGCCGACACGAGCGCCGCCATCGACGCGATCAACCGGGTCGGGCTGCATCATTACCTGCTGAAGCCGTGGCATCCCCCCGAGCAGCAGCTGTACCCCGTGCTCGACGACGTGCTCGACGACTGGGCCGGGGCGGCGCGGCCGGGCCAGGGCGGGATCCTGCTCGTCGATCACCACTGGTCGCCGCGCGGCCACGCCCTGCGCGACTTCCTCACCCGCAACCAGATCCCGTACCGTCGGCTCGACCTCGACCGCGACCCCGAGGCACAGGCGCTGGGCGCGGGGGCGGCCCTGCCGCTGGTCGTCCTGGAGGACGGGACGCGGATCCCCGATCCCGACCCGCACGCGCTCGCCGAGCGGCTCGGCATGACGACGCGGCCGGCGCGCGAGTTCTACGATCTGCTCATCGTCGGCGCCGGGCCGGCCGGGCTCGCCGCCGCCGTGTACGGCGCCTCGGAAGGGCTCAAGGTCGCCGTGGTCGAGCACGAGGCGCCGGGCGGTCAGGCAGGCACCAGCTCGCGCATCGAGAACTACCTCGGATTTCCCGCCGGCCTCTCCGGCGCCGATCTCGCCCGCCGCGCGCTGGCGCAGGCGCGGCGCTTCGGCGCCGAGATGCTGCTCTCGAACGCGGAGGCCGTGCGCATCGACGGCCCGTACCGATTCGTCCGGCTCTCGGACGGCACCGAGGTGAGCTGTCACGCGCTGCTCGTCGCCAGCGGCGTGACCTATCGCGCCCACGAGGCGCGCGGGGTGCAGGAGCTGACGGGGGTCGGCGTCTACTACGGCGCGGCGCTCACGGAGGCGATCGAGTATCGCGACGCGGACGTCTTCGTCGTCGGCGCAGGCAACTCGGCGGGGCAGGGCGCCCTGTTCCTCGCGCAGACGTCCCGCTCGGTGACGCTGCTCTGCCGCGGCGACTCCATCGCGGCCAGCATGTCGCACTATCTCGTCGAGCGACTCGAGCAGACGCCGAACGTCACGCTCCGCACGCGCATGGTGCTCGACGCCGCGCACGGCGACCATCGCCTCGAAGCGGTCACGCTGCGCGACGTGCGCACCGGGACGGCGGAGCGGCTGCGCGCGGACGCGGTCTTCATCTACATCGGGGCCGTGCCGTGCACGGACTGGCTGGGCGGCTGCGTCGTGCGCGACGCCAGGGGCTTCGTCCTCACCGGACGCGACCTGCCGCCGAGCGCCGAGCGGCCGACGCCGTGGCCCCTCGTGCGCGAGCCGTTTCTCACCGAAACCAGCCTGCCCGGCGTCTTCGCGGCGGGCGACGTGCGCTGCGGCTCCGTGAAGCGCGTCGCCTCGGCCGTGGGCGAGGGCTCCATCACCGTGCAGTTCGTGCACCAACATCTGGCACAGCTATGATCACCGACGCCGCCGTTCGCGCCCTTCCGTTCTTCGCCGACCTGCCCTGGGACCGCTGCGGCTGGCTGCCCGGGCGTCTCGTGGAATCGCACGTCGACGCCGGCACCTACCTCATGCGCCAGGGCGAGCCGCTCGACGCCTTCATCGTGCTGGTCGAGGGCGAGACGGTCGCCCTGCGTGCTGCGGAGGGCGCGCAGCTTCCCGCGGGGCGGCATCTCGGGCCATCGTACGTCGGCGAGATCCCCTTGCTCTCCGACCAGCCGGCGGAGGTTTCGATCAAGACGCTGGTTCGGTCCCGCATCTGGAAGCTGGCGCCCGACGACTTCCGGCGCTTGCTGCACGAGTGCCCCGCCTTCGAGCGCTCGATGTTCCGCACGGTGTCGTCGCGCCTGCGCGGGCTCGAGAGCCACATCCAGCAGCGCGAGAAGATGGCGGCGCTCGGCACGCTCGCCGCCGGTCTCGCGCACGAGCTCAACAACCCGGCCGCCGCCGTCGCGCGCGCCGTCGACCGGCTCGGCAAGCTCCTCGGCGATCTCGAAGAGGCGGCCTGGGCCCTGGCCGCGGCCGGTCCGGAGCAGAAGACGCTCGATGCGCTGCGCGACGCCGTCCGTCTCGCGGAACGATACCGCGCCGGGCATCACACGCTCGACGCCATGGCGACGTCCGAGGCCGAGGAGTCGCTGGCGCTGTGGTGCGAGGAGCGCGGCTGCACGCGCGGCTTCGAGGTGGCGCCGGCGCTGGCGGCGGGAGGGCTCACGCCCGAGACGCTCTCCAGCCTGGAATCGGAGCTGTCCGACGAGGTCTTCGACGCCACCATCATCTGGCTCGCCGCCGCCCTCGACGCGCGCGGGCTGCTCGACGAGGCCGGCACCGCCGGCGAGCGCCTGGTCGGCATCGTGAAGGCGATGAAGTCATACTCGCACCTCGATCGCGGGCCGCAGCAGGACGTCGACATCCACGAGGGTATCGACGACACCCTCGTCATCCTGAACCATCGTCTGAAGCACTCGAAGATCGTCGTGCACCGCGAGTACGACCGCACGCTGCCGCGCATCCCGGTCTACGGCAGCGAGCTGAATCAGGTCTGGACCAACCTCATCGACAACGCGATCGACGCGCTCGACGGCACGGGCACCATCACCATCCGCACCCGCCGCGACCACAAGTGGGCGGCGATCGAGGTCGGCGACGACGGCCCCGGCATCCCCGTCGACATCCAGTCGCGCATCTTCGAGCCGTTCTTCACGACGAAGCCGCCCGGGAAGGGCACCGGGCTGGGGCTGGAGCTGGCCTACCGGACGGTGGTCTTCCGTCACGGCGGCCAGCTCAACGTCTCGTCCCAGCCGGGCGATACGCGCTTCGTCGTGCGCCTGCCGCTGACCGGGGTGTTCACCCCGATCGGCGGTCGGCCCGCCGCCGCAGGCTGACGTTCAGGCGCTCGGCAGGTCGAAGAGCAGGACCTCGGCGGTGGCGTCGGCGGTGATCGTCACGGCCGTCTCGTCCTCGAGCGACGCGCCGTCGCCCGCCGCGAGCGCCGTGTCGCCGACGCGGACGCGGCCCTCGGCAACCTGCACCCAGGCGACACGGCCCGGGCGCAGCGCGTGCGTCACCGCGTCGCCCGGCGCCAGCCGCGCGACGTGGACGTCGGCGTCCTGATGGACGTGCACGATGCCTGCGCCGTCGAAGCGGGAGATCACGTGCGCCAGCTTGCCCTGCATGGCGTCGGCCGGGATCGCCTCCTGCGCGTAGCGCGGCGCCACGCCGCGCGTCTCGGGCATCACCCAGATCTGGAGGAAGTGGACGGGCTCGACCGCGGACGGGTTGAACTCGCTGTGGTGGATGCCGGTGCCGGCGCTCATCACCTGCACGTCGCCGGGCCGGATCACCGATCCGGTGCCGAGGCTGTCGCGGTGCTGGACCGCGCCGGCGAGCACCCAGGTGACGATCTCCATGTCGCGGTGCCCGTGCGTGCCGAAGCCCTGGCCGGGCTCGACGCGGTCCTCGTTGATCACGCGCAGCGGGCCGAAGCCCATGCGGCTCGGGTCGTACCAGTCTCCGAAGGAGAAGCTGTGACGGCTGTCGAGCCAGTCGATGCGGGTGCGGCCGCGCGCGGCCGCCGGATGCTTGGTCAGCATGGTCCCGGCCAGGTGCGTACGACCGGCGGGCCGCGCAAGGGGTCTCAGGCGACGGCGCGGAGGGCGTCGGCGTCGATCGGCAGGACGAGCACGAACGTCGTGCCCGCGCCGTAGCGGCTGCGGACGCCGATCCAGCCGCCGAGGAGCGAGGCCAGGCGGCGGGCGATGCTGAGCCCGAGGCCCGTGCCGCCGTACTCGCCGCGCGCGGCCCCGTCGAGTTGGCGGAAGTCCTCGGCCAGGCGCGCCAGATCCTCGTGGCGGATGCCGATGCCCGTGTCGCGCACCGCGATCGCCAGGGCCGGCCCGCGCAGCGGCACGGCGGTGGCGTCGGCGAGGACGCGGAAGCCCTCGGCCTCGAGCGTCGCCGTCGTGCGCAGGGCGCGCACCTCGATGGCGATCTCGCCCTGCGGCGTGAACTTCACCGCGTTGCCGGCGAAGTTCGACAGGATCTGCTCGAGCCGCAGCGGGTCGCTCGCGACGGCCGGCAGACCCGCCGGGACGTGCGCGCGCAGCGTGACGCCCTTCTGCGCGGCGAGGGGCGCGAACACGGACGCGACGCGCCGGGCGAGCGCGTCGACCGCAACGGGCGCGATGCGGATCTCCATGCGCCCGGCGTCGACCTTCGAGAGGTCGAGGAGGTCCGAGATCATCCCGTGCAGAAAGACGCCGCGCTCGCGGATGCGCTCGACGAGGCGTCGCGGCTCCGGGTCGGGCACGGCGCCCGCCTCTTCGAGCAGCATGCCGGCGTAGCCGACGATGACGTGCAGCGGGCTGCGCAGCTCGTGCGACATGCTGGCGAGGAAGTCGCGCTTGTGGGCGAGCGCGGCCTGGAGCTGCGTGCGGGTGCGGAACTCGCGCCAGCGCACGCGGCGCTGGAAGACGGTGCTGAGGAACGCGATCACGGCCGTCGAGCCGAGGAAGGCGAGGTTGTGGACGAGCATGCGCGGGTCGGCGCTCGCGCTCGTCGCCATGACGCCCGCCACGTAGGCCGCGATGAGCGAGCCGGACGCCGCCGCCGACCAGCCCGGCGTCCACGGCATCACCAGCGTCGCGGCGAGCAGCACGATGTTGATGCCGCCGTAGTACGGGCTGGCGCGCCCGCCGGTGGCGACGGTCATCGCCACGACGGTCATGCCGACGAGGAGGAATACGGCGAACGCGAGCGGCCGGGCGTAGCAGGCGCCGGCCGGCCGGCGCAGGAACGCGATGGCGACCGCCGCCCCGACGACGACGAGGAGCCGCAGGACGAGGAACGTGTGTGCCTTGTCCGGGAAGAAGGTGAAGTCGTAGAGCGCGAACGCGGCCATGGCCGGCAGCCCGGCGAGCGCCCCGGTGAGGGCCCCCTGCCGGCAGCGCTCGCGCTCCTCGGCCTCGAACGCCGCTTCCAGCGCGGCAGCGGACGACTCCATCGGCGGCCTGGCAGCGAGCAAACCCCATACCGGCGCCCGGCTCCCGCCGCCCACCGGCCTGCGCGGTGCCGCACCGGGTGCGGCGGCAAAATCGTATCGCTGCGCCATGTCGCGGTCGGTGGTTCCATGGTGCCGGCGCGCTGCTAGCGTGGGCGCATGAGCCAGCGACGGCGGGTGGCGGTGGTGACCGGCGGCAATCGGGGGCTCGGGCTGGCGGCGGCGACGGCGCTCACCCGGCACGGTCTCACGGTCGTGATCGGCAGCCGTGACCGCGGCGACGGCGAGGCCGCCGCGCGCGGCATCGGCGGCGACGCGGTGGCGCTTCCGCTCGACGTGCGCGACGCCGCCGGCATCGCCGGGTTCGCGCGGGCCGTCGATGCCCGCTTCGGTGGCGCCGACGTGCTCGTCAACAACGCCGGCATCTACCCGGACGAGAACCGCAGCGTCCTCGCCGTCCCGCCGGCGCTGTTTCGCGAGACGATGGAGACGAACCTGCTCGGCCCGGTCGCGCTCTGCCAGGCGTTCGTGCCCGGGATGCGGGCGCGCGGCTACGGGCGGGTGGTGAACGTGTCGTCGGGGCTCGGCCAGCTCGCCACCATGGGCGACGTCGCGCCGTCGTACGCGGCGTCGAAGGCGGCGCTCAACGCGCTCACGCGGCTGGTCGCGGGCGCGGTCGCGGGCAGCAACGTGCTCGTGAACGCCGCCGACCCCGGGTGGGTGCGCACGCGCATGGGCGGCGAGCAGGCGCCGCGCTCGATCCCCGAGGGCATCGACACCATCGTCTGGCTGGCGACCCTGCCCGACGGCGGGCCGAGCGGCGGCTTCTTCCGCGACCGCCAGCCGCTCGCGTGGTGAGCCGCGGGCCGGCACGCAGACGTCGGCGACGGTCGCGCGGGGCGTCTCTCGGCGGCCTGCGCCTTGACGGCCGGGGCGGCGCGACGATAGCGGTCGCGCCGCGATGGCGCGGGGGCAGGAGCGGCGGGCGGCGCGGCCGCGGGACGACGGGGACGCGCTGCGGGCGCTGGCGCGCGCCCGGACGCGCGTGGCGACGTTGCTCACCGCCGCCGTGGTCGCGATCTACTTCGGCTTCATCGGCGCCGTCGCCTTCGCGCGACCGGTGCTCGGCTGGCTGGTCGCGCCGGGGCTGAGCCTCGGCATCGTGCTCGGCGCGGCGGTGATCGTCGCGTCCTGGCTGCTCACCTGGGTCTACGTGCGCTGGGCCAACGCGCACTACGATCCCGCGCTCCGGAGCCTGCGCGAGCGATGACGCCCGCGACCACGATCGGCGAGCCGAGCGCCGTCGCGATGGCGTTCTTCTTCCTGTTCATCGCGGTGACGCTCGGCATCACCTGGTGGGCGGCGCGCCGCACGCGCACGGCGGAGCACTTCTACGCCGCCGGGCGCTCGATCACCGCCGGCCAGAACGGCGTCGCGCTGGCGGGCGACTACATGAGCGCGGCGTCGTTCCTCGGCATCGCCGGGCTGGTGTCGACGACCGGCTTCGACGGCCTCATCTACTCGACCGGCTGGCTCGTCGGCTGGCCGGTCGTGCTCTTCCTCATCGCCGAGCCGCTGCGCAACCTCGGCAAGTACACCTTCTCCGACGTCGTCGCGCTGCGCTTCCGCCAGACGCCGGTGCGCATCGCCGCCGCCACCGGCACGCTCGCGACCGTCGTCTTCTACCTGATCGCGCAGATGGTCGGCGCCGGCGGCCTCATCAAGCTGCTCTTCGGGCTCTCGTACGAGCAGGCGATCGCCGTCGTCGGCGCGGCCATGATCGCCTACGTGCTCTTCGGCGGCATGCTCGCGACCACCTGGGTGCAGATCGTGAAGGCGGTGCTGCTGCTGACCGGCGCGGCGCTGCTGGCGGTGCTGGTGCTCGCGCGCTTCGGCGGCAACCCCGCGGCGCTCTTCGCCGCCGCCGCGGAGCGCTACGGCGACGGCGTGCTCGCGCCCGGCAAGCTGGTCGCGAGCCCGCTCGACGCGCTGTCGCTCGGGCTCGCGCTCATGTTCGGCACCGCGGGGCTGCCGCACATCCTCATGCGCTTCTACACCGTGCCGGACGCGCGGGCGGCGCGGACCTCGGTGTTCTACGCCACCGGGCTCATCGGCGCGTTCTATCTCCTGACCTTCGTGCTCGGCTTCGGGGCCATGGTGCTGGTCGGACCCGAGGCCATCCGCGCCGTCGACGCGGGCGGCAACATGGCGGCGCCGCTGCTCGCCGAGCTGCTGGGCGGCACGCCGTTCCTCGGCTTCATCGCCGCGGTGGCGTTCGCGACCATCCTCGCCGTGGTGGCGGGGCTGACGCTCTCCGGCGCCGCGGCGCTGTCGCACGACCTGTGGGTGAACGTCGTGCGCGGCGAGCACGCCGACCCGGCCGAGCAGCTCCTGGTCGCGCGCGCGGCGACCGTGGGTCTCGGGCTCGTGGCGGTCGGGCTCGGCATCGCCTTCGAGGGGCAGAACGTCGCCTTCATGGTGTCGCTGGCGTTCGCCATCGCGGCCAGCGCCAACTTCCCGGCGCTCGTCCTGTCGATCTTCTGGCGCGGCTGCACCACCGCCGGCGCGGTCGCGAGCATGGCGACCGGCACGCTGGCGACCATCCTGCTCATCGTCCTCTCGCCGACGGTGCACGTCGAGCTGCTCGGCGCCGACGTCGCCTGGTTCCCGCTGCGCAACCCGGCCCTGGTGACGATCCCGCTGTCGTTCGCGGTCGGCATCGTCGTGTCGCGGCTGCGCGCCGAGCCGGGCGCGACGGCGCGCTGGGCGGCGGTCGAGCGGCGCATGCACCTCGGGCCCGACGGCGACGAGGCGTAGCCGGCTACGCGGCGTCGAGCGCCGGCAGCGGCTTCCCGAGGCGCGCGAGCGCCGAGCGCGCCGCCCAGAAGCCGCCCATGCCGTGTACGCCGCCACCGGGCGGCGTCGACGCGGAGCAGATGAACAGGCGCGGGTTCGGCGTCGCGTACGGGTCGAGGCGCGTCACCGGGCGGTTCCACAGCTGGAGCGCGTCGGCGACGCCGCCCGTGATCGCGCCGCCGCGGTAGTTCGGGTTGTAGCGCTCGAGGTCGGCGGGACCGAGCGTGTGGCGTGCCAGGATGCGGTCGCGGAACCCGGGCGCGAAGCGTTCCACCTGGCGCTCGATGGCCTGGGTCATGTCGATCGTCGAGCCGTGCGGCACGTGGCAGTAGGCGTAGCCCGTGTGCCGTCCCGCCGGCGCGCGCGTCGGATCGACCTCGCTCTGCTGGCACAGGATCAGGAACGGCCGTGGGCTGTGGCGGCCGTGGTACATGTCGTCCTCCGAGGCGCAGATCTCCTCGAGCGTGCCGCCGACGTGGACGGTCGACGCCTCCCGGCACGCCGGATCGCGCCACGGGA
Source organism: bacterium (assembly GCA_026129405.1). Classification (NCBI taxonomy): domain Bacteria; species bacterium. Next base: position 185,006 of record JAHCID010000002.1, read on the forward strand.
TCGGTCCGTCGAGCGCCCAGTCGAGCTTGAAGGCGCCGGGCCCGTAGCGGTAGCGCAGCAGCCGGCGGCGATAGCCGGCCGGCAGCGCGTCGCCGGCGACGTGGGCGAGCTGGTCGGGCGAGGTGTCGAAGAGGACGACGCGCGCGGCGGGTAGCTCGGCGAGGGCGGCGATCCGCCGCCCGGTCTCGATGCGGCCGCCGAGGCTCGCGAGGTACGACGCGAGCGCACGCCAGATCGCCTCCGAGCCGCCCTCGGCGACGGGCCAGTCGACGACGTGGCCCGTCAGCGCGAACATGGTGCCGATCGCCGCCGTCAGCGGCTGCGTCAGCGGCAGCAGCGAGTGCCCGGCGCAGCCCGCGAACAGCGCGCGCGCGCGCGGCGCGCGGAAGCACAGCCGCGCCAGCCGATTCGCCGACCAGATCGCGCGCAGGCCGAAGCGCGCGAGCAGGACGGGGTACGACGGCACGCGCAGCGGCGCCATCGCGTCGGCGAGCAGCGCGTGGGGATCGCGCAGGAACGGCCCCACGAGCCGCCGCCAGGCGTCGCCGTCGCGGCCGAGCCCGGCGCAGGTCTCGTCCAGCGAGCGGCGCAGCATCACCGCCGGGCCGTCGTCGAGCGGGTGCGCGACCGACGCGCGCGGGTGGCGCCAGACCAGGCCGTGCGCCCCGAGCGGCAGGCGGCGGAAGTACGGTGACAGCTCGCCCATCGGATGCACGGCCGAGCAGACGTCGTGCACGAAGCCGGGCAGCGTCAGCGCGGCGCTGCGCGTGCCGCCGCCGGGCGTGTCCTCGGCCTCGACCACCAGCACCGACACGCCGGCCCGCGCCAGCGCGATCGCGGCCGCCAGGCCGTTCGGGCCCGAGCCGACGACGACGGCCTCGGGATCGGAGCCCGCCATCGCGGCGTCGCCTCAGGCGCGCGCGGCCGACCGCGACCGCCCGAGCGCCTCGGCGAAGCGGCCGGACGGCCACGGCGACACGTCGCGCATCGGCGCGATCGCGGTCTCGCCGCGGGCGACGACGCCGGTGGCGGCGTCGACCACCTGCCACTGCATCGTGGGACCGAAGAGCGGCTGCGACTCGATCGTCACCACCCGCACCTCGCCCGGCTCGAAGCCGCACTGCGCCTGCACCGCTTCGAGCAGCTGCGTGCCGTTCAGGTGGCCGTCGCCGAAGTTCCAGCCGAGCACCATGCCGCCGAGCACCTCGCCCTCCATCCACTCGTAGTCCTCGATGTCGTCGACCGCCTTCGGCAGCGCTTCGAGCAGCGGGCGGCCCTCCAGGTGCATGAAGCGGTGGGCCATCGAGAGCGCGATTGCGACGTCGGCTGCCTGCGGGTCGGGGAGGAGCTTCTCGAGCTGCTCGCGCATGGTGCCCGACGCCTTCACGAGCTTGCCGAGCTTCGCCGCGCTGCCCTTGCGCACGAGCCAGATGTTGTAGGCCCAGTTGCCGGCGTAGTAGCGCATCGAGAGCAGGAACGAGACGTGGCGCGGCACGAAGTTGCCGTAGGTCGGCACGGCGACGAGCCAGAAGACGAGGAACGCGCACAGCCACGGTGCCGACAGCACCGCCGGCAGCCCCGCCTCGGGATGCACCCCGAAGAGGAAGATGGCGCCGTAGATCATGAGGATGTTCCACTCGATCGGCATGCCGCTCGGGTTGTTGATGGCGATGAAGCCGTGGAAGCACGCCATCCCGACCAGCATCAGCGCGGTGAGCGTCGGGTCGCCGCTCGCGAGCAGCAGTCCGACGGGGATGAAGTACTCGAACGCCGTCCCGCCGTGCGCCATCGCGCCGGCGAGGCGCGACGGTCGCAGGTCGTCGGGGTAGGATACGAACAGCCGCTTCTTCAGCCACCGCGGGAAGAACGGGCCGTTGTTCATCATCACCATGATGACCGACGGGAAGTGGTGGTTGACCTTCGAGGTGGCCGCCCAGAACCAGATCGCGCACCACACGACCTTGCAGGCGGAGAGCCAGAGGGCGTCGGCGAAGGCCACGGTCAGGCAGACGAGCGCCACCCAGTAGTGCTCGGCGCGCGCGGCGAGGAAGAGCGTCTTGTCGGTGATCCCGAGGAGCGGGATCAGGACGACGCTCGGCCACATGAGATCGGGCGTCACCGTGGGGGCGAGCAGCGCGCGCAGGAGCAGCGCCTGGTTGGCGGCGTAGAGCGCGACGTCGAGCCAGGTGCGGCGCGTGCCGCCGACCAGCGGCAGGCCCGGGAAGAGCGGCAGCTTCGTCGTGCCGGGACGCAGGAAGTGCAGGAAGCCGCCGAAGGGCGGATTGAAGCGCGCGTTCATCGGGCCCATGCCGCAGCCGAAGCCCATCAGCTCGTAGAAGATCGACCACAGGATCGCCTTCTGGAATGCGACCGCCGTGAACGCCCAGGCGCCCGGCGCGGTGAAGCCCGGGTAGCCGGCCGAGAAGGAGACGAAGAACGCCCAGCCGCCGGCGTAGAAGAAGAGGTACTTCGCCCAGTACATCGCCATCACGATCGGCGGCGTCGGGAAGACCTGCGAGGCCCAGGTGCGGCAGACGAGCCGGACGCGCTCGGGGAACGGCGCGCCGAGCAGCCGGGCCGGCTCGTAGGGCGGGAGGTCGGCGTCGGACGACGTGGGCATGGCGTCGGCGCTTTCGAGCACGGCACGTCGCCCGGCTGCAAGCCGCGCGCAGGGGCGTCGCTATGCGGCGCTGCGAGCGGGCGCGTGCGGCGCCGCCGTCAGCGCATCGGCCACCTCGTGCGCCGCGCCGAAGCCGGGCAGGAGCTCCGAGAGCCGGTCACGATGTCGCGCGGGTCCGCCTACGTGCTAGGGCCTCGGCGTGGCGAACGCCTTCCTCGACGCGATCCGGCTCGTGCACCGTGGTCGACGTCGAGGGCCTCATCGGACTGAAGCTCCAGGTCCTCGTGAACGATCCATCCCGCCGCCGCCAGGACGAGGCCGACATCGTCGCCCTGATGACCCTCCACCTGCCGGCGCTCGACGGGCCTTTGCTGGAGGAGTACTTCGCGCTACTCGATCGGCGTGACGACCTCGCGCGGCTCCTCGACGAAGCCCGGCAGCGGCGCGGCTGACGCCCTCGTGGCCGACGTGCCGGATCAGCGCACGCTGCGCCCCGATCCCCCCGTGCGCTCGCTCGAAGAGTTCGTCGCGTTTCTCGCCGAGGTCGAGGCCGTCGTCGGTCCCGACCGGCGGCCGCGGCCCCCGACCGTCGGCGACCGCTTCCGTCTGTAGGTCGCGGGGCCGCGTTGCCGGCGTCCCGGCGCGATGGTAGCGCGTCGCGCCCATGGCGATGCGTGTGCGGTGGGGGCGGGCGCTCGTCCTCTGTGCGGCGGTGGTGGTGGCGGTCGAGGCGAAGGTGCCGTTCTGGGGCGCGACCACCTCGAGGCCCCTCGGCACCGATCCGAAGACGCTCGCGCAGGGCGAATGGATCTGGGACGGCGACGCGGAGCCGCGCGGCCCGATGCTCGTCATCGTCAGCCTCAACGAGCAGCGCGCGTACGTGTACCGCAACGGCGTGCGCATCGGCGTCGCCACCGCGAGCACGGGCAAGCCCGGCTACGAGACGCCCACCGGCGTCTTCACGATCCTCCAGAAGGATGAGGATCACCGCTCGAAGACCTACGACGACGCGCCCATGCCGTATCAGGAGCGACTCACCTGGGGCGGCGTCGCGCTGCATGCGGGCGGGCTGCCGGGCTATCCGTCGTCGCACGGCTGCGTGCACCTGCCCTCGGCGTTCGCACGCAAGCTGTTCGAGGTGAGCCCGATGGGTATGACCGTCGTCATCGCGGAGGAGGGCGAGGCGCCGCGCGACGTGGTCCATCCCGGGCTCCTCACCCCGGTCGCGGCGAACGGCGCGACCCTCGATCCGGCGCCCCGGCTCGAAGGCGACCAGGCCTTCCGTTGGACGCCGGTCGAAGGCGCGGACGGCCCCGTGTCGCTCGTCGTGAGCGGCGCGGACCAGCGGCTGCTCGTCTACCGCAGCGGGTTCGAGGTCGGACGCGCCCGCGTGACGATCCGGGATGCGAAGCAGCCGCTCGGCACGCACGTCTTTCAGGCCCTCGACCATCCCGCGGGCGCGCCGATGCGCTGGAAGGCGCTGGCCGTGCCCGGCTACACGGGGACGTCCGCCGCGGCCGACCCGGCGGAGGTGCAGCGCATCGTCGTTCCCGGCGCCTTCCTGACGACGCTGACCCCGCTCGTCACCCCCGGCACGACGCTGCTCGTCACGGACGCGGCCGTCCTGCCGAGCACGACCGGGGTGCCCCTCCAGCTGGTGACCGACGGCCCGCCCCCCGCGGGCTGACGCCGGCGCGTCCGCGCGCTGCTTGGAACCTGGCCAGGTGGCTGGTTCAATGCTCCAGCATGTGGCGTGCGGTGATGGTTTCGGGGATGGCGTTCGGCTTCGCGGCGTCGGCGGCGGCGCAGTGTGATCCGGCGACGCAGTACACGTACACGTTCCAGAACGCCTGCACGCAGCCGATCTGGATCGGCCAGCGCAGCACGCAGGATCCGTCGGCGTATCCGCCCCAGTCGGGCAACTGGGCGCTCGCCGGCGCGTGTGCGAGCAACGCCGCCTGCCCATCGGGCACATGCGACACGCAGGACGGGACGTGCACGTGCAGCACCGCGGCCGACTGTCCCGGCGGCGCCGCCTGCGGGAGCGACGGGAAGTGCAGCACCGCGGCCGTCTTCTGCATGCCGCAGACGTGGACGTCGGGCAGCTTCTGGCCGCGCACGGGCTGTACCCTCGACACCTCGACGTCCCCGCCGAGCCTCTCCTGCGCGACCGGCGCCTGCTACGACACCGACAACTCGGGCCGCGCGCTGCTCGACTGCAGCGCCGCGAACGGCGGCGGCTCGCCGACGAACCCGGTGACGCAGTTCGAGGTCACGTCCACGTCGGCGACGATCAACTACGACGTCAGCCTCGCCGCCGGCTACAACGTCGAGACCGTGGCCGCGCCCGTCGGCGGCGGCCAGGTCGTGCCCGGAACGCCGTCGACCGACGTCGTCGCCTGCTACGACGTCGGCTGCACCGCGGACCTGAACGCGTCGTGCCCGGCGCCGCTCCAGGTGATCGAGAACGACGTCGTCATCGGCTGCCTCGACCCCTGCACGCGCTGCCAGCGTCCCGATCCGCCGGCGGCGCTCCAGTGCAACGACACGCTGCCGGACACCTGGAGCTGCGGCGCGAGCAACGGCTCGGTCACGTACCTCGACCTCTACTGCGCCAAGAACATGGTCGACGGCACGGCGCAGGCGTCGCCGAACCAGGGCACGCCCACCGCCTTCTCGCAGCTCGACTGCCCCCCGGTGACCTCCTTCGTGCAGCCGACCTTCGCATCGTCGTACACGCTGCCGCCGGGGCAGGGCGTCTGCCTCTACACGCACCCGCCGCAGTCGACGACGCCGGGCTTCAACGACTACCGCTGGGCGGACGCGGTGAGCGGGGCCTCCGCCTGCGGCGCCGGCCAGGACGGCACGCCGTGCGGCGGCTATCGCACCACGCAGAGCGACGGCAGCTACTACGGCGACGCGCTCGGCTACACCTGCCAGACCGCGACCTTCCCCGTCGACGGCGGCAGCGAGGTCGCCCATCTCTGCATGCCGCCGCCGACGAGCGGCCTCGGCACCTGCACCAGCGACGAGGCCGGCGGGCTGCCGCTCTACTCGGCCGCGGCCGGGGTGGTGAACACGTCGTGGCTCCTGGCCGCGCAGCAGGCCGGCGGCGGCGCGCCCTACTACGTCCCGTTCAAGACCGCCTGTCAGGCCGCGTACGCATGGCAGTACGACGACATCGCGAGCGGCTTCGGCTGTACGGCGGCGTCGACCGTGCCCGGCGGCCAGCCGTTCACGGGCTTCGCCGTGACCTTCTGCGGCAGCGCCGGCCCCGGGCCGGGTCCCCATCCGGTCGTCCCGACCGCGCTCAGCGTGCGGGGGCGGGCGGCGAAGGTCGATCGCGCCGGCCGCGGCATCCTGCGGCTGAAGGGCACGACCACGCTGCCCACGAGCTTCGCGCTCGAGGAGGCGACGCTCTCGGTCGCCGACCTGCTCGACGCCGTCGGCGGCGGCGGCGAGCTCGTGTCCGGCGACACGGCGATGCCGTGGTCGCTCGATCCGAAGCGTCGCAAGAAGAAGGTGGCGATCTTCACGAGCGCCGCCGGCGCGCGGGTGAAGGTCGTGCTCCACCGTCGGCGTCCGAGCGTCGAGACGGTGAAGGTGCAGGTACTCGTGCGCCGGGCCACGATCGCGCGCCCGGCGGCCTGCGCCGGCGGCGATGCGTCGCTGTCGCTCGAGACGGCGCTCCTCATCGGCGGCGGGAGCGCGGAGTACCGCGCCGGCGCCGTCGGCCCGTGGCGCTGCAAGGGCAAGACGCTGCGCTCGCAGTGACACCGGCGGCCGGGGCGCGCGTCGGGCGCGCCCCGGCCGATCGCGGCGCTCAGCCGCCGAAGTCGTGCGCCCACCATGGGCGGCGGCGCGCATCGAGGACGCAGCCGATCCCGCTGTCGCGGTAGCCGCTGCGCAGGAGGTTCGCGCGGTGGCCGCTGCTGCCCATCCAGCCCGACATCACCGCCGCCGGCGAGGCGTAGCCGGAGGCGATGTTCTCGCCGAGCAGGCCGCCCAGGTAGCCGAAGAGACGGATGATCGTCGTCCACCCGTCGTGACTGAGCTTGCCGGACGCGGCCATGTCGATGGCGCGCCGGCGGGCGGCCTTGGCGAGGGCGGGATGATTCGCCAGCGCCGCGACGCCGGCGCTGCGGCGCTCCTCGTTGGCGAGGCGCAGTACCTCGGCGACCCAGCCGGACGGGCACTCGCTCTCGCCGGCGGCGAGCGGCGGATCGTCCGGACCCGGCGCGGCCGGCGGGGCGGCGACGGTGAGCCCGACGTTCGCGCTCCAGGCGGTGGTCTCGTCCGAGTCGACGGCCCGTGCCCGCCAGGCGTGGGTGCCGGACGCCAGCGTCCCCACGGCGACGGTCTGCTTGCGCTTGGCGCCGCCGATGCTGCGCCAGGGCGTCCAGCCGCCGTCGTTCAGGGTGTGCTGGATCTCGACCGTGACCGCGTCCTTGCGGTCGTTGCCGCGGAAGTTCCAGCGCAGGCTGGCGTCGCCCTTCTTCGGGACGACGAGGGTCAGCTTCGGGGTGGTGAGGGCGCGGGCGGACCCGACGACGAACAGGCTGGCGAACGTCGCCAGCGCGACGAGACACTTGTGGAACATGCCGCGTGGACTCCTTGTACGGGCAGATTTTGCGGAACGGCCGCGTGTGGGACGGGGTCGAGTAGCAGCGTGTACCGCTCCTCCGCAACTGTCCGTTGGTACGAAATCGAGGGTCGCCGATATGCACGACTCGGGCTACGATCCGCCCATGGCCACGCGGTCCCGTCCAGGGCGGCGCGCACTCGCGCGCGAGGAAGCCAAGCTCGCCCGCGAGCGGGCCCGTCTCGCCGAAGTCGAGCCCGGCGGCAGCCCGGAGCGGCCGCGCGAGGTGGAATCGCCGGCGCAGATCGACGTCATCGCCGAGCGCGTCGAGTGCACGACGTGCGGCGAGGCGATGCGTCTCGACCAGCACGCGGCACGCGAGGTCGACGGCGTCACGCTGCGCACCGCCGACCTCACCTGCGTCGCATGCGGCGGGAAGCGCACGCTCTGGTTCCGGCTCGCCGGGACCGTGCTCCAGTAGGCCGCGCGCGTTGACCGCGGACGCCGCCGGGATCTACGGTCCCCGCATGACGCCCGCCGACGCCAACGCCGCCCTCGTCCGTCGCTTCTGGACCGACCTCTACGCGCATCGCTTCGCTGCGCTCGGCGCCTACTTCACTGACGACGCCGTCTACGACGACGTGCCGATTCCGGCCGCGAAGGTGGTGGGGCCGGCGGCGATCGTGCGCAAGCTCGAGATCGGCTTCGCGCGCGTGCTGCGCCACACCGAGCACGTCCACCGTGTGGTCGCCGACGCCAGCTGCGTGGTCACCGAGCACACCGAGGACTGGGTGTTCGCCGAGGACCACGTCGTCTCGCTGCCGTTCGTCTCGGTGCAGGAGGTCGCGCACGGCCGGATCACGCGCTGGAGCGACTACAGCAACATGGCGACGCTGCTCGAGGCGGCGCCGCCGTGGTGGCTCGCGCACGTGACGGCGGCGTGGGCCGAGCAGCCCTGAGCCGCGCTCCCGTGCGTCGCGGACGCGCCGCCCACCGCCGCGGCGGCGATGCCGTGGGCGCAGGCTCGAACGTGCTCCGGCTCGTCGGCGAAGAGCGACGTCGCCCGCGTCGTTCCGGTGTCAGCCCGCCTTCAGATCGAAGCGGATGGGGAACGTGACGGTGCTCTCGACCGGCTCGTCGCCGCGCCGGGCCGGGATGAACTTCCAGCGCGTGCGCACGGTGCTCGCGGCCGCCTCGTCGAGGAGCTCGTGGCCCGACGAACGCTGCACGCGCACGTCCGCCGGCGAGCCGTCGGGGCGGACGCGCACCTGGAGCAGCACGACGCCCTGCTGCCCGAGCCGTCGCGCTGCGATCGGATAGGGCGGCTTCGGGTTCACGCCGTAGGCCGGCCGTGCGCCGCTGCCGCCGTCGCCGCCCGTGCCGTTCCCGGTTCCGGCCCCGCCGCCACCGCTGCCGCCCGCGGTGCCGGTGCTGCCGGCCGCGCCGTCGCCGCTCGCTGCGGTCGTCGGCGGGGCGGCGCTCGGCCGCGCAGACGGCTCGAGCATCGGCCTGGGCTTCGGCTTCGCGGCCACCACCGGAGCCGGCTTTGGCACCGGCACCGGCTTCACGACCGCCTCGGGCTTCGGCGGCGGTGCCGGCGCGACCGCGGGCGCGGGCGGCCCCTGGGGCGGCGAGGGCGGTCCGGGAATCGCGCCGCCTCCGCCGCCGCCGGGACGGGAGACGAACGCCAGCGGCATCAGCGTCACCGGCTTCGTGATCGGCACCGGCGCGGCGAGCGGCCACAGCAGCAGAAGCGCCAGGAGCAGCGCGTGCCCGAAGGTCGAGCACGCCCAGGCCGTCGGACGCCCGATCGCGGGAGCTGTCGCCGTCATGCGCTTCCCCGTTTCTGTACGGGGCCGGCCCTGGAGCAGGCAAGCCGGATACAGCCGGACACACCTGGACTTTTTTCGCTCGGCTATGGCGTTGCGCAGGCCCCGGCTTCGGCGGTGGCGGCGCGCGCCGCGAAGTCGCACTCGCCCAGCGCCGGGCCGAGGCGTCGCAGCAGGCGCGGGAGCGCCCCGGTGGGACGACCGCTGGCGGCGAGGAGGCGGCAGCCGACGGCGTCGGCGCGCTCCTCGCCGGCCGCGTCTCCGGCGCCCGCGAGGGCGGCGGCCGCGTCGACGTGACCGCCGGCGACGAGGTGGCCCAGCTCGTGGGCCACGGCTGCGGCCAGCTCGTCGTCGTCGAGCAGGTCGACCAGCGCGGGCGTCACCTCGATGCGGCCCGAGCGTCGGGCCCAGGCGCCGAGGCCGGGGCGTCGCGACAGCACGACCGTGGTGCGCCCTCCCTGCGGCAGGCTCCGCAGCAGGCTCGCGGCGGCGGCGGACAGCCGTGCCGCGCGCGCGGCGTCCGCGACGTCGAGCCGCGCCTCGGTGGCCCGCGACCGCACCGGTCCGCAGGCTGCGAGCGCCAGCGCGAGGACGAGGAGCCACGAGCGGAGCACGTCCCCGAGAGCAACGCCCATGCCCGTGCCGGCGCCCGCCAAGGTCGCGATCCGGCGCGCGCGCGGATGCTCCACGTGCCCGTGGCGCGAGCGCCCGCTGCCCGGCGGTTGGGCAGCGGGCGTAGCCCTGCGGGGCTCGACGCGTCGAACGGATCCGACACCCTGGACGTCAGACGGGTAGCGGACCCGGTTTCGAAAGGAGAGCAATCATGAAGACCTCGATGCTCGCCATCTTCGGTCTCCTCGCCCTCGCGATCCCCGCGTCGGCGGACAAAGGCCCCATCCCCATGCGCGACCCGCGCCTGCCGCCCTCGATCCAGAAGCAGGCCGCCGAGCGGCCATACGCGCTGACCGGCTCCCAGCGCCCGGCCGCCGGCGAGTGGAACCGCACAGTCCAGGTCATCGGCGGGGGGCGCAGCCGCCAGACCGTCTACACACGCTGACCGTCGCGGTCCGGGGCTCCGGCCCCGGACCGGCACCGGCGGCGCGCCGTCCCTGCCGCCGTCAGCCCTCGTCGGGCTTCTTCTGCGTGAGCACGCCGATGCGCTCGACGCCGGCGGCGCGACAGGTGTCCATCAGCTCGACGACGGTCGCATACGGCAGCGCGCGATCGGCCTCGAGGAAGATCACCTTCTCGGTGCGCGTGGCGTAGAGCTGGCGCAGCTTCTCCTCGAGCGCGTCCCGCTCGACGATCTCGCCGTTGACGCGCACGACGCCGTCGGTGGTGGCCGACAGCGTCACCTGATCGGGGACCTGGTTCGCGTCTTCGGCCTGCTTCGCGAGCGGCAGGTCGATCGGCACCTGCACGCGCAGCAGCGGCGTCACCACCATGAAGATCACGAGCAGCACCAGCATGACGTCGACGAGCGGCGTCACGTTGATGTCGGAGCGGAGATCGTCGCCGCCCGAGCCGTCGTCGAAGGTCATGCACCTTCTCCGCGCAGCTGGGTGACGGCGATGTCCTGCGCCCGGACCTCGAGCTCGGTGAGGAGGCGGGCGATGCGCTGCGTGAGCGCGTTGAACAGCCATACGGCCGGGATGGCGACGCCGATGCCGATCGCCGTGGTGACGAGCGCCTCGGCGATACCGGCCGACACCTTGCCCACGCCGCCCGCCTCGGAGGTCGCGATCTGCTGGAAGGCGTTGACGATGCCCATGACGGTGCCGACGAGCCCGACGAACGGCGCCGTCGCGCCGACCGTCGCGAGCACGCTGAGACCCTTCTTGAGGCTCGAGCCGGTCGCGATGATCGTACGCCGGACGCTGCGGTCGTAGGCCTCGCGGCGCGCCTCGGCGCTGATGGGCGCCGTCAGCACCGCGCGCCACTCGGGCTCGAACCGGCCGAGGTCCTGGGCGGCGGCGCGGATCGCCATCCAGCGCTCGACCGCCGTCGCCAGCGAGGCGATCGACATGCCGAGCAGCAGCAGGACCACGCCCTTGGCGAACGGACCCATGACCGTCCAGAGCTCGAACAGCGAGAGGTGCATCCGGCTAGAAGTACACGATCACCCGGCCGCGTACACCAAAGGGATCGCCGGGGGTGAAGTGGATGTCGTCGATCGGGCCTCGTGGATTGCCGCAGCGGCCGCCCCGGACCTCGCTCGCGACGCACGAAGTGTCCGCGAAGACCGCCTCCTGCCAATCGAAGTTGCCGAGGTTCAGGAGGTCGAGGCCGAGCTCGACGTTGCGCCAGCGGTACTTGAGAAAGAGATCCATCAGGACGTAGCCGGGCGCGACGATGGTGCGGTTCTCGTTGGCGGGACGGTCGTCGAGGTAGCGGATGCGGAACGCCGCCGAGAAGCCGTCGGCGAGCTCCGCGGTGAGGCCGCCGTTCATGAACAGGGTGGGAGCGATCGGAATCGCGAGACCGTCCTTGTAGCGCGGGTCGGCCCACGAGAGGTCGTAGTCGGCGAACAGCCAGTCGGTGATCCGGAACCGGGTCTCGAAGTCGACGCCCCAGCGCCGCGTCGGGCCCTGCACGCCGAAGCTCGTGCCGGTCTGCGGACCTTCGATGAAGCCGCAGTCGCCGCAGAACACGACCTCGCTCTCGAGGTCGATGAGCCACAGCGCCGCGGACGCGGAGAGGCGATCGTCCCACTGGCGCGTGCGCGTGCCGATCTCGTAGCCGACCGACTGCACGAGCGGCTTGAAGTCGTCGTCGCCGGCCATCTGGGCCTGGATCACGGCGCGGGCGTCGTTCGAGTGAAAGCCGTTGCCGAAGTTCAGGTAGACGTCGGTGTTCGGCTCGGGCGTCAGGACGAGGTTCGCCTTCGGGCTGACGATGCCCTGGTCGGCGTAGCCGCCGAGCGGCACGGCCTCGAAGTCGGGATCCGTGCCCTGGTTCGAGGGCAGGCGGTTCCTCACGTCGAACGTGAACCAGTCGCCGCGGAGCCCGCCCTCGAAGCGCAGCCAGTCGGTGAAGACGATGCTCTGCGTGAGGTAGAAGCCGTACGAGCCCTCGACGATGTTCGTCTTGCTGACGGTGAAGAAGCGGTCGCGCTGCACCTGGCGGTGCACGGCGACGTCGATGTCGTCGGTGCGGGTCTGGAAGCCGAGCGTCGTCGTCAGGGGCAGGTGCAGCAGCTCCCAGCGCTTCGCCCAGCTGCCGTTGAACCCGTAGAGCCAGCGCGCGTCGTTCTGCTCGATGCCGTCGCCGGGCACGGCGCGCTGGCCGGGGCGCGGCGGGCCGCTCTGGAAGGCGTCGAACACGCGCCCGCCGGCGCCCTCGTGGAAGCGCGGGATGTCGCCGTCGGGGCCCGGGAAGATGGTGTCCTGGTAGAACGTGAAGTTCGACCAGAGCTTCAGCTTGTAGCGGCTGGCCCAGCCCTGGAGCGAGATCGTCTGATCCGCGGTGGGCTCCCAGTCGTAGTGCAGGTCGAGGTTCTCGCGGTCGGTGCGGCCGCCTTCGGTGGGATCGAGCGAGCCGAAGCGGTCGAGCCGTCCGTCGGAGACGAGGCGCTGCGGGATCTGCCCCGACGCGTCCCAGTCGGCCTGGTAGAAGGTGCCCGCGAGGGACAGCACCGCGTTCTCGTGCGGCGTGGCCGTGAGCTTCCCGTACGCGTTGTAGCGCGCGAAGTGCTCGGGGTGGATGAACGGGCCGTTCGAGTAGTAGGCCTGCGCCGCGAAGAGCGTCTGCACCTCGCCGAACTTCGGCGAGACGCCCGCGACGAATCGCATGCGGTCGAAGCTGCCGCCTTCGGCGAGCGCGAAGTCCTCCGCAAAGGCCGACTTGGTGACCAGGTTGAGCGCGCCTGCGTTGGCGAAGTCGCCGAGCTCGGGGAAGTAGGTTCCCTTGCGGAGCTGGAGCGTCTCGATCGTCTCGGGGATGACGAAGTTGAGGTCGGCGTAGCCCTGTCCGTGGCCGTGCGAGACGAGGTTCACGGGCAGCTTGTCGACGGTGACGAGGAAGTCGGTGCCGTGGTCGGCGTCGAAGCCGCGGATCAGATACTGCGTCGCCTTGCCGCCGCCCTGGTGCTGCCGGACGATCAGGCCCGGGACGTTGTTCATCACCTCCTGGAGCGTCGTGTGCGGACGCAGCTCGAAGGTCTCGTAGGCGATGTCGTCGGACGACGCGGCCGACACGGGCGGCCGCGCCTGTACCACGACCTCGGGCAGGCGGATGCCGGCTTCGGCGCCCGCGGTGGGCTCGTCGCGCTCCTCGACGACGGGCGAGTCGAGCACGTCGCCGGGCGGCGACTCGGGCTCCGGTGCTTCCTGGGCGCGCGCGATCGTCGCCAGCAGCCACACGGCGACGGCGAGCGCGCGCGATCCTCTCGTGCGCATGATGGACGTTCCCCTCGGACGCGACGGCGCACACGGGACGACGCACGCATACGCGCGGCCGCGTCGCTCGTACGGACTGGAGCGGAGAAACCGGTGGGTGGGACGCGTCAGGCGCGCGGCGGACCGCGGGAGCGCGAGCTCGGCCGCACGCGCTCGGGCACGCGCGGCGCGGCTGTCGCCGGCGTCGAGCCGGCGGTGGCGAGGACGACGACGGGCGGGAGCGCGGCGGGAACCGCGCGCTGGAACGGGGCCTGCCAGTGGACGTGGGCGGCGTCGTGCGGGACGACGAGGGCGTGGGCGCCCGCCGCGCCGTGCCCATGGTCGTGGTCGCCGTGGTGGTGATGGTGGCCGGCGCCGGCGTGCGAGTGGTCGTGGTGATGAGACGCGCGCCGGAGCGGCGCGCCGTGGTCGTGCGCGTCGCCGCCCAGATGGACGTGCGCCCGCTGCCCACCCGCATGGACGTGCGCCACCTGCGCCGCGCGCGGGATCGCGATCCCGAGCGTGAACCCCGCCGCCACCAGCGGGGCGAGACGGAGGAGGCGTCGCCGAGCCGTCATGGGCGGAGCGCCCATAGCACGGCGACCCGCGCCGGTTCGACCGGAACGCACCCGGCGCCCGGACGGCGTTCGTTCCGGTGATGCCCGGGCGTGGGCGATGCGCGGCGGAGGCCTCCGCGTCGTCCGCCGGCAGGGCGAGCGGTTGGAAGGGTGGGTCGTCGTCTGTAGCCTGCCGCTCCGCATCCCGCGTGCTTGCCGTCGTCCTCGTCGCCCTCTCGACCGCCCCGGCCCTGGCGAAGCCCGCCGCCTGTCCCGACGGTCGCTTCCTCCTTCCGGAAGGCACCGCGATCCTGGCGCCGGCCGCGGCCGGCCGTCAGGGCATCGCGCTCGCCGCCAAGACGATCACGCTCGACGGCAGCTGCGGAACGGCGAAGGCGCGGGTGAAGGCCGCGAAGCGCGCGACCCGCGTCGCGGCGCGCTGGCGCAGCTGCGGCGAGCGGACGCGCGTCGTCCTGAAGGGGACTCTCGCCGCTCCCGACTGCGGCACGCTCCGCGGCAAGGTGAAGGCGCGGAGGACGCCCGCGCTCGCCTTCGCGGCGACGCGCTCGGCCTGCGGCGACGGCTACGCCGACACCGCCGGCGGCGAGACCTGCGATCTCGGCGCGGCCGACGACGAGCTCTCCATCGCCCTGCTGCTCGCCGTCCACGACCTCGTCGCCGGCGGCGCGACCGACGTGCCGCTCAGCCCCGACGGCACGTTGCGCTTCGTGCGCACCACGACGCCCACCGGCGGCACCGACGCGATCGTGCGCGGCGGGGCGACGCTGGTGCGCTGGGTGCACGACGGCGACGCCACCAGCATGGTCGCCGACCGGGGCGGCGACCAGACGCCGGAGCTGGCGATCGACGCCACGCGCGCGCGTCCCGTGCGGCCACGGTCCGTGTGTATCTCGACGACGACGGCACGGCCGAGCGCACGGTGACCATGACCCAGGTCGCCTCCGACGGCGTCGAGGTGGAGATCGCCGAGCCCGGGAAGGCCCCGATCGGCTTCGCCGCGCCGCTCTTCCAGGAGGTGGGCGCCGGCGTCGACCGGGCGCTCGTCGGCGGCGAGAACTGCACCACGGACGAGGTGGGCGAGGCGGAGGCCACGATGGTCGACGCGCTCGGCACCGGGCTCGCCTGCCTGAAGCGCCTCGGCATGGACTCGGTCGGCAAGTCGATCGCGGGAAAGGTGCTGAAGAACGGCGTCACCTTCCGCTGCTGCGCGACCAGCTCGTGCGCGCAGGTGGACATCGTCGCCGCGCTGACCCGCGGCGTCCTGCCGGCGCCCTTCGGCATCAACCTCGGGCCCCGGTTCTTCACCGGCGAAGGGGCGTGTGCGAACGGCGCGATGGTCCTTCTTCCACGAGCTGCTGCACATGGGTCTCGGCGACTGGCACGCGCCGGGCCTCGAGCGCGACGACAAGGCGTCGCTGGCGACGGACCGCGTCTACTCGTGCACCGACATGTGCTTCCGTCCCGGCGAGGTGACGAAGCGGTCGTGTGCCACCTGCCTCGGCGTCGACCGCTGCGACGCCGCGTGCGACGCCTATCCGGATCTCCCCGGCGAGCCGGCGTGCGGCGCGCGCGTCGCGCTGACGAGCGTCGGCTGCCCGTCGCAGGCATGCACCTGCTGCCCCGACTGCCCGCCCGGCGTTCGCTTCCGCGAGACCGCGTCGGGCGAAGCGTCGGCGCCGGAGGGCTGGGCGCTGCGCGTGAACTTCCTCCAGACGCTCGGCGGCGAGCTCACCTGCGGGTCGTGGACGCGTACCCCGTGCGCCCTCTGCGCCTTCGATCTCTCGTGCTGCGAGCGCAAGCCGGGTCAGCCGGCGGCGACGACGTTCGTGGCGACGCCGCCGTTTCCGTTCATGGACACGTGCGTCTGCCCGGTGCCGCCGCCGCTCGACGCGGGCGCGGTCCTCGCGCAGATCGTGAACCCGCAGAACGATGCCGTCGCCGAGGCGAGCGAGCCGATCACCTGTCCCTGATCGGCTCGGCCGGCCGCGGCTCCGCCTCAGCGTCCGCGCGTGCGCGTCTCGAGCCCGACCAGCTCTTCGCCGTCCCACGTCCAGCGCAGCCGCGGGCGCTTCGTCCCGAGGCGCTTCTGGAGCACGTAGCCGGCGACCAGCGGTAGGGACACCGACGGCTCGACGAAGCACATCGCCGTCGCGGCGTGCTCCCCGACCTTGCCCCACGACTTCGCCTCGTCGAGCGTCGAGCCGGAGAGCCCGCCCCAGTGCGGCGCGTCGGCCGTCACCTGGACGGCGTAGTCGTGGCCGCGCTCGCGGCCGAAGAGATAGCTCATCACCACGCCGTCGTTGATCCAGTTCTTCGGCACGCCGCCCGCGACGTAGACCGCGGCGGTCGCACGCGAGCGGACCATCGTCTGCACGATCTCGTGGTTGTCGGCGATGGAGTCGATGCGTATGCCCGCGCGGCCCTGACGGCGCATGCGCAGGCGGTGCTCGGTGAGGCCGATGCCGATGGACGAGTCGTTCAGGGCGGGGCTGAAGACCGGCACGCCGCGCTTGCGGCAGGTGACGAGGATCGACTCGGGGTCGTCGAGCCGCTTCGCGAGCTCGGCCAGATATGCGCGCGACGAGTATGCGCCCTCGGGCATCTCGTCGGCGATGCGACCGCACCACGAGTCGAACTCCCAGAAGAGCTCCTCGTCGACGTAGGTGTCGTAGATGCGGTCGACGCGCAGCCCGTGCAGCGTCGCGTCGTCGGCGTCGGGGGTGCCGCGCCAGTGCGTACCGCCGCGCGCCTGATACAGGTCCTGATAGAGGATGGCGCCGGTCGAGACCACGACGTCGACGCAGCCGCTGGCGACGAGGTCGCGGATCACCTGCCGCAGCCCGGCCGCGATCAGCGGGCCGGCCAGTCCGAGATAGACGGTCGGCCGCTTCGGATCGGTGAGCATCTTCTCCATCACCCGGGCGACGCTCCCGAGGTTGCGGGCCTGGATGCTGGCGTCGGCGTACTGCGTGACCAGGTCGGCGACGGTGGTCCCGCGTCGGATGCGGACCGGCTTCGTCGGGCGGGTGAGCAGCTCGCGTTTCCGCTTCCGCTCCGCCGCGGAGAGGGGCGGCATGGCGGCGAATCCGTTCTCGTTCGGCGGCGGCTTCGCGAACGGCTTCATGCGCCGCGTGTAGCACGCGCGCGCCGGATTTCTAAGGATCGAAGCCGGTAGGCTGCGGATGCGCGCGGCGCGCGCCGACGTCAGCCCGCCGAGCCGATCGCCTCCGCCATCGGGTGCAGACTCGCCGCGGCCGCGGGCCGCGCGCCGACGCGCGCGAACCACGCGGCGACGTTGGCGAGCGACGGATCGAACGGCTGGCCCACGCCGCGGCCGAAGTCGAGTGCGCAGTAGAGGATGATGTCGGCGATGGTGAAGCGGTCGCCTGCGACGAACGGCTTGCCGGCGAGCAGCGGGTCGAGCCACGCCAGGTTGTCGCGCGCCGTCGCCTTGAGGCCGTCGGCGGCCTCGGGCAGGACGCGCAGCCGCGGCTTGAAGATCTCGAGGCCCTCGGCGAAGCGGAAGCCGTTGTAGAGATGCTCGGTGATCCTGAGCTCGACGCGGCGCTGCCAGCAGCGCGTCTCGGCGCGCTCCTCGGGCGTGGTGCCGACGAGCGGCGGCGTCGGGTGCGTCTCCTCGAGGTACTCGAAGATGGCGACGGTTTCGCCGATGACGCGGCCGTTCGCCATCTCGAGCGCCGGTATCTGGCCGCCGGGGTTCCTGTCGGTGTACGGCGCCTGGCGATTCTCCATGCCGAGCAGGTTCACGTCCTCCTTCGGCAGCGCGATGCCCTTCTCGAGGAGGAAGAAGCGGAGCGCGCGC
Organism: bacterium; assembly: GCA_026129405.1. Classification (NCBI taxonomy): domain Bacteria; species bacterium. Next base: position 202,814 of record JAHCID010000002.1, read on the forward strand.
GGGTTCGGGCCGAAGGAGTCGTAGATCTTCATGCCGCGGTCGTAGTCGAAGGGCGACCGCCGAGACAAGCCGGCCGTTCGTCGCGTCTACGCCAGGAATCCCGCGTCGCGTCCGATCTCGATCGCCAGCTGGACGCCGACGCCGACGCTCGCCAGGCCGGCGAGCACGCGCAGCCCCGTCTCGGCACGCGCGAAGCGCGCGCCGGCCAGCGCGAGCGGGACGCCGAGGAGCGTGCTCATCGCCATCATGCCGCCCACCGACCCGAGGCCGAAGGCCGCGACGTAGAGCAGCGCCAGTGCCGGATCCGAGATGGTCGCGGCGACCGCGAGCATGAGCCCCGCGCTGCCCGCCATCCCGTGCACGCAGCCGATGAGGAACGGGCGCCGGTGCGGCACGTGATCGTGGTGCTCGGCGTCCGCGTGGAGGTGCGGATGGACATGGCGCACGCCGTCGTGCTCGTGCGGATGGACGTGCAGGCGTGCACCGCGCGCCAGCGACCACAGCAACCGCGATCCGAGCACGACCAGCATCACGGCGACGCCGAGCTCGAGCGCATGGCCCAGCGCCGCCGGCATCTCCGCATGCAGCCCGACGACGGCGATCGCGACCACGAGCAGCGCCGCGGTGTGCCCGAGGCCCCAGATCGCGCCGACCAGGGACGAGCGCCACAGCCCCCGTCCCTGGCTCACGATGGTGGAGACCGCGGCCAGGTGGTCGACGTCGAGGGCGTGCCGCAGGCCGAGGAGGAACCCGAGGCCCAGGAGCGCGACGGGTGTGGCGGTGCTGGTGTCCGTCATCGTTCGATCGTCGTCGTGGTGGGATCGTCGTATCGGGTCGCCCGAGGTCGCACGAGCCCCGGACCCGCTGGTGCCGCGACCCTTGAAGCCGGTTCGCCGACGGGCGACAAGCAGATTCGTGGACAGGATGGACGGTCGACGGGGGGACGCCGGCGGCATCGGGCGTCGTCGCCTGCTTCTCGGGGCGGGTGCGCTCGCGCTGGCGGGAGGACGCACGCAGCGGGTCTGGGCCGCGGAGGGCGTCGCGCCGGAAGCGCCGCCGCCGACGCCGCAGGCCGCGCTCGAAGAGCTGCGCACCGGCAACGCGCGGTTCGCGGGCGGCGAGCTCCTCCAGCCGCGGCGCGAGCTCGACCGCCTGAAGCAACTGGGCGAGGGGCAGAAGCCCTATGCCGCCATTCTCGGTTGCGCCGACTCGCGCGTGCCGATCGAGATCGTGTTCGACGAGGGCTTCGGCGACCTCTTCGTCGTGCGCGTCGCCGGCAACGTCGCCACGCCGACCGAGATCGCGAGCCTCGAGTACGCCGTCGCAGTGCTGGGCGTGCAGGCGATCCTGGTCCTCGGGCACGGCAGCTGCGGTGCGGTGAAGGCGGCGCTCGCCGGCGCCGCCGTTCCCGGCCAGATCAGCACGCTCTACCAGCACATCGTGCCCGGCATCGACCGCACGAAGGACCTCACGACGGCGATCGCGGCGAACGTGCGCTTCCAGGCGCGCCAGCTGCGCCAGGCGTCGCCGGTCATCGGCGGCGGGCTCACGGCGGGGACGCTCGCGCTCGCCGGCGGCGTCTTCGAGCTCGGCTCGGGGCGGGTGACGCCCGTCGACGTCGACTGAGTGTCCGCGCCGCGCGGCCATTCGCCGCGCCGTGCGCGTCAGGCGGCGCCGCCGCGCGTGCCGCCCGCCGGCGGACCATAGCCCATGACGAGCTGGGCGACGGTTTCGCCCGCCGCCGCGTTGCGGTAGCCGTGCGCGCGATCGGCCTGGAAGAAGAGCGCGTCGCCGGGCTCGAGGCGGGCCTGCTCGTCGCCGGCGTGGACCTCGAGGCAGCCGCGCAGCACGGTCAGGTGCTCGACCGTGCCGGGCGCATGGGCCGCGGCCTCTTCGACGCAGCCGGGACCGAGCGTCAGCTCGTAGACCTCGGGGGCGACGCCGGGCGGCGAGAGCAGCCGCGAACGCAGCTCGCCGCCAGCCGAGAGGATCACGCGCCCCTCGCCGCCGCGCAGGACGCGGAACGCGACCGCGCCTTCGCGCTGGAGCAGGAGGGCCGCGAACGGGACGCCGAGCGCCGTCGCCAGCCCCCAGAGCGCCCGCAGGCTCGGCACCGCCTGACCGGCTTCGAGCAGCGCGAGCAGCTCCGCCGGGATGCCGCTGCGCGACTCGAGCTCCTCGAGGCTCATGTCCGCCGCCGCGCGGGAGCGCCGGACGTTGCCGCCGACCGCGGCGCCGAGCGCACGGCCCTCCGGGCTGTCCGGCCCGCGCAGGCAATCGCGTCGCTCGTCCGCCATGACGTCGTGGAGCGCGGCGTCGAGCGGGGGTAGGTCTTGTCCCGGCTTGGGGGGCATCTGCGGTTCCTCCCGTCCACTCCATAACACAGGACCGGTGCGATGCGCCCGCATGCGCAACGCCATGCCGCGGGGCGCGGCCGGCTTCAGGCGGCGCCGGGCAGGAGACCGAGCTGGCGGAGGATCGTGGCGGAGTCGAAGTACACCCGCTCGCAGACGATGCGGTCCCCGGCGTCGAAGAAGAAGAGCGCCGCCATCGGACAGCGGAACTCCCGGCCGGTGGCGGGGATGCCGCGCAGCGGGCCGCGATGCGTGCCGAGCAGATCGAACTCGACGAGCACGCCGTCGTCGGTGTGCCGGAGCGCGGTCACCTCGTTGCGCTGGTCGGGGAACGCGGCGCGCGACGCGGCGTAATAGCCGCGCACCGCGTCGGCGCCGTCGAACACCTCACCGGTTGCGACCAGCTCGTAGCGCGGGTGCGCGAACGTCCCCAGCGTGACCTCGAACGCGTGCCGGTTCTCCGAGCCCATGTGCTCGCGCACGACCGCTTCGCGGCGTGCGCGCAACGTCGGGGTGGTCGTCGACATGGGGCCCGCCTACCAGGGCCGCGCCGGGGCGTCGATGGGCGCGCTCAGGCGACGCCGAACCCCCAGCGCTCCCGCAGCCGTCGCTCGAGCGGCGAGAAGAGGCCGCGGTCGATGGTGACGCCGAGCCCGATGATGAGGAGCATCACCGCCATCACCCGGGCCGCGTCGTTCAGGTCGCGACCGCCCTGGAGCAGGTTGCCGAGGCTCAGCGTGTAGTAGAGGAGCTCGGCCGCCATGAGCGAGCGCCAGGCGAACGTCCAGCCCTGCTTCAGGCCCGCGAGGATCGCGGGCTGTGCGGCCGGCAGGATCACCTGGGTATAGAGCGACGGCCCGCCCGCCCCGAGGTTGCGCGCCGCCCGCAGGTAGACCGGCGGCAGGTTCTTGACGCCCGCCTCCACGCCGAGCGTCACCGAGAACAGCGCCCCCATGACGACGACGAAGACGATGGCCCGCTCGTCGAGACCGAACCAGAGGATCGCGAGCGGTAGCCAGCAGACGCTCGGCAACGCCTGGAAGCCGAGGACGAGCGAGCCGAGCGTCGCGTCGAGGAGACGCGAGCGGCCGATGGCGACGCCGAGCACGGTGCCGAGTCCGACGGCGATCGCGTAGCCGACGGCCACCCGCCACAGGCTCGCGAGCGCGCCGCGCACGAAGAGGCCGTCGCGCAGGCCGCCGGCGAGCGCCGCCAGCACGTCTGACGGCGGCGGAAAGAGATAGTGCGGCCAGATGCCGAGTCGCGCGACGCCTTCCCACAGCGCCAGCAGCGCGACGAAGAAGCCGGCGCGTGCCGCCCAGAGCCCGGTGTTCATGCCGATCCCTCCTGTACGGCGCTGTCGCGCAGCACCGCGAGCACCTCGCGCACGCGCCCGAGCAGGGTCGCGTCCTCGAGCACGCGCGGGCGGGGCAGGTCGATCGTGAACTCCGCCAGGATGCGGCCGGGCCGCGGCGACATCACGAGCACGCGATCGCCGAGCGCCACCGCCTCGCGGGTGTTGTGCGTGACGAAGAGGACGGTCTTGCCCGTCTCCGTCCAGATCGCCTGGAGCTCGGCGTGCAAGCGGTCGCGGGTCATGGCGTCGAGTGCGCCGAACGGCTCGTCCATGAGCAGGATCTGCGGATCGACGGCGAGCGCACGCGCCAGCGCGACGCGCTGCCGCATGCCGCCGGAGAGCTGGTGGACGAAGGCGCGCTCGAAGGACGCCAGGCCGACGAGCCCGAGGTAGTGCCGTGCCACGACGCGGCGATCGCGGCGGGAGAGCCCGAGCTGGCGCAGCCCGAACTCGACGTTGCCGCGCACGTCGAGCCACGGGAACAGCGCCGCGTCCTGGAAGAGCAGGACGCGGTCGTTGCCCGTGCCGCGGACGCGGAAGCCGTCGGTCTCGATGGTGCCGCGGCTCGGGAAGTCGAGCCCGGCGACGAGCCCGAGCAGCGTCGACTTGCCGCACCCGCTCGGTCCCACGATGCAGACGAATTCGCCGCGTGCGATCTCGAGATCGACGTCGTAGAGCGCGCTCACCGGGCCGTCGCGGCCCGGGAACGTGCGGTGGACGTGCTGGAGCGCGAGCGCCGGGCGCTCGGGCGCGGTCTCGGGCGGCAGCCGTTGCCAGACGATGGGGGCCTGCATGGCGACGCCTCCGTCAGCGTGCGGCGACGCGGTTCTTGCGGGCCGCCACCACGGCCTCGAGCGGCTGGAGCGCCCAGATGCCGAAGAGCTGCGGGCGTTCGGTGCCGAGGAAGCCGAGCTCGAAGGCCGAGTCGGCCGCCTTCTGCAGCGTGTTCGGCAGGGGATCGGTCGTGAACTCGGTGTTCTCGAATGCGCTCGCGACCACCGCGTCGGGCAGGGCCTTCGTCGTGATCCGGGCGATCTCGGCGTTGACGACCCTCTGGGCCTTGTCGGGACGCTCGTTGAGGAACGCGATGCTGTCGACGTGGGCTTCGAGCAGGCGGCGGACGAGATCGGGGTGCTGGGTCAGGAACTCGGTGCGGGCGACGACGACGGTCGTGACGAAGCGCCCGTCGGGCCACTCGTCGCGCTCGTCGAGGAAGACCCGGCCGCCGCCCTCGATCACGAGACGCGACACCCACGGCTCCGCCATCCAGGCGCCCTGGATCTTGCCCTCGCGGAAGAGCGTGAAGATGTCCGCCGGTTGCGCCGGCTGGATCGTGACCGTGCCGCCGCGGTCGGCGGTGTCGAGCCCGTGACGCCGGACGTAGAGGCGCAGCGCGACGTCCTGCGTGCCGCCGAGCTGCGGCGTCGCGAACGTCTTGCCGGAGAGGTCGGCGGGCTTGGCGATGTTCGCGTCGGCACGGACGACGAACTGGGCGCCGGCGCTCGAGGCGCCGGCGATCACGCGCAGCGCCTCGCCCTTGCTCTTCACGTAGCCGTTGATGGCAGGGTTCGGGCCGACGTAGCCGACGTCGACCTCGCCTGCGAACAGCGCCTCGATCAGCGCCGGGCCGGCGGGGAAGGTCTTCGGCTCGAGGGCGCCCTCGTCGCCGAGCGCATCGGCGAACGTGCCGCGCGCGACGCCGACGATGGCGGCGGCATGCGTGACGTTGGGGAAGTACGCGAGCCGGACGCGGGGCGGTGCGGTGGCCTCGGCGCGGGCATGGCGGACGGCGGCGAGCACGAGCATGGTGAGCAGGGTGGTCATCCCGAGGACGAGGGCGGCGCGGGTGCGGCGGCGGGCGATGGTGGACATGGCGGGGACTCCTTTCGGGCGGGGGTTTCAGAGGGGCTCGATGAGGACGTCGGCGACGCCGCAGTCGACCATGTCGAGCGCGTGGGCGGCGGCGAGGGAGAGGTCGAGGACGCGCGGCTCCACGTAGGGGCCGCGATCCGTGATGCGGACGACGACGATGCGTCCGTTGCGGAGGTTCGTGATGCGCGCGTTGGTGCCGAGCGGCAGCGTGCGATGGGCCGCCGTCAGCGCCCGCGGATCGAAGCGCTCGCCGCACGCCGTCCGCCGGCCGGCGAATTCCCAGCCGTACCAGGACGCGGTGCCGAGGTGGGGGAGCGGCTCGGCGGCGGCCGGCCGCGCGGCGAGCAGCGCGAGCAGGAGCGCCAGCGTGCCGGCGCGCCGCGCGGCGCACAGGATGCGGCGGCGCAGGCGGTCGGGGTCGAACCCGAGCCGCATGCAGATGCGCTCGAACGTGAACGGGTGGCGCAGGGTGCGGCTGCGCAGCCAGGCGAGCTCGCGGCGGCGGTCGACGGGGCGGCCGTCGAACGCGGGGTTCGAGCCGAGGATGGTGCGGACCGCGTCGTCGAGCGCGGCGAGCATGAGGCGTCGCTCGCGCAGCTGGTCGATCGAATCGAAGCCGCGCCGGCCGCCGTGGACGACGCGCAGCCGCGGCGCGAGCCGGACCGGGCGGCGCGGCGCCGGAGGGGAGGTGGGAGCGAGGCGGGAGTCGAGCATGTGTATGTGTCCTTCGTGGGCGTGAACGCCGGGGCGTGGGCATGACGGAGGTCTGGTCGGGGCGACGGCCCGGGAGCGCACGCTCCCGGGCCTCGCTACAGCCGCCGTTGCGGCCGATCCTCGTCGCGATCTGGATGGTCATGGTCATGGGGTCGTGTCGGTCGTGTCGAAGGGCGGTGCCGCCGTCCGTCCTGCACGGAGCTCGGGCCCCGTGGAGGGGGGAGGACGGACGGCGACACCATCCCCGGAGCCGGTCGTGCCCGGCTCCGGGGGGAGAGACCTCAGTAGGAGACCTGGAACCGCATCAGGAACACGTCCTCGTGGTTGCGGTCGTCCTTGCCGAACGTGACCTCCTCGTTGAACTCGGTGCGCTCCCAGTTGGCCTGCACCTTGAAGTTCTTGTTCAGGTACCAGTTGACGCCGAGGCCGTAGTTCGCGGCCCGCTGCGCCGACTGGCCGTTCTTCGCGAAGCCCTTGTCGAAGAGCTCCGGATCGACCTCGGTGATGCCGCCGCGGGCCGCGAGCTCGAAGGCGCCCCAGCGTCCGTTCCACGGATCGAACGGATTGATCGGGGTCACCATCTTGTAGCTCGCGTCCTCGCCGGTCAGGACGTACGAGGCCTGCGTGAACCAGCCGCTGTTCGTGAAGGTTCCCTCGGTGCTGGTGCCCGCCTTGGTGTCGTCGAGGCGCAGGCGCTGCGTCGACTGGATCCACTCACCCATGAGGCCGAACGGGCCCCAGAAGTAGTAGCCCTGCGGCGAGATGCGGGTGCGCTCGCCGTCGCCGAACACCGACACGTTGCTCGACGTGGCGTAGCGGAACCACGTGGAGCGGCCCGGCGTGCGCAGGCGGAAGGGGCTGGCGCTCGACGAGTCGTCCTTGACGTCGCCGAAGGTGGTGGCGAAGCCGACGCCGAAGCCCTTCGCCCAGCTCCAGTCCGTGTTGCGGAACGGCTGCGCCCAGATGCGCGCGGCGCCTTCCTTGTCGGACGTGGTGTCGCCGTCGGAATTGCCGCCGTCGACGGTGCCGTTGAAGGCGCCGACCTGCCAGAGCAGGGCCTCGTCCCACAGCGTGCCCGACAGCTGGAAGCCGACGTCACGGTTCGGGGCGAGGCCGTTCGCGATCGAGCGCTCGATGAAGAGCAGCTCGGAGCCGCCCTCGAGGCGCTCGAGGCTCAGCGGTACCTTGAACTTCCCGGCCCGGAACGCCGCCCAGGGCTTGAAGTAGTTGACGTCCATGTAGCCGTCCTGGAGCGTCACCTGCCCGTCGCCGAAGTCCGGCATGATGCGGAAGTCGAAGTACTTGTAGACGGTGCCTTCGAAGATCGGACGGACGCGACGCAGGTAGAACGAGTCCGTGCCCGTGTCGCCCCCTTCGAGCGGGAACACACGGGCGTCCGTCTGGATGTAGCCGCGGAACTTCAGCTTGAAGTCGCCGCTGGGTGACTCGAGGAAGAAGCCGTCCTTCCACCCCGCGAGCACCTTCTGCTTGCGCAGCTTCTCGTCGACGATCGCCTCGACCTGAGGCTTATCGACGGGTACTCCCTCCTCCCCCTCCGACGCCGAGGCCTTGTCGAGCCCCTGCTTCTGGATGATCGCTTCGAGGCGCTCGATGCGATCGAGCAGCTCCTCGCGCGTTGGTTCGCGCCTGGCGAAGGCGTCGCCCGCGAAGGCGGGTAGCGCCAGCAGCGCCGCGAGGACCGTGGCGCTGCGCCACCGGTGTCCTCTCGACCGAGTGTCCATGACCGTTCCTCCCAAGGATTGGCATTGGCGTGCCTCCGGTGGACCGGTCAGCGGCGCTCAGGTGTCAGCGCATTGGCCTCCCGCAGTCGGGTGAGCCCTGGACGCACGGCGACGCGTGCGTCCAGCACAGCTTGTCATCAATCATAGCAACATCCAGGCCAGTCGCGGTCCGTCGCGCGGCGGAGACGCACGACGATTCCGCGATCGGCGAGGGGCTCGAACCGCAACGCGAGGTGTCCGAAGGCCTCGGCCGGCGTTCGCGGCGCGAGGAGCACGCGCACGTAGGTGCCGCGGCCGAGGCGCCGCGCGTCGGCGAGGATCGTCTCGAGCGCGTAGGGTGTGAGGCGCAGCGTGCGGGTGATCGCGCCGCCGCCGTGGGGTGTCGAGATCGTGACCCGGGCCAGGGGCGCCGACACGCTCTCCGGTACCTCGGTCGGCCCGGCGGCGACCGTGACCAGCGCCTCGACGAGCTCGCCGCAGGTTCGCACGCGGTCGAGGAGCGCGAGCGGAACGTCGATCCCGAGTGCGGCTTCGAGCGCGATGCCGACGCCGGCGAGGTCGAGCGAGTCCGCGGCGAGGTCGTCGTGGAGCGAGACCTCGGGTGCGAGCGCCGCGGGGCGAACACCGAGCTCGTCGGCGAGCACGCGGCGGATCGTCTCGGCGATCTGCTCGCGGCGCGGGGCCGTCGCGGTGGGCGAATGGGCGGTCGACATGGCGAGGTTTCCTTCCGGCGATGCGCCGGGGTCAGGGCCTCCCGCCGTCGGGTCGGCGCGCGGCGTGCGACGCGTAGGCCATGACGCAATGGACTACCGTCTCCGCCGCCGTCGGGTTGTGATACGTGTGCGGCCGGTCCGCTTGGAAGAAGACGGCGTCGCCGGCCTCGAGACGCGCCATGGCGTCGTCGGCGTGCAGGATGAGCCCGCCGCGCAGGACGACGAGGTGCTCGACCGTGCCCGGCGCGTGGGGCTCGGCGGCTTCGACGGCGCCCGGCCGGAACGCGAGCTCGTAGAGCTCGGGCACGAGGCCGGGCGGCGAGAGCAGGCGCGAGCGCAGATCGCCCGTGCCCGAGATCACCGTGCGGCCCTCGCGGGCGCGCTGCACGCGGAAGAAGACCGCGCCTTCCTGCTGGACGAGCAGGTGCGCGAAAGGGACGCCGAGCGCCGTCGCGAGCGACCAGACGACGCGCAGGCTCGGCACCGCGCGGCCGTCTTCGAGGCGCGCGAGGATGTCCGGCGCGACGCCGCTGCGGGCCGCGAGCGCGTCGAGGGCGAGCCCGATGCGCTCGCGCTCGCGGCGCACGTTCGTGCCGATGGCCGCGCCGAGCGCGCGGCCTTCGGGCCCGTCGGGCCCGCGCAGGGCGTCCCTGCGCTCGGCGACGATCGCCGCGCGGACGACGTCGTCCGGCGTGGCGTCGCCTCTGTGGGAGCGGTCGGTCACCCGGCCGTTCCCTTCCGTCGCTCGACCCGGAACTTCTCGAGTCGTTCCACCTGCACCACCACCCCGTCCTGCACGATGGCCGTCACCGACCCGTAGCGCAGGCCGCGCAGCGCGGCGTGGATGCGATCGAGCGTCTCACGGACACGCTCGATGGTCTGACCGCCCCCGTCCACGGCGTCGTGGTCCCGTGCGTCGTCCATGACCTTCTCCTTCTGCTGACGACCGGTCATATCGAGTACTCCTGCACGAAGAGCCGCACCTGGCGGGGCGCGACGTGCACGACGTCGCCCGTCTGGATGCGCAGCTCCGCGTACTTCTCCCAGCTGACGTCGATGTTCAGCACGACGCCGAAGGCCTCCGAGTAGACGCGCACCTTGACGACCGGGCGCGCCGGATTGACGTGCACCACCTTCGCCTCGAGGCTCGGGCGGCCGTTCTTCGACTTCAGGATCTCGAGCTCGTGGGAGCGGATGAAGGCGGTGGCCGCGCGCTCCTCGGAGCCGTCGTATTCCGGTGCCGCGATGTCGAGCGATCCGAGCTTCGCGCGGCCGTCCTGTACGTGCCCGTGGAACACGTTCACGTTGCCGAGGAAGTCCATGACGAAGGGGTTCGCCGGGTTCTCGAAGATCTCCGCCGGCGTGCCGACCTGCTCGATGCGCCCCTGGCTCATGATGACGACGCGGTCGGAGACCTCGAAGGCCTCCTCCTGGTCGTGCGTGACGAAGACGCTGGTCACGTGCAGCTCGTCGTGGAGCCGCCGCAGCCACTGCCGCAGCTCCTGGCGGACCTTCGCGTCGAGCGCGCCGAAGGGCTCGTCGAGGAGCAGCACCTTCGGCTCGGCCGCGAGGGCGCGGGCGAGCGCGACGCGCTGGCGCTGGCCGCCGGACAGCTGCGACGGCAGCGAGCGCTCGAGCCCCTCGAGCTGCACCAGCCGCAGCAGCTCGTGCACGCGCTGGCGGATGTGCTCCTTGCCCGCCTTGCGCACCTTCAGCCCGAACGCGACGTTGTCGAACACGTTCATGTGGCGGAAGAGCGCGTAGTGCTGGAAGACGAAGCCGACGTTGCGCTCGCGCACCGCCGCCGAGGTGACGTCCTCCTCGTGGTAGTAGACGCTGCCCTCGTCGGCGACCTCGAGCCCGGAGATGATGCGCAGCAGGGTGGTCTTGCCCGAGCCCGACGGCCCCAGCAGCGCGAGCAGCGAGCCGCCGGGCACCTCGAGGCTGACGTCGTCGAGGGCGAGGAAGTTGCCGAACCGTTTCGTGACGTTCTTCACCGTGATGCTCATGCTTCACCTCCGGCGGTCTGGAGCCGCTTGGCCTCTTCGAGCTCGCGTCGCGTCTTCCACTCGAGGACGCTCTTCAGGAGCAGCGTGACGACGGCGAGCATGGCCAGGACCGACGCGACGGCGAAGGCACCCGGCATGTTGTATTCCTGGAACAGCTTCTCGACCCGCAGCGGCATCGTGTCGGTGCCGCCGGTGATGCGTCCGGAGACGACGTAGACGGCGCCGAACTCGCCCATCGCACGGGCGTTGCAGAGGATGAGGCCGTAGAGCAGGCCCCACTTGATGTTCGGCAACGTGATCAGCCGGAACATCTGCCAGCCGCGGGCACCGAGGCTCACGGCCGCCACCTCCTCCTCCGAGCCGAGCGCTTCCATCAGCGGGATGAGCTCGCGGGCGATGACGGGGAAGGTGACGAAGCAGGTCGCGATGATGAGCCCGGGCAGCGCGAAGATGATCTTGATGTCGTGTTCGCGCAGCCAGGGCCCGAGATAGCCGTGCAGGCCGAAGAGCAGGACCAGCAGGAGGCCGACCACCACGGGGGAGACGGTGAACGGCAGGTCGATGAGCGCGGTGACGAACGCGCGCCCCGGGAAGCGGAAGCGCGCGATGCCCCAGGCCGCCGCGAGGCCGAAGATCAGGTTCAGGAGGACGGCGACCGGCGCGACGATGAGCGTGAGCTTCATCGCGTGGAGCGTGTCGTGGTCGCGGGCGATGTTCTGCCAGTAGACCGCCGCGCCGTCCGCGAACGCCTCGGTGAAGACGTTCACGAGCGGGACGACGATCAGCAGCACGATGACGCTGACGGCTGCCAGGGTGAGCGTCCAGCGGACCCAGGTCGGATCCTCGTGGGCGCGAAGAGGGACGGGCGTGGCGCCCGCGACGACCTTGCCTGCCGTGTGGTCAGACATGATGGCGCGAGCTCCAGCGCTCGAGGGCGTTGATGCCGAAGAGCGTGACGAACGAGATCACGAGCAGCACGACCGCGATCGCCGTCGCCTCGTTGTACTGGAAGGCCTCCAGCTGGGCGACGACGAGAACCGGCGCGATCTCCGTCTGGTAGGGCATGTTGCCCGAGATGAAGACGACCGAGCCGTACTCGCCGAGCCCGCGGGCGAAGGCGAGCGCGAAGCCCGTGATCACCGCGGGGAGGATCGACGGGAAGATCACCCGCCGGAAGGTCTGGAAGCGATCCGCCCCCAGGCAGGCCGAGGCTTCCTCGACGTCCCGCTCGAGCCCCTGCAGCACGGGCTCGAGCGTGCGGACGACGAAGGGGAAGCCGATGAAGGTGAGGACGAGGACGATGCCCAGCACCGAGTACGAGCCCTGGATGCCGAGGGGCACCAGGAACTGCCCGTACCAGCCGTTCTCGACGTAGAGGTTGGAGTAGACGAGACCGGCGACGGCGGTGGGCAGCGCGAACGGGAAGTCGACCAGCGAGTCGAGGAGACGCTTGAGCGGGAATTCGTATCGCACGAGCACCCACGCGACGAGCAGGCCGAGGACCACGTTCACCGCGGCGGACGCGAACGATACGAACAGCGTCAGCCGGTAGGCCGCGATCGCGCGTTCGGTCGAGACCGCGGCCCAGAATTGCTCCAAGGACAGGTTGGTGGCTCGGATGAACCCGGCCGCGATCGGGATCAACACGAGCAAGGTCAGGTAGGTCATCATGTACCCCAGGCTCAGTCCGAACCCGGGGAGCACGCGGCGGTTGACGTCGGTTGCCATGGGAGTGTGCCTCCGTTGGTACGGTCAGCCTCTGGATTCACTTCTTCGGCTTGTAGATCTGGTCGAAGACCTTGCCGTCGCCGAAATACTTGTCGTAGGCGTCGTCCCAGTTCTTCGCGACCTGGGTCACGTCGAAGAGCTTCATGTCCGGGAACGTGGCGCGGTTCGCTTCGAGGATTCCCGGGTCGGTAGGGCGGTAGAAGTGCTTGGCGATGATCGCCTGGCCCTCGGGGGTGTAGAGGAACTCGAGGTAGCTCTTGGCGGCGGTCGTCGTGCCCTTGCGCTCCGTGTTCTTGGAAACGATCGCGAGCGGCGGCTCGGCGAGGAAGCTCGCCGACGGGTAGACGATCTCGACCTGCCCCTTGGCCTCCTCGACCTCGAGGTGCGCCTCGTTCTCCCACGTGAGGTGCACGTCGCCGATGCGCTTCTGCACGAAGGTCACCGTCGAGCCGCGGGCCGCGAGGTCGAGGACCGGCACCTGCTCGTAGAGCTTCGTGACGAAGTCGAGCGCCTCCTTGTCGGAGCCGCCGTGCAGCTTCACGTAGCCCCACGCGGCGAGGAAGGAGAGCTTGCCGTTGCCCGAGGTCTTCGGGTTCGGGGTGATGATCTGGACGTCCGGCTTGATGATGTCCGGCCAGTCCTTGATGCCCTTCGGGTTGCCCTTGCGGACCACGAAGACGATCGTCGAGGTGTAGGCGGTCGAGTTGTTCGGGAGGTCCTTCTCCCAGCCGAGCGGCATGAGCCCGGCCTTGGCGATGGCGTTGGTGTCCGGCCACATCGCGAGCGTCGCGACGTCAGCCTCGAGGCCGTCGACGACCGCCCGGGCCTGGCTGCCGGATCCGCCGTGCGACATGCGCACCGTGGGTGCGGCGCCGCCATTCTGCGCCGCCCACTTCGGGGCCCAGGCGGCATTGAGCGCCTTCCAGAGCTCCCGCGTCGGGTCGTACGACACGTTCAGGAGCTCCTGTGCGGAGGCGGTGAGCGGGGCCATCGCGAGGAAGGCGGTGGCGATGAGGGCCAACAGGGTACTGGGGCGCATGCTGGGTTCTCCTTTTTCGGCGGATATGGGCGTCGAGTTCAGGACGCGGGTGTGCCGTTCGCCGGGAGGGGCCCGACGTTCGGGGTGAGGAGCGAAATATCGTGCAGATCTAGGCGGCTAGGCCGCCAGGAGGGTCGCGGAGCCTCGACAAAGCCAGCTCCGCTCCGGGGCGAAGGGCAGGGGAGGCAGCGTGGCGGTCGCCTGCATGGCGCGGGCGGCGTCGCGGAGCGCGCGGGCGCTCTGGTTGCACGAGCGGAGGTGTCGCTTCAGGCGGAGCCAGCGCCGCTCGAGGTCGGTCAGGGGCTTCGGGGTCGTGGGCTGCTGCATCGGAGGATTCCTTCTCGTCGGGCCGTGTCGTCGGATGATGTGGGTGAACGGGATGCGCGGAAACAAAAAAGGCCCGGGGGGTCAGGAACCTCCCAGGCCGTGGTCCGCGTTGCGTTCGATCCGTTTAGGACACGGCGACGAGCGCGCAGCGACCGGCGAGGGAGTTCCCCCGGGCCGAGATACAGCAACAGCAAGTCGCTGCGGGCAGCATCGTCACGGGTGCGTGTATGCCGGCGCTCCGCGTCGAAGTCAAGAAATTTCTCGATATCGCGGGGCGCACAGCGGCTGGGCGTCGCGCTTGCGGGTCGGGACGCCGTGTGGCGCAGTGCTCTCGTGCAGCGAATCGCCCGGCGCGTCGCCGTCCTCGGTCCCTTCCTAGTGGTCCTGGCCTGCGGCGCGGAGCCGCAGAAGGATGCACCCGCGCCCGCGGCTCCGGCACCGGCCGCGACGGCTCGGCCGCAGCCGAAGAAGCCGCCCGTCCGCATGACGATGGAGGCGCTGCACAAGCTCGGCGGCGTACCCGCGGGCTGGCAGCTGACGCCGCCGCCGGGCGACGTCGCGCGCGGCCGCCAGCTCTTCGTCGACTTCGGCTGCAACTCCTGTCACCGCGTCGAGGGCGAGGCGTTCTCGGCGGAGGCGGGGTCGGGCGGCGTCGGTCCGGACCTCACCGGCATGGGCGCGCACCATCCACCCGCGTACTTCGCGGAGGCGATCCTCAACCCCGACGCCATCCTCATCGAGGGCGACGGCTACATCAGCGAGACCAACACCTCGACGATGCCGGTGTATCCCGAGATGACGCTGGCCCAGCTCGGCGACATCGTCGCCTACATCAGCTCGCTCACGACCGGCGGCGCGCACGCGGGGATGGACCACGCGGCGATGGGGCACGCGGGCATGGGGCAGGCGCCGGCAGACCCCGCAGGCGTGGACCACGCCGCGATGGGGCACGCGATGCCCGGCGGCCCGCCGACCGCGGCCACCATGCCGCCGCTGCCGCCGAGTCTGCTGCCGAAGCCGACGCCGCCGCCGAGCGCGGGACGCAGCTTCTTCGTGCAGACCTACGACGTGCTGCCCGGTCGCGTGCCGGACTTCGAGGCGTGGTTCGAGCGCGAGGGGCGCCAGCGCTTCGCGGCGATCCCCGGGCTCGTCAGCCTCGACACCTTCGTCGATACGACGCGCAACGGCCCGTCGGTCACGACCATCTTCGGCTTCAAGGACGACCAGTCGCTGAACGACTTCATGAACGACCACGACCCGGGAACGATGAATCTCGGACTCGCGTTCGACGGCTTCATCGGGACGCACGATCACACGGTGTTCCGGCAGTCGCCGATCTATCGGGCGCCGAAGCTGTCGTTCGAGTCGCCGGCCCCGGCGCGTTGACGCCCGTGTTCGCTGCGCGGATATCTTTCCGGATCGTCGTGTTTCGGGGTTGATCCGGCGCGCGGGCGGGGTTTGGAGTCCTGCGCCATGCAGGCGTCGGCGTTCTGGACGAGTGGTCCCGCGACGTCGGCCTCGATCGCCGGCGAGCCGCGGCTCATGGCTCGTCTACGGGAGGCCCTGCGGGTTCGCCAGTCCAGCGCGCGCACGGAGCGCGTTCCGCTCGTGATGTCGCGCGACGAGGTGCGTTGCGTCCTGGCGTCGATGCAAGGCGAGCCACGGCTCTTGGCCGACCCGCTCTACTGCTCGGGCCTGAGGCTGCGTGAGCGCGCGTCGCTGCGCGTGAAGGACGCGGACCTCGCCCGTGGGCAGATCATCTCCCCGAGACGGTGCTCCCGAACGCCGTCGCCCGCGCCGTTCGCGCCGCCGGCCTGACGAAGCCGGCCTCATGCCAGACGTTCCGCCACTCCTTCGCGACCCATCTCCTCGAGGACGGCTACGACATCCGCACTGTCCAGGAGCTCCTGGGTCACCACGGCGTCTCGACGACGATGATCCATGCGCACGTCCTGAACCGCGGCCCCGCGGGAGTGCGCTCGCCGCTCGATGGGCTGGTGGACGTCGAGCGGGGCGCCGTCCCGAACGAAGCCCACGGGGTTATGTCGCCGAATTGGATGGTGGTGCGTCGCCGAGCAAGGAGGAGGAGGCATGAGGCCCGTCGGGCAGATTCGACAGATACGAGCGCACGCGACTGCTGCGGGCGGAACGGCATATGACGCCGAACTGGGTGGCGCCCGCGGTGGGCTGCGCTGCGGGACAATAGACGTTGGGCAGACGTTGGGCGGACCTGCTCACCGGCTGAAAATGGGAGACAAGTATGCAACGGTATGCGAACCGCGGTGGCGACTCCGGCGTTGTCGGTTACGACATGGGCCCTAACTTCATCGTCGTCTACTTTGGTGATCGCTCGAAGTACACGTACACAGCCCAGAGCGCGGGTACGGACAATGTCGAGGCAATGCAGCAGCTAGCGCAGGCGGGGCATGGGCTCAACGCCTACATCAGCAGCCACGTGAAGCATCGATACGAGTCTAAGGGGCGGTGGTGACGGCCGTGTTCCATTCGTGAGCGGGTGAGGACATGGTGACAGATCAGTCCGAGGACATGGGTAACAGTCGCCGGTGTCGATGGAGTCTCCCATAGGCATCCTCGATCTTCATCGAGCGCTCCAAGAGGCGCCCAAGTCGCAGGCGCCCGACGTAGACGTTCCAGATTCCGTCGTCGATCTCGTCGAGGCCGACGTACTCGCCGATGCAGGTTGTGGACACGGTCCCCACGCATTATTCCAGCGAATGCCTCCGTTCGCGCTGACGTAGCGGACTTCGAGGCGATCGGGATACGCGAGTGGGGGCGGCTTGCTCGGCATCGGTCTGGGCGACGGCTGGTAGACGGACGCGGGCGTCTGCTGGTCCGGCGCTTCGTGCGGGCGTCGGCGCACCAGACCTGATTCGGCGTCACGATCAGCGTGTTGGGCTTGCCGGGATGGCCGATCACGCGGCGCGGGGTGCGACGGCGGATCAACCCGCGGCGCTTGAGCAGCGCGGCGGTGACGGAGCGGCCCGGCAGCGACCACGTTGGGTGACGAGTGTATTCCCCGGTCACTTCCACACGAAGGAGCAAGCGATCGCGGAGATCATGCGAGACGGCTATTGGCCCGTGTCGTGGATCGACAAGCCGGGAAGCGAGCTCGGGCCCCACCTCCACCGAGGCGACGAAACGCTCTATGTCGTGGACGGGTCCCTCGACTTCTGTGAGACCGAAACCGGTGAGACGCACCATCTCGAGGCAGGCGACAAGCTCGTTCTGCCGGCGCGCCTTCCTCACAGTGCCAGTACGACCGAGGGTGCGACGTACATAATGGGGATCAAGACGCTCGTGTCGTTCGATGAGCACATCCTCCCTGCGACATGAGGTGACGCCCAGCCCGCCGGTGCAGACCGACCGCGCTCCGCGCGGCGGCTGGCCGGCAAGACGCGGCGCGGTCTCCTGCGATCCGGGTCTCGGATTCGAGATCGACGTGTAGGGCGCAGGGCAGTCGTCGCCGAACGCGCCAGGTTCTCGGGCCGAAGGTAGTCTCATGAAGGCGATCTTGATCCGACACGCTGAGTCGTCAGGGTAGGATGCAGAAGCTGGCCTGTTCGTGAGCCTGCGCAATCCCCACGTCTTCGAGGTCGACGCGACCGGCGCCATCTGCGAGGTGCGCAGCTTGTGGCATCCTTCCGCCTGACCCGCCGCCGCAACCGACCGGAGGCGCCGGCGGCAGGGCGGCAGTGGCGTTGGCCGGGCGACGTCGGGAGGCACCACCGCAGGCCTCGCGACTGAACGGGAGATCGCCATGGGAGATTCTGGCCACTACGCGATTCGGGGCGGTGTCGAAGGCCGGGAACGGCTCCGCATTCTCGCGCGCGTCATGCATGCGAGCTCGATGTCGCTGTTCGACCGGCTCGGTCTGCGTGATGGGCTCGTGTGTCTCGATGTCGGCTGTGGCGGCGGAGACGCCACCGTGGAGCTGGCTCGGAGGGTCGGCCCGCATGGCAGGGTGATCGGCGTCGATATCGACGAGGAGAAGCTCGAGATGGCGCGCACCGAGGCGCAGCAGCGAGGTGTCGACAACGTGGAGTTTCGCGTGGCCGATGTCCGCGAGGACCTGGGGGCCGGTGACTTCGATGTCGTGTACTCGCGATTCCTCCTGACGCACCTCAGCGATCCTGCTGCCGCCGTGCGCGCGTTCTACCGCCATCTGCGCCCCGGTGGAGTCCTCGGGGCCGAGGATATCGACTTCAGCGGGCATTTCACCTACCCGGAGTCGAAGGCGTTCCGGCGGTATCACGAGCTCTACTGTGCGACCGTGGGCCGACGGGGCGGTGACCCGAACATCGGACCGCGCTTGCCCGGGCTGCTGAAGCAGGGTGGCTTCGAAGACGTCGGGGTCTGGGTGGTGCAGCCGGTCGGCACGCAGGGGGAAGCCAAGCTCCTCAACCCGCTGACGATGGAGAACATCGCCGGCGCCGTGCTGGAGGACGGTCTGGCGTCGCAAGAGGAGATCGACGAAGTGGTGAGGGATCTCTTCCAGTTCGCCGCCGATCCCGACACCGTCGCCGGAATGCCACGAGTGGTGCAGGTCGCGGGTCGCCGCGCCGCCGCCTGACGTCGCTCCGCTGGCGCCGGCCGGCCGCCGGGATCCGAAAACGAAACCCGTGCCGCACGTACCTCACCAAACGGCAGGAGGATGCGATGAACCGTCCCGCGACCGAGGTTCGCAGTGCCCGACCCGACGAGGTGCCCCAGGCGATTTCCGCCATCGTCGCCGCGTTCATCACGGATCCATTCGCACGCTTCCTGTGGCCGTCGCCCTATGCGTATCTGCAATCAGGTCCCGCGTTCGTCCGCGCATTCGCAGGACGGGGATTCGCGTGCGGGTCCGCATACGTCTGTGCCGACTTCTCCGGCGCTGCGCTCTGGCTACCTCCCGACGTGCACCCCGACGCCGAGACCCTCGAGACGGTGGTTCGCGAGACGGCGGAACCGGCCCGTCTCGACGATGCCTTCGGTGCCCTCGAGCAGATGGCGCAGGTGCATCCCGCGGGCCGTCATTGGTACCTGCCGCTCATCGGCGTGGATCCGAGCCGACGCGGGCAAGGTGTCGGCGACGCGCTGATGCGTCACGCCCTGGCGCGGTGCGACGAGGACGGCGTGCCCGCGTACCTCGAGTCGACGAACCCGCGTAACGTCTCGCTGTATCGGCGCCACGGCTTCGACGTCGTCGGCGAGATTGCAGTGGGCGCATGCCCGCTCCTCACGCCGATGTCGAGGCCGCCGCGGTAGGTGCGCTCGTCCGGCTCCGGTCGTGCTATGGGTCGGCCGGCGCGGGCGGCAGTCGGTCGGCCTCGAAGAACGGGAGTGTCCCGATGGCAGAGCTCCTCGAGAATCCGGTCACGGGCGAGTCGATGCGGGTGCTGGTGTCGACGGCGCAGGCGTTCACGGCCCAGTATGCTCTCCGTCCCCACGGAGAGATTCCCGGTGAGCACCGACATCCCGGCAAGGAGCAGTCGGTGTCCGTGCTCTCTGGTGAGCTGCATCTACGGGTCGATGGGAAGCACTGTATCGTTCGCGCGGGGCAGTCGATGACGCTTCCCGCCGGAGCGCGGCACTTCCAGTGGAATCCATGTGACGACGAGGCCGTCGTCATCGAGGATATCCGGCCGGCCGGCCGCATCCACGACTTCTTCCGGGTGCTATTCGGCCTCGCACGGGATGGCAGGACGGATCGCAACGGATATCCGTCTCTCCTGCTGGCTGCGGCGCTGTTCGCCGAGTTCGACGACGACGTCCAGCCCACTGCGTTCGGGATGCGCCTCGTGTCCTCGGTGCTGGGGCCGATCGCCCTGGTCGCGGGCTATCGACGCCAGATCGACGAGTATCTCCCGGGTCCTCGCAGGCCTGACGTGCCGGTTCCGTAGGCGGCCCGCGGGCACCGTGCTACGAGGCTGCCATGTCCCTCGCTTCCACCGTGTTCGCCGACGGCTTCGTCTTCCTCGAAGGGCCACGCTGGCACGCCGGCAAGCTGTGGCTCTCGGACATGCACGACGACCGCGTGCTGACGCTCGACGCCCAGGGCACGGTCGAGACCGTGGTCGAAGTGCCCGGCCGGCCGTCGGGCCTCGGCTGGACGCCCGACGACCGCCTGCTCGTCGTCTCGATGGTCGACCGCCGTCTGCTGCGGCTCGACCCCGGCGGCCTCGCGCCGGTCGCCGACCTCGGCGACATCGCGACCTACCACTGCAACGACATGGTCGTGGACGCGCGCGGCCGCGCCTACGTCGGCAACTTCGGATCGAACCTCGAGGACGGCGGCCTGCCCGATCCCGCCGCGCTGGCGCTCGTCCTTCCCGACGGCACCGTGCGGATCGCCGCCGCCGACCTGCGCTTTCCGAACGGCACCGTGCTGACGCCCGACGGGCGCACGCTCGTCGTCGGCGAGTCGTTCGGGGCGTGCCTCACGGCGTTCGACGTCGCCGACGACGGCAGCCTCTCGCGCCGCCGCGAATGGGCCAGGCTCGACGGCGCCATTCCCGACGGCATCTGCCTCGACGCCGAGAGCGCGATCTGGGTGGCGTCGCCGATCAGCAACGAGGTGGTGCGGGTGCGGGAGGGCGGCGCGGTGACGCACCGGATTCCCGTCGGGCAGATGGCCATCGCCTGCATGCTCGGCGGCGACGATCGCCGGACCTTGTTCGTGCTGACGGCGCCGACGACGAACCGCGAGGCGTGCCGCACGGCGCGTGCGGCGCGGGTGGAGACGGTGCGCGTCGACGTTCCCGGCGCCGGGTTGCCGTAGCGGCCGCGGGTTCAGCCGAGCCGCCGGGTCGGGTCCGCCATCTCGCCGTCGATCTCGACCCAGCCCATGTAGGTCTCCGGCGCGTACGTCCATCCGAGGAGACGCTGGACCTGCTCCGGGTAGCTCCGCACCACGCCGGGGCCGAGGGAGAGGTCCATGTTTCTCCTCTTGCCGGACGGCCGCGGAATCGAGGCCCAGCGTGAGCCCGGTGCGATACTGATCCGCCGTACGGTTCGTGCCGCCGCCGTGATGGGTCGAGCCGAGAAAGAGCAGCCCGGAGCCCGCCGGCATCACGGCCGGCACGGCCTCGGAGGGATCGGCGAGACGATCCTCGCTCCAGACATGGCTGCCGGGGACGACCTGCGTCGCGCCGTTGTCCGCCGTGAAGTCGCTGACGGCCAGCATGAGCTGCAGCCGCACCTGGCGGCCGTAGTCGGGGTAGCGCCACAGCATGGCCCAATGATCGCGGTGCAACGGCTGCGCCCTCGCCGGGGCCGATCTGGATCAGCTGCGCGCCGCCGAGACGCAGCCCCGGACGGACGGCACGCGCGAGGTCGCCCGAGCCGTAGACCACGGGATGATCGACGAAGTGCTCGGCCGCACCTAGGAGCAGCGGATGGATCGCCAGGTCGGCGGCGCGACGGGTCTTGGCGAAGAGGGCGCTCATCCGGCGGGTCAGCGCGCTCGTGATCCCGGCGGTGTGGCTCGCGCAGCCGTCGCCGTTCGCCGATGCCGCCGTGTACCAGGTCGCGGTGCGGACCCTCGAAGCCCAGGCCGAGCGCCTGACGGGCCACCGCTATACGCCGGCGCTCGTCGAGGAGCTCATGACCTACGGCGGGCAGGGCGGCCGCTCGCTCGAAGAGGTGGCGCGGCGGCTCGCGGTGTCGTCGCGCACGTTGATCCGCCGGCTGCGCGAGGCCGGCACGACGTACCGCGCGCTGCGCGACGTCCGTCGCCGGCAGCGCGCGCTCGCGTTGCTGTCGGACACCGCGCTGACCGCGGCCGAGGTCGCCTATCGCCTGGGCTACGAGGACGCGTCGAACTTCGGGAAGGCATGCCACCGCTGGTTCGGCTGCTCGCCGGGAGCGCTGCGCGCGCGCACGCGGGCGGGGCGCGGACGTCCGGTCGCCGCCGCCGCGCTTGTGTCCCGGCTGGACCGCGAGCAGGTGGGAGCGATGGCGCGTGCAGCGAAGACCGCCGTGAAGCCGGCCTCCGGCGACGCCGCCCGTCTGGTCGACGCGCGCATCCGCTCCCTGGGCGGCTGGCGCGCGGCGACGCTGGCGACCGTGCGTCGTCTGATCCACGAGGCCGATCCCGACGTCGTGGAAGCGTGCAAGTGGGCGAAGCCGAGCAATCCGCAGGGCGTGCCGGTATGGTCCCACGACGGCATCGTCTGTACGGGCGAAGCGTACGCGCAGGTGGTGAAGCTGACCTTCGCCCGGGGCGCGTCCCTCGACGATCCCCGCGGTCTCTTCAACGCCGGCCTGGAGGGCGGCACGCGGCGCGCCATCGACATCCGGGAGGGTGAGTCGCTCGACGCGACGGCGTTCAAGCGGCTGGTGCGGGCCGCGGTCGCCGAGAACGGACGCGTGCGTGTCGCGAAGACGCCCGGCCGCCGGTGCACGCCCGGCACGCGGGGAGACTGACGATCCCATGGCCGGCGGAGGAGCGCAGCGACCTGCGGCGGTCGGCGTCGCGGAGCACGGCAACTCGGCGGAGCTCGTCACCGTCGCGGGCGACGGCGAGATCCTGGACCGCCGTCGCATCGACCTCACCGCGCCCGACTTGCCGACGCACCCCCATCACCACGAAGGCTCCTGGGCGGTGGGGCGCTATCGGAACAGCCCGTGGGCGCGGGCGATCACGCTCGAGGAGGCGGTGGCTCTGGTCGAGCGCGTGCGCGTGGCCGCCGCGCGCGGTGCGTGCGAGCACCTCGCGGCGGTGGCCGGAGCCGTTCCCGTGTCGATCGCGTGTATCGCGATCCGCCGGTGCCCCGCGCTTCCGCCCACGACCGAGGAGCGGATCGCCGACAATCGCGCGCAGACCGTCGCGGACTCCGTCATGTACCGCCAGGCGCTCGCAGCGGCGGCCGAGGCCCGCGGCTGGGCGGTGTACTGGTACGATCGTGAGCGCGTGTTCCGGGACGCCGCTGCGGCGCTCGGGCGCGAGGACGTCGACGCCGTCCTGCACGCCATGGGGCGCGCGGTCGGGTCGCCCTGGCAGGCGCGGCACAAGCTCGCCGCTGCCGCGGCGCTGGCCGCGACGTCGCGCGACGCCCCGTCATGCTCGCGCTGATCTTCTGGCTCTGCGTCGCGCTCGATGCGGCGGTGGTGCTCCTCGTCTTCGTGCTCGGGCTCGCCGCGGCGAAGCCGTCCGGAACCGCGCCGGCGCAGGTCGCCCTCGTCCTGCTCGCGCTGCCGGCGGGCGTGCTCGCGGCGGCGGCGGTCACGTGGGTGCGCAGCCGCTCGCCCCTCTGGCGCGGGCTGGCGTTCGTCGTCGCGGTCGCGCCGCCCGTCGTGGCCGTCGCCACGCAGGCGTCCTGGCGCGTGCAGCTGCGCGCGTACGGCGACGCCGCCGGGGAGCTGACGTTCTTCACGGCGGGGCCGTCGCGCGACCTGGTCGAGGCGATCCGGCGCAACGATGCGGCGGCCGTTGCGGCGCTGGTTCCGCAGGTCGACGTGAACGCCGCCGGCCTCGCCGGCATGACGCCGCTGGTGGCCGCCCTGCGCCAGCTGCGTGCTACCCCGGAGCGGCAGGAGGCGCTGCCGATCCTGCTCGCCGCCGGGGCGGATACCAATCTCGGCGCCGGCTACGAGCTCCCGCTCGAGATGGCGCTCCAGATCGTGCGGCAGACGGGGCCGGCGCCGGTCCGCATGCTGCTCGACGCGGGGGCGGACCCGAACCGCACCGGGCCGATGGGGACGCCGCTCTGGTTCGCGGGGGCCGGGCACAGCGTCGGCATCGACGTGCTGTCGATGCTCCTCGCCCATGGGGCCGACCTGAACGCCACCGGCCCCAGGGGCGAGCGCATCCTCTTCTACGCGGCCGACGCTCGGAACTGGGACGCCGTCACGTTCCTCCTCGATCGCGGCGTCGATCCGCAGCAGGGTCGTTCGCCGAGCGGGCAGACGTTCGCGGCGATGCTCGACGCCGACGCCGGATGGGCGAGCGCCGATCCCGGATTCGCCGAGGTCCGCGAACGTCTCGGGCTTCGGCGTTGAAGCGGGACCATCCGGCCTGTAACGAGGGCGGCCTCGAGGAGGTGGCTTCGTTATGACGCGCATGCCGGGATCGGCGCCGACGCAGCTCGAGAATCCGACGGACGCCGCGGGCACGCGCCTGCGGCCCATGCATCCGCACGTGGTGGTGCTCTTCGGCGCAGCCGGCGATCTCGCCCGGCGCAAGCTGATCCCCGGCCTGTTCCAGCTCTGCCGCGTCGGCCTGCTGCCGGTCTGTCGCATCGTCGGCACGTCGCTCGAGGAGCTCGACGACGACGGCTTCCGCACCTTCGCGCGTGCCGCCTGCGACGAGTTCTCGCGCTCGCCGTTCAGCGAGGAGACGTGGGCGGCGTTCGCGGCGACGCTCCACTACGTGCCGCAGTCGGCCGGTCCGGCCGGGCTCGCCGCCGTCGTCGCCGCCATGGAGCGCCAGCTCGGCGACGGCGTGCGCCGCCTGCACTACGTGAGCGTGCCGCCGCGTGCGGCCCGCGCGGTGGTGAGCATGCTCGGCGACGCGGGGCTCGCCGAGCGCGCCAGCGTCGTCATGGAGAAGCCGTTCGGCACCGACCTCGCGAGCGCCCGCGAGCTCAACGCCGCGGTGCATGCGGTCTTCGACGAGAGCCAGGTGTTTCGCATCGACCATTTCCTCGGCAAGGAAGCGGCGCAGAACATCCTCGCGTTCCGCTTCGCGAACGGCCTCTTCGAGCCGATCTGGAACCGCCAGCACATCTCCCACGTCCAGATCGACGTTCCCGAGACGCTCGCGGTCGGCAAGCGCGCGCCGTTCTACGAGACCGCCGGCGCGTTCCGCGACATGGTCGTGACGCACCTCTTCCAGATACTCGCCTTCGTCGCCATGGAGCCGCCGACGGCGCTGGAGCCGCGCTCCATCAACGAAGAGAAGAACAAGGTCTTCCGCTCGATGCGCCCGCTCGACGTGAACAACGTCGTGCGCGGCCAGCACGAGGGTTACTGCTCGCTCGACGGCGTCGATCCGGACTCGCAGACCGAGACGTTCATCGCGCTCAGGTGCGAGATCGACAACTGGCGTTGGGCGGGCGTGCCGTTCTACCTGCGCACCGGTAAGCACATGGCCGAGGGCGCGCGTATCGTCTCGATCGCGTTCCTCGAGCCGCCGCGCAGCATGTTCCCGCCGCAGTCGGGCGTGGGGACGAAGGGGCCCGACCATCTGACCTTCGACCTCGGCGAGTCGTCCAAGGTGTCGCTCTCGTTCTACGGCAAGCGGCCGGGCCCCGGCATGGTGCTCGAGAAGCTCAGCCTCCAGTTCGCGCTCCAGGAGAAGGAGGCGCAGACGGACGTGCTCGAGGCCTACGAGCGCCTGATCCTCGACGCCATGAGCGGCGACAAGACGCTCTTCCCGAACGCCGAGGGCATCGAGCGGCTGTGGGAGGTTGCGCAGCCGCTGCTCGACGATCCGCCGGAGGTGCAGCTCTACAAGTGCGGCACCTGGGGCCCCAAGTCCATGCACAACCTCGTCGCCCCGTTCGGCTGGCGGCTGCCGTTCGAGCGCGGCTGGCGCGAGTAGTCGGCGCCGCCGCTCAGGGCAGCGGCTCGTAGCGGATGTCGAGGACCTCGAGCTCTTCGGGGCCGCGCGGCGTGCGCAGCGTGACGACGTCGCCCACCGACGCCTTCAGCAGCGCGGTCGCGATCGGCGAGATCCACGACACCCGCCCGCGCGCCGGATCGTACTCGTCGACGCCGACGATGCTGACCGTCTGCTCCTCGCCGGACTCGCCCTGGTAGGTGACCGTCGCGCCGAAGTAGACGCGGTCGTGCTCCTTGCCGGCGTTGTCGACGATCACGGCGCTGTCGAGGCGCTTCGAGAGGAAACGGATGCGGCGGTCGATCTCGCGCAGCTTGCGCTTGCCGTAGATGTAGTCGCCGTTCTCCGAGCGGTCGCCGTTGCTGGCGGCCCAGGCGATGATGTCGACGAGCTTCGGACGGTCGACCTTCCACAGGCGGTTCAGCTCGTCGTGGAGCCGCTGGCGGCCCGCGGGCGTGATGTAGTTCGTGAAGCCGCCGGGCAGGCGCGCGTCGTCGTCGGTGACGTCGTCGTCGGTCGCGTCGTCGCCGTCGGGCTCGCGCGTGAAGGCCTTGCTCATGGGCCGGAGTCTAGCCCCTCGGCCCCGGGGCGGGCGAGACGTGGAGGGGCCGGCGCGGCGTCGGCGTTCGCGTGCGAGCGCCGTGCGGACCCGCTGGCGGACCGCCTGCAAGGCGGTGGGCTCCGGCCCCCCGGGCGCAGTGTGGGCGGTCACGCCCGGGAGGTGGTCGGATGGATGGCACCGCGGCCGTGACCCCCTCGAATTGACAACCGGGCCGGGACACGGCTCCATGCCGCGCCATGCGCCGATACCTGACGCTCCTCCTCGTGTCGTGTCTGGTCGCCTGTGGCGGAGAAGGGGGGGGCTCCGGCGGCGGCGCCGCGGCGCCGGTCCCTGCCGCCGACGTCCCGCCGACGCGCGAAGCCCTGACCGGCGGGCCGTTCCCCGCCCTCCTCGTCACGCAGGCGCAGTTCGTCGAGAAGCGCGGCGCCGACGGGAAGACGGAACAGGTGCCCGGCCCCGCGAAGCTGATCATCGTGCGCGAGACCCCGGAGGGCTGGAAGACGGTGGTCCTCGAGGACCCGGACTCCAACGTCTTCCACAAGGCAGTGCCGTGGGACGACGGCATCCTCACCATCGGCGGCAACCAGGCGCTGCTGCGCACGTGGAAGTTCGCCGACGGCGAGTGGAAGCAGGAGACGCACTGGAATCCGAAGTTCGGCGGCAAGTTCGATCGGCTGCGCGACTTCGAGCACGCCGACGTCGACGGCGACGGCAAGGAAGAGCTGGTGATCGCCACGCACGACCAGGGCGTCATCGTGATCGTCCACCCCGACGAGAACTGGCGCGTCGAGCAGGTCGACGCGACGCCCAACACCTTCGTGCACGAGATCGAGATCGGCGACATCGACGGCGACGGCAAGCCGGAGTTCTTCGCGACGCCGAGCGCGCCGAACAAGCTCGACGAGGAGCAGCCCGGCGAGGTGCGCATGTACAAGCGCGACGCCGAGGGCACGTGGCAGAAGTCGATCGTCGACGCGCCCGGCGACACGCACGCGAAGGAGGTCCTCGCGGCCGACGTCGACAAGGACGGCGTCTCCGAGGTGTACGTCGCGTGGGAGGGCGCGATCGGCCAGGGCGGCGCGCTCGTCCGTCCTGTCACCGTGAAGCAGTACAAGTGGAAGGACGGGAAGTTCGAGGGCACGACGGTCGCCACGGTGCCGGACCGGCAGATGCGCGCGATCCAGGCCGGCGACGTCAACGGCGACGGCAAGATCGACATCGTCGCCGGCGCGCTGTCGTCGGGCCTCTGGCTCTTCGAGCAGGGCGACGGCGGCGCGTGGAAGGCGACGGTCATCGACAAGGGCTCGTCGGGATACGAGCACCCCGTCCATCTCGCCGACCTCGACGGTGACGGCGCGCTCGAGATCTACGTCGCCTCGGAAGAGCAGGGCGAGCTGCGGCGTTACGCGTGGAAGAACGGCACCTGGGAGAAGACGGTGCTCGCGCCGCTCCACAAGGGCGACATCACCTGGAACGTGACCGACGGGAAGCTCTGAGGGCCGAGCGGCTCGGCGAGCTGGCGCGGCTGTTCCTGCGCCTCGGCGCCACGGCGTTCGGCGGGCCGGCGGCGCACATCGCGCTCGTCGAGCACGAGGTCGTGGGGCGGCGGCGCTGGCTCGATCGCGCACGCTTCCTCGATCTCGTCGGCGCGACGAACCTCATCCCGGGGCCGAACTCGACCGAGCTGGCGATCCACATCGGCCACGATCGCGCCGGCGCCGCGGGCCTCGTGGTCGCCGGCGTCTGCTTCATCCTGCCGGCTACGCTCATCGTGCTCGTGCTGGCGTGGGCGTACGTACGCTTCGAGAGCCTGCCGGCGTCCGCCGGCGTGCTCGCGGGCGTCGAGGCGGTGGTCGTCGCCATCGTCGCGCAGGCGCTCTGGCGCCTCGGGCGCGCGGCGATCCGCGACCGCACGCTCGCGGGCGTGGCGGTCGCCGCGATCGCGGCGGTCGTGCTCGGGGTGAACGAGCTTCTCGTGCTGCTGGTCGCGGGCGTCGTGGCGGCGGGGCTGCGCGTCGGCGCCGGGCTCGCCGTCGCCGCCGCGCCGCTCGGCGTCGCGAGCGCGACCGCCGCCACGGCCGTGGCGGCGACGCCGTCGGGGCTCTTCTGGGTGTTCGTGAAGATCGGCTCGGTGCTGTTCGGAAGCGGCTACGTGCTGCTCGCGTTCCTGCGCACCGATCTCGTGGAGCGCCTCGGGTGGCTCAGCGAGCAGCAGCTGCTCGATGCCATTGCCATCGGGCAGGTGACGCCGGGCCCGCTCTTCACCACGGCGACGTTCGTCGGCTACCTGCTCGCCGGCGTGCCGGGCGCGCTCGCCGCGACCGCCGGCATCTTCCTGCCCGCCTTCGTATTCGTGGCGCTCACCGCGCCGGTGATCCGCCGCCTGCGCGCGTCGCCGCTGACGGGCGGGCTGCTCGACGGCGTCAACGTCGCCTCGTGGGCCCTCATGGCCGTGGTGAGCGTGCCTCTCGCGCGTGCGGCGCTCGTCGACGTGCCGTCGGTGCTGCTGTGCGCGGCGAGCGGTGCGCTGCTGTGGTGGGGACGGATCGATTCGACCTGGCTCGTGCTGGGCGGTGCGCTCGCCGGCGCCGCCCGCACGCTGCTCGCCTGAGCGGGCGCTCAGGCGGCGCGGGCGTCGTCGTCCCGGAAGAAGCGGTGGAACGGCACCGGCAACGTCCGCCAGTCGGGCAGCGGCCCGAGCGTATCGGCGGGATCGACGCTGCTGAACGTGTTCCAGAAGAGCAGCGTGCGATCGCGCCACGGCGGCGTCGCCGCGCGCGCGAGCAGCGCCGCGAGGCACTTGCCGGTGTACGTCGTCTCGAGACGCACGTCTTCGAGCTCGCGAGCGAGATCGCGCGCCGCCTCCGCCGCGGCGGTCGGCGCGCCGTAGGCGGGGCCGACGAAGTCGCGGTCGATGGCGAAGTCTTCGAGCGAGAGCGGGGGCGCCGCGACCTCGGGCGCGAGGCGCCGGGCAGCGGCACGGGCGAGCGCGCGCAGCCGCCGCGGCGACGGCGGCAGGATGTCGGTGACGAGGACGCCGACGACGCGCGTGCGCAGGCCCGCGAGGCGCAGCCCGAGGACGAGGCCCGCGACCGTGCCGCCGCTGCCGAGCGGGACGAAGATCGCGTCGGGCTCGGGCAGCGCACCCGCGGCGACCTGCTCCGCGAGCTCCAGCGCCGCATCGACGTAGCCGAGCGTGCCGAGCGCCGACGAGCCGCCGGTGGGGATCACCGCGAGCGGCTCGCCGCGCCAGCGGCCGCGCGCGAGCAGCATCACCCCGCGTCGCACGACGTCGGGTACGCCGGATGCGAGGTGCAGCTCGGCGCCCAAAAGGTGGTCGATGAGCAGGCAATGACGCACGTGCGGCGTGACCGGCTGCGGGATCAGCACGAGCACGGTACGCATGCCGACGGCGCGCGCGCATGCGGCGGTGGCGAGGCCGTGATGCGTGCCGATGCCGCCGAACGTGATGACCGCACGCGATCCGGCCGCGCGTGCCGCACCCAGGAGCCATTCCAGCTTGCGTGGTTTGTTGCCGCCATACACGGCGCTCGTCCGGTCGTCGCGCTTGATCCACAGCCGCGAAATGCCGCGTGCGCCGCCGAGGCGGGCGAGCGGGGCGACCGGCGTCGCGCCGTCGACGAGCGTGACGCGCGGCAGACGGGTGGCGAGCGTGGGCCAACGTCGGAGCAGGGCGTTCATCGCGGCGTCACTTAGCACGTGCACATGCGGGTCTCAGCGCACGGTCGCCTGCGACCATGGTCGGCAGCAACGTAAGCGATCGTGCATGAACGCACGCGATGTGGCTTGCAGTCACACACGGCCAGCGTGCGAAAAGGCCGTCGTTTCGGCGTTTTTTCTTGACACTATGACGAGGCGTGACGTACGCGATTCCCCCATGCTCGTACGGGTGTTCCCAGGTCTGGTCGCTTTGTTCGTCTTCACCGTCGGAGGCCTGGTTGCACCGAGCAGCGCATCGGCCGCGGTTTCGTTCAAGCGTAACCTCGGACTCTGCGAGCCGCCGAGCGTCTTCTACTCCTCGCGTCACCAGGTCGGTGCGGTTCCCTGCTGCGCCTCGCAGCCGACCATCTGTCCCGGCGGCCTCGCGTGTCCCGCGGGCGGGATGTGTCTCGACGGCTCGGCGTGCATGCCGTCACCCGGCAAAACGCGGCCGAACATTCTGCTCTTCATCGCCGACGACCAGGGCGAGTGTCACTACGGCTCGGCGCGCGAGTGTCGCTCCACGCAGAGCGGTACGCCGATCCCCGCGCCCGCGACGCCGAATCTCGACGTCCTCACCGGCTACGGCACCACGTTCCCGATCGCGCACAACACCGCGGCATGGTGCTACCCGTCGCTCATGACGATGCTCACCGGGCGCTTCCAGAAGAGCTTCGGTGGCCGCAACTCGCGGCTCTCGTCGTACTTCGCGACGCTCCCGAGCGTCTTGAAGTCGCTGCCCGGCGACGACGCGCCTGCCGATCCGTGGGATGCGTCGCAGCGCATCGGCTCATACTGTACCTATCTGGGTGGCAAGTTCACTGCGTCGTCCGGGAATCCCGGCTTCGATGCCGGCGAGCGCGGCTCGGGGCATCGTCTCGGCCGACTCTCGTGTCAGCCCGGCGACGACGCCGAGCAGGAGCCGGAGTGCGGGACCGATCAGGACGAGACCTACACGCCGCTCACCGAGCGCGGCATCGAGCAGGTGTTCCAGTTCATCGACGACATGCTCTACAAGGTGCCGGGCACCACGGCGACGTTCACGTCGCAGCCGTTCTTCATCTGGTACGCGCCGCGCATCCCGCACCAGCCGCTGCGCGCCCCGGCCACCGTCGAGAGCTACCTCTTCGGGCCGCGCTTCAACGGCCTGGGCGGCCTGTTCGATCTCGGCCGCTTCTGCAGCGGCTCGACCTGCCCGCCCTTGGTCCGCGCGTTCGACGAGAGCAACTTCGGCTCGGTACGCGCCTTCTATGCCAACGTCTGGTGGGTCGACGACAACGTCCGCGAGCTACGCAAGTTCCTCGAGCGCGCCAGCCAGCCGCACTGCGTGGGGCGCAACGGCGAGGGCCGCTACGAGGTGACGTCGCCGCACACCTGTACCGGCACCTGGATCGACGGCGTCGAGCCGTCCCTCGCCCGCAATACGGTGATCATGTACCTGTCGGACAACGGGTGGCATCTGCCGAACTCGAAGCACCGCTTCGGCGAGAACGGCTACCGCACGCGCCTGATCGTCTTCGATCCGCGCACGCTGCCCGACCTGGCGTCGCATGCCCGTAACGTGCCGCCCTCGGGCGAGGTCTACGAGAGCTCGGCGGTCGCGCACACGACCGACCTGCTTCCCACGGCGCTCGGCTTCGCGATCGACTCGCCGACGCCCGTGGCGTGCCCGCCGGGCAACGATGGTTCGAGCTGCGACGGCCGCGACCTGCGCATGCAGCTCCGCACCGCGCCCGGTGGACCCGCCCCGTCGCGCGACCTGCGCGGGGCGCTCTGTGGGCACCAGACGCAGCGCGGGACGAAGGCGACGAAGTTCCGCTACTTCCTCTCCCGTCCGGACAGCGTCGGACGCTGCGTGAACACCGCCCAGCCGGCGTGCACGACGGCGACGGACTGCGTCCCGGGCAGCGCGTGTGTCGGCGGCTTCTGCGTCCGCGAGGACGAGCGCGCATGCTCCTCGACGTCGCAGTGTGCGGCCGGTGCCGCGTGTCTCGGCGGCCGCTGCCGTATCGCGCCGTCCTGCATGGACGACGCCGTCTGCGCCGCGCTCCTCCCCGGCCAGCCCACCACCTGCGCGGCGCCCGGGCAGAAGTACTGCGGCAACGCCCCGAACCAGGGCTGCGGGACGCCCGACGACTGCCCGGCATGCCCGACGGCGAACGGCATCGCGCTGCCCGCCTGCAACCGCGTCTGCAAGCCGCGCGTCCTCAAGTCGTACTTCTTCGGCAACCGTTTGGAGATGGTCGACCTCTTCGTCGACCCCGACGAGCGCGGGCGGTTCGGCGGCGACGCCGACAAGATGGCGCTGGCGGGGGCGCTCTCGAACCTGTCCGGCCCGTACGGTCCGACGCTGCGCCGGATGAGCTGCTGCCTCGACGACTGGTACGACTCCGGCGTCGGCTCGGTGTGTGCGAGCGGCTTCGCCTGCCCGGCCGATCTCACCTGCAACCAGTAGCGCTCGCGACGCCATGGCGGCGGCGGCGCGTCCGCCCGGACGCGCGGCGCCGCTTGCTCACCGGGGTTCGGCGGCGTACCACAGAAGCCGGTGATGCGTCGTCGATTCGCCGCCCGCGTGGCTCCGATCGCGGCTCTGGTCATGCTGCTGGCCGGCGTCGTGCTGTGCCCCACGCGCTGTCTCGCCGGCGACGGGTCCACGCAGACTGCGCCGCCGCCCTGCCATCACGACGCCGGCGGCACGGACGGCGCGGGAGCGCTGCCGCCGGCCGCACACGCCAGCTGCTGTGCGGCCGCGCTTCAGGCTCCGGCCACGACCCCGAGCGCCCTCGCCCCCGTGCTGGCGGTCCTGCCCGCGCCGCCGCTCGGGTCGCTGCGCGCCGCGGCGGCCCCGTCGCTCGGCGATCCCGTGCGCTCCGGCGCGCGCGGCGCGCCGCCGGGACCGCTGTATCTGCGCCTGCGCACGCTCCTCGTTTGAGCTGCCCGTCCCGCCTTGCCGGCGGGATGATCGGCCCACCCGCAGCCCGGCCCCCCGGGGCCGGCTCGTCCGAGGAACGTGCATGTCTCGATCGTCTCTCGACCACCGGCGCGCGACGCCGGTCGCGCTCCGCCTCGGTCTCGCGGCACTGCTCGCCGCGGCGACCGCGTGCGGCCACGTGCGCCCCGAGGCCGCGTTCCCGGGGGTCCGCGACGCCGTCGTGGCGCGACTCGACCAACGCGTCCACTGGCGTCGGGGCACGGCGGAGGACGCCGCCGTGGACGCGGCCGTCGACGACCTGCTGGCACAGCCGCTGGACGTCGACGCCGCGGTGCAGGTCGCCCTCCTGCGCAATCCGAGCCTGCAGGCGACCTACGAGGATCTCGGCGTCGCCCAGGCGGACCTCGTGCAGGCCGGCCTCCTGCGCAACCCGGTGCTGACCGGTGCCTTCCGCTTCCCCGATCGCTCGCCGTCCGGGACCAACATCGAGATGGATCTCGCGCAGGAGTTCGTGAACCTCGTCTTCCTGCCGGCGCGCACGCGCATCGCGGCGGCGCAGGTGGTGGAGGTGCAGCACCGCGTGGCGGCCGAGGTGCTCGACCTCGCCGCCGAGGTGCGCGCCGCCTATTGGGATCTCGTGGCGGCGCACAACACCGTGGCGGTGCTGCGCACCGTGGCGGAGGTCGCCGACGTGTCACGCGCGCTCACCGAGCGCCTGCACGAGGCCGGCAACGTGAGCGAGCTCCAGCTCGCGAGCGAGACGGCGCTCGCGACCGAGCTGGAGTTGGAGGTCGCCCGTGCCGAGGCCGAGATCGCGCCGGCGCGCGAACGGCTCGGGCGGCTGCTCGGCGTCGGCGCGGGCGGCGGGTGGAGCGTGCCGGCGCAGCTCCCGGCCGTGCCGGAGGCGGAGCCGGACCTGCCGGCGCTCGAGGAGGCGGCCTACACCCAGCGGCCGGATCTCCTCGCCGTGCAGCAGGAGGTCGCCGTGCTGCGCGACGCGCTCGGGCTGCAGCAGGTGACGCGTTGGTTCCCGATCGCCGACGTCGGCGTCGCCGTCGAGCACGAGCGCGAGGGCACGTGGCTGGTCGGGCCGTCGCTCTCGCTCGTGCTGCCGATCTTCGACCAGGGCAACGCCGAGCGCGGCCGCCTCGAGAGCCAGCTGCGCCAGAGCGAGGCGCGGCTGGCGGCGCGCGGGCTCGACGTGCGCGCCGAGGTCGGCGCGGCGCGGGCCCGCGTCGCGTCGGCGCGGGCGATCGCGGGACGCTACCGCACCGCGCTGCTGCCGCTGCGCGCGCGCGTCGTCGCGCTCTCGATCGAGCACTACAACTACATGCTGCTCGGCCCGCTGGCGCTGCTCCAGGCGAAGCAGGCCGAGGTGGAGGCGCTGCGCGGCTACATCGAGGCGGTGCGAGACTTCTGGCTCGCCCGCACCGCGCTCGAGCGTGCGCTCGCCGCGCGGCTGCCGGTCGCCGTCGCCGCCGCGCCGGCGACCGACGGCGCACCCGCCGCCGACGCGCATCGGCACCACCACCACGGAGGACACTGACATGGCCACCCGCCGCCAGCTCCTGGGTTCGTTCCTCGCCGCCGCGGGCGCGAGCCTCGGCCATCGCCTCGCGCGCGCCGCCGAGCCGTTGCCCACGACGAGCACCACGCTCGCGCCCGGCGCGGCGGTGGCGCCGCCCCCGGTCGTCACGCCCGACGGTGCCAGCCTGCCGTTCGAGTGGAAGGACGGCGTGAAGGAGTTCCACCTCACGGCCGAGCCGGTGTGGCGCGAGTTCGCGCCGGGCATGCGCGTCAAGTGCTGGGGCTACAACGGCACGACGCCGGGCCCGACGATCGAGGCCGTCGAGGGCGACCGCGTGCGCATCCTGGTCACCAACAAGCTGCCCGAGCGCACCAGCATCCACTGGCACGGCGTGCTGCTGCCGCCCGGCATGGACGGCGTCAGCGGCCTCACCCAGCCCGCGATCATGCCGGGCGAGACGTGGGCCTACGAGTTCACGCTGCGCCAGCACGGCACGCAGATGTACCACCCGCACGCCGACGAGATGCTGCAGATGGCCGTCGGCATGATGGGCCTCTTCGTGATCCACCCGCGCGAGGCGGCGACGCCCCCGGTCGACCGCGACTTCGCGATCATGCTGCACGCGTGGGCGATCCATCCCGGCACCTACCGGCCCGATCCCGCGGTGATGCTCGACTTCAACATGTTCACCTTCAACTCGAAGGTCTTTCCCGCGACCGCGCCGCTCGTCGTGAAGACCGGCCAGCGCGTCCGCATCCGCTTCGGCAACCTGTCGATGGACGAGCACCCGATGCATCTCCACGGCTTCAAGTTCCGCGTCACCGGGACCGACGGCGGGCCGGTGCCGGCGTCGGCGCAGCTGCCCGAGACGACGACGCTCGTCCCGGTCGGCGCCACACGCGACATCGAGTTCGTCGCCGACGTGCCCGGCGACTGGGTGCTGCACTGCCACAAGTCGCACCACACGATGAACGCGATGGCGCACGACATCGAGAACACGCTCGGCGCGGATCAGCGCGGCGTCGAGGAGCGCATCCAGGCGCTGTTGCCCGGCTACATGGGCATGGGTCAACGCGGCATGTCCGAGATGCAGGACATGGCGCAGCACATGAAGGGTCCGAAGAACACGCTGCCGATGATGGCGGGCAAGGGGCCGTTCGGGAACATCGAGATGGGCGGCATGTTCACGATCGTGAAGGTGCGCGACGAGGTGAGCGCCGACTACGCCGACCCGGGATGGTACGAGCACCCCGAGGGCACGCGGGCGTGGAAGGTGCGGGCGTGACGCGCGCGCGGCCTACCAGCCGCGCAGGTCGACGGGCCAGGTCTCGACGACGCGCTCGCCGTCCACGATCTGCATCGCGGCGTGATACGCGACCGTCGGATCGACGTGCGCCGGCCACACCCGTACGCGCGTGCCGACGG
The DNA here is from genome assembly GCA_026129405.1 of bacterium. NCBI lineage: Bacteria > bacterium. Next base: position 238,399 of record JAHCID010000002.1, read on the forward strand.
GGACCGGCGGCGAGAAGGTGACGTGCTCGTCGGAGCAGAACCACACGCTTGCGCCCTCGATCGTCGGGTCGCCGTGGTCCATACCGAGCGCCTTCAGGCCGGCGTCGGCGACGGCGCGCTGCGGACCCGACGAGATCACCGTCGCGAGGATCGACAGCGCCGGACGGAACGGCAGCTCGAGCTTCGCGTAGGCCGTGTCCATGAGCGCATAGGAGCCGGCCTGCACCTCGGTCGGCGCGGCGTGCAGGTCGTACGTGCCCGTGCCGCCGGCGGAGACGACGTCGCCGCCGACCGCCGCGTGCGCGGCATGGAGGATCGCGCTGGCGGCCGCCGTCAGCTCGGCACGGCGGGCGCGCTCGGGCAGCAGCATCGCGTGGCCTTCGTAGCCCATGACCCCGCGCACCGAGAGGCCGCGCCGGCGCGCGTGATCGGCGAGGCGGGCGGCGTCGCCGGGGGCGCAGCCGCAGCGCGGCAGCCCCACGTCGACGTCGATCAGCACCTCGCGCACGCCGCCGGCGACGGCGGCGTCGATGGTGGCCTCGGAATCGACGGCGACGGTGACGCGCGCGTCGAGGCGGCCGAGGCGGCGCGCGTCGAGCACCTCGTTGGCCAGCAGCAGGTCCTGCCCGAGCCCGGCGGCGGCCATGCCCTCGACCTCGCGGATCGTGGCGCAGGTGAACCCGGACGCGCCGAGCGCCGCCTGGCGGCGGGCGAGGGCGGTGCACTTGTGCGCCTTCACGTGCGGGCGCAGACGCGGGCCGGGCAGAGCGGCGGCCATGGTGCGCAGGTTGGCGTCGAGCGTCGCGGCGTCGACGAGGAGCGCGGGCGTGGTGAGGTCGCGGATCGTCATGCCAACGCGCGACCGAGCCCGAGCCCGAGCACGGTCGCGGCGATGCCCACGACGATGCTGGCCGCGACGTAGACGCTCGCGAGGAGCAGGCTGCCCTCGCCCGCGAGCGTCACCGTCTCGATGCCGAAGGTGGAGAACGTCGTGTAGGCGCCGAGGAAGCCGGTGATGACCAGCGGCCGCACGGCGGGCGAGAGCACGCGGGCCTCGATGGCGCCGACCAGGAGGCCGATGAGGAAGCAACCGCTCACGTTCACGACGAACGTACCGTAGGGCAGCAGCACGCCCAGCCGCGTCGTCACGAGCGTGTTCACGAGGACGCGGGCGTTGGCGCCGACGAACCCGCCGATCCCCACCCACAGGGCCTCGATCAGCACGCGTCCGCCCTTCGCAGACCGACCGCCCTCGCGTTGCCATCATGGGCCTGCGGCGCTAGCCTCGCGCCCGTGCCGAAGCGCGCCCGGATCGACGTCGAGCAGGCCCGCGCCACGATCCGCGCCGCGGGCCTGCGCAGCACCGGCCCGCGCCTCGCCGTGCTCCAGCGGCTCGAGGCGGCGCGAACGCCGCTCAGCCACGCCGAGCTGGTCGCCGACCTCGCGTCCTCGGGCTTCGACCGCGCCACCATCTACCGCAACCTCATCGATCTCACCCAGGCTGGGCTGGTCACCCGCACCGACGTCGGCGACCACGTCTGGCGCTTCGAGCGCAAGCGCACCACGGCGTCGCGCGACGAGGCCGAGCACCCGCACTTCATGTGCACCGACTGCGGCACCGTCGCCTGTCTGCCCGGTGTCCGGGTGCGCATCAAGGCCGCGGGGTCGGGGAGGCGGCCGTCGGTCCTCTCGCGTGCGGTGTCGATCCAGCTGAAGGGGACGTGCGACCGGTGCGCGTGAGGGGGGCCTGGGAGGGGCGGCGTCGGGGCGCGCGGGCGACGGGGCACCGGGCTTCGCTTCGGCTCGCGCCGGCCGTAGCGCCGCATCCCTCCCGCACCGGCGCGCTCCGGACGCTTCACAGGCGCTCCGCCCGGCGCCCCGTCGCCCGCGCTACGGATGCGCGCACCTCGTCCCCACCAGACGCGCATCGGAGGCGTCGTGGCGTTGCCGGCTCGATCGCGGCGGGAGGGCCTTGCCGCTCCGCGGCGCACATCTCCACCTCCTTGCGTGGTTGCGCGGGCGTGCATCGTTGGCGGTGGTGATGCGGGGCGCGACGCCGCAGCGCGGGCGTCGATGCGGCGCCGCGACGGTCGGTCTGGCGGGAGGAGTGCGGCGGTGCGGCGAGCGGTGCGTTGCGATCGCGCCCCCCGCCACGACGAAACGACGCCCCCGCTGGACAGCCCGGCGCCCCCATGGCAGCCCTACCCCTCGTGAACGACGACGCACTGAACGATCGACGCAAGGCCCTCGAAGAGGAGTTCTTCCGCCGCGAGGAGCAGCGGCGCATCGACAAGCTGCGCGCGATGCGCGAGCGCGACGAGATGCGCAAGGTGCTGCGGGTGGCGACCGGGATCGATACCGACCAGGCGCTCGATCGGCTGATCGAGCTCGGGGTCGGGCCGGCGACGGTGACCGCCATCGGGCTCGTGCCGCTGGTCGCGGTGGCGTGGGCCAACGGCAAGGTCGAGACCGGCGAGCACGACGCCATCATGCAGGCAGCGCACGACGCCGGCGTGGCGAAGGGCTCGGAGGGCGAGGCGATGCTCAAGGCCTGGCTGCGCGAGAAACCCGGCGCGCACCTCGTCGACGCCTGGGTGGCCTACGTGCAGGGCTTCTGCGAGCGGCTGTCGCCGGCGGAGCGCGCACGGCTGAGGGACGACGTCCTCGGCCGCGCTCGGGTGGTGGCCGAGGCGTCGGGCGGGTTCCTCGGGTTCGGCAACCGGGTGTCGCCGGAAGAGGCGGACGTGCTCGCGTCGCTGGAGCGCGCGTTCTCCTGATGGCGCACACGTTCGTCACCCTGGTCTCCGGTCTGCCCCGCTCCGGCACGTCGATGATGATGAAGATGCTCGAGGCCGGCGGCCTGCCCGTCGTCACGGACGGTATCCGCACCGCCGACGAGGACAACCCCGAGGGCTACTACGAGCTCGAGCGGGTGAAGAAGCTCGAGAGCGACCAGAGCTGGCTGCCGGAGGCACGCGGCAAGGTCGTGAAGCTGATCTCGGCGCTCTTGAAGCACCTGCCCGGGAGCGAGCACTTCAAGGTCGTCTTCATGCGCCGCAGAATGGACGAGATCCTGGCGTCACAGCGGCAGATGCTGATCCGCCGCGGCAAGCCGACGGACGTGACGCCCGACGCCCAGCTCGCCACGTTCTTCGAGCGCCACCTGCGGCAGGTCGACGAGTGGATGGCGGTGCGGCCGAACGTCGAGGTGCTGTACGTCGGCTACAACGATCTCGTGCAGGACCCGGCGCCGCACGCGCAGCGCGTTGCGGCGTTCCTCGACTGCGGGCTCGACGCGACGAAGATGACGACCGTCGTGAGCGACCGTCTCTACCGGCAGCGCCGGTAGGCGGTCGGCTCAGTCGGACGACGGCAGCGGCTTCGCCTCCTTCAGCTCGAAGGGCTGGCCCTCGTAGCGGAGGTCGCACGCGCCGGCCTTGTTGACCAGCACCTCGACGGCGCCGTCGGCCGACTTGTAGCGCTTGCCGAGCTGGAGCTGGCCGCTGCCCGGCGTCGCGCCGTCGGCGAACGCGCCGCTGTTCTTGATGACGAGGGGCGTGTCGCCGTCGGTGAGCGCGCCCGGACCACCCTTCGTGACGATCATTTCGGCGCCGCCGGGCGTGACGTAGATCTTTCCGATCTGTGCAGGCATGGGCGGTGTCCCTACCAGAGCCGCCCCGCGGAGGAAAAGCACGGGCGCTCCGTACGTCGACGCGCTATACGGTTGCACGTGACGCATGCCGAGATATACGCCCGGCTACCGGCGTATGCGGCGGGAGAGCTCGACCCCGAGGTCACCGAGGTGATCCGGAACCATCTCGCCGGCGGCTGCGACGGTTGTCTGCGCGAGGTGTTCGCGCTGCCGCGCGAGCCGGTCCTGCGTCCGGCGAGCGTGCCGCACCGCCGGCCGCGTCTCGGCACGGCGCTGGCCGTCGGCGCCGCGCTGGTCGCCGCGGGCGTCCTCACTGCGTGGCGGCTCCATGCGGCGCGGATCAAGGACGCCGAGGCCCGGGTCGCCGCGTCCGACCTTCTCTCGCGCGAGCTGGCGGCGCTGCGCAGCGACCAGACGACGCTCTCCGACGCGCTCGCCCGCATCGAGCGCACGCTCGATCGCACCGACGCCGATGCCGCCGCCACACGCGAACGCGCGGAGCTGATCGGCCGCCTGGCGGGCGTCGAGGATCGCGTCGCGGGGCTGGCGCGGCAGGGCGAGGTGCTCGCCGAGCTCGTCGCCACGCCGCGCGCGCGCCAGCCCGTCGACGAGCTGCTGACGGCGCCGGGGGCCCGCGTCCACGCGCTCGTGCCCGCGCCGCCAGGACGCGACGGCCGTGGCTACGCGGTGTGGGCGCCCCTGCGCCCGGTGCTGCTCGTGCACGGCTTCGGCCTGCCGCCGCTCCCCGCGGGCGAGACCTATCGCGTGCGCGTCCGCATCGACGACGACACCACGGTCTCGGTGCCGAAGGTCGCGCTCGACGGCGACGGCCGGCTCGCCGCGGTCGTCATGCTGCCCGAGGTGGAGAACGAGGAGGTCACCGACGTCGAGCTGGTCTCCGACCCCGGCGGCCGTGTCGTGCTCACCTCGCGGCCGGAGAGCTGAGCGCGGTCGGGGTCCAGTCGCCCACGAGGGCCTCGGCGACGGCGCGCGCAGCCAGGCCGAGCGCGTCGGCGACGGTCGGGGCGCCGCGTGTCGGCACGATCCAGCGGTCGCGGTGCAGCCGCCAGAGCACGGCGCCGTCCCCCGGGGCCTGCAGCGTCGCGTCGAGATCGACGTCGACGAACTCGCCGCGCGGCGTGTCGGGCACGAACCGCCGCAGCGTGACGCGCAGCTCGGCCGCGTCGCCGTCGTCCGGTGCGACGGCGAAGCCGCGCGCGGCGAGCACGGCCGCGAGGTCGCGGGCGAGGACGTCGGGAGCGGTGACGACGGGCCGCCCGAGCAGCATGGCGACGTCCCACCGGCCGCTGACGACGAGCTGGTCGCCGGTGCGGTTGTCCGGCGCAACGATCGCGATGCGCGCCGGGGGATGGGGCGGCGGCGCGATCGGCGGCCGCGCGCAGGCGACGGCGGCGACGACGACGAGCAGGGCGAGAGGCCGGGGCATGACGGCTCAGCTCGCGTGCCGTCGCGCGCGCAGCGGCGCGGTGAGGGCGAGCAGGGCGCAGAGCAGGGCGACGGTCATCTGGGCGGGGGGATAGTCGCCGTGGTGCGCGAGCACGAAGCCCGCGCCCGACGTCGCCAGCGCGACGGCGGGTGCCACGACGAAGAGCGGCCGCATCTCGCGGCACAGATTGCGGGCGACGAGCGCGGGCAGGACGAGGCACCCGAACGTGAACAGGACGCCGGCGCTGCGGATGCCCACGCCCACCGCGACCCCGACGGCGAGCGACAGCGCCACGTTCCAGCGCCCGACGCCGACGCCCACCGCCGCTGCCATCGCGGGATCGACGGCGAGGAGGAGCAGCGTGCGGTGCGTGCGCCGGATGGCGACGGCGGCGACCAGCACGAGCGCGCCGGTGACGAGGACGTCGGCGTGTCCGGCGCCGATGATGCTCGACGACAGGATGCGATGGACCTCTTCGAGGCCGTGCGGGCTGTGCGCGACCACCAGGATCGCGACGCTCGCGGCGAGCAGGTACACCCAGCCGGTCAGCGCCTCGTGGGTCGCGCCCGCACCGCCGCCGCGGGCGGTGAGCACCGCCGCCAGGGCGGACGAGGCGACGGCCATGAGCGAGAGGAAGCCGTCCGAGCGCATCCACGCCGCGTCGCCGCCGAGCTGGTCGCCGAGCCGGAACGCGACGGCCAGGCCGAGCACGGACGCCTGCGACACCGCCGCGCCGATGAAGATCTGGTCGCGCGCCACGACGAGGACGCCGAGCATCCCGAGGAGCACCGCGAGCAGCCAGCCGGTGATCCAGGCGGCGTGGAAGAGCGGCCAGGCCGCCAGGAAGTCGGCGATCACGGCACCCCTCCGGGACCCAGTCCGAAGACGCGGGCGAGGCGGTCGCCGCCGAGAACGGCGTCGCGCGGCCCGGCCGTGACCGTGCCCCGCTCGACGAGCGCCACGTGCGTCGCATGGCGCGCGGCGAGCGCGAGGTCGTGCGTCACGACGAGGACGGTCAGGTGCTCGGCGGCGTTCAGGTCCATGAGCAGGCGCAGCAGCGCGTCCTCGGCGCCGGGGTCGAGGTGGTTCGTCGGCTCGTCGAGCACGAGGAGGCTCGGGCGGCGGACGAGGGCGCGGGCGACCATGGCGCGCTGGCGCTCGCCGCCCGAGAGCGACCAGAGGTCTCGCCGCGCCATGTCCGCGAGACCGACGCGCGTGAGCGCCGCGGCGACGCGCTCCGACTCTTCGCGCGCCGGCAGCCGCGCGCCCACCGTGCCGAGCAGGACGAACTCGCGCACCGTCGTCGGCAGCACGGGATTCAGGTCGGCCCGCTGCGGCACGAAGCCCGTGCGCTCGCGGGCGGCGAGCGTCGGGTGCAGCGTCAGGCGGCCGGCGCGCGGCGGCAGCACGCCGACGATCGCCCGCAGGAGGGTGCTCTTGCCGGCGCCGTTCGGCCCGACGACGAACCACACCTCGCCCGCGTGGACGGTGAGGTCCACGTCGCGCAGCACCGGGCGGCCGTCGTACGCGAGCGCGAGGCCGTGCGCCGCGAGGACGACGGGGGCGTCGTTCATCCGCGGCCCGCCAGCGCGTCGACCACGTGGGAGACGTTCCAGTCGGTGACCGCGAGGTAATCGTCGACGCCGGGGCGGGAGCCGACCTGGTTCGCGAGCGCGACGACCTTCGCCTGTGTGTGCTCGGCGAGGAAGCGGGCGTGGCGCGGGTCGTAGTACGACGCGGCCAGGATCAGCCGCACGTCCTGCGCCTGCATCAGCTCGATCAGCTCGGCCAGGTGCCGCGTCGTGGGCGGGATGCCGGGCTTGGGCTCCATGTGGCCGACGACGACGAGCCCGAAGCGGCGCGCGAAGTAGGGCCACAGCGGGTGGTCGTCGACGGCCTTGGTGCCGCGATACGGCCGCATCGCGCCGAGCCAGCCGCCGAGGGCCCCGGCGTCGCCCGCGCCGGCGAGGAAGGCGTCGAGCTTGTCGTAGTCGGCGAGCTGCACGAGCTTCTCCCACTCGGCGTACTTCTGCACGAGCGTCTCGCCGAGGAGCTTCGTGCCCACGGCGGTGCGGAACGCGTCGTAGCGCGTGCCGAACGCCGCCGCCTGCTCGGGAACGAGTCGTGCGAGGCGATCGCGTACGGCGCCGGCGACGCGCAGCCCGTTCATGGGATCGGTGAGGTAGTGCGGGTTGCCGTAGGGGTGGACGTCGCCCATCGAGCGGTCGACGGTACCGCTCGGCACCTCGGCGGGCGTGATCGCCGTCGCGGCGTCGAGGTAGCCGGGGCCGCCGGGTCGTACGGCGGCGTTGCGGGCCTGGTCGAGGAGCGCGGGCAGCCAGCCGATCTCGACCTCGAGGCCGTTCAGCACGAGGAGCTGGCAGCGGCTCAGGTCGCGCACGAAGCTCGGCTTGGCCTCGACGAAGTGCGGATCCTCCGTGCCGCGTGCGAACGTGACGATGGTGACGTCGGGACCGCCGACGCCGGTCGTGATGCTGGCGAGGTCCGGGGTGGTGGCGCAGACGCGGAGCGGCTCGGCGTGCGCCGCAGCGGCCGCGAGGACGAGGAGCGCGAGGACGCGGATCATGACGTCGCCTCCTAATAGCGGTGCGCCGGATGCTGGCCGAAGAGGATCTCGAGACCGAGCCAGACGGTGCTCTGGTCGGGATCCGACAGCCAGTCGGCGTGGTCGTAGTTGTACTGGAGCCGCAGGCGGGAGAACTCGGTCGGGTTCCAGGTGAGGAGCGGCGAGACGCGCAAGCGATCGGCGCGGTTCGGGTCGTTCTGGCGCCCGCCGACGCTGGGGCCGCTGCCGGTCGCGTACTCGAAGCGGACGCCCGTAGCCCAGCCGTAGTGGAAGCCCCAGAGGAGCTGCGAGTAGAAGCCCCAGTCGTCCAGCGTCGCCGGGGGCAGGTCGAGGTCCTCGTGCGGGTCGTGGACGGCGTTCGCCTTGAAGTTGCGCGCCATCACCTCGGACTGCCAGGTCACGTACGGCCAGCCGCGGAAGTTCGACGACGGCAGCCACTTCACCGTGAGGTCGCCGCCATAGATGGTGGTGCGGCCGGTCGGACCCGAGTCGTTCGGGCCGAACAGCGCGGAGCCGCCGAGGAGCGCGGTCGTCGAGTCGGTGAGCGTGAAGGCGTTCTCCCAGCGCGTCAGGTAGAGGAGATCGCCGAGGTCGCTGACGTCGCGCCCGAACGCGGGGCGCAGCCCGACGGTGGTCGGCTCGTCGTCGACCTCCGCGTCGCCGTGCGCGTGATCGTGGCCGCCGCCCGTGTCGCCGAGGAAGCTGACGGCCGTCTCGCCGCCCGCGTTCTGCGCCCCGAGGTGCACCTGCGAGAACCAGGGCAGCGGCGCCAGCCAGCCGAGGCGGACGCCGGGATTGCGCAGGCCGTCCGGCCCGAAGAAGCGCGAGTTCACGACCGGCTGATCGATCCACGGCCACTGGTGCGGATGCGTCGGGTTGATGCGGCCGAAGTCGGTGAGGAACTGTCCGGCCTGGATCTGGAGGCCGTACGGGAGCGCCTGCGTGGTCGCGAACGCCTCCTCGAGCTCGACGGCGTCGGGCGTGAAGACGATGTGGGCCTCGCCGGTGAAGTACGGGTCGACGGCGCCCGACAGCGACAGCTCGGCCTGCTGGAGGGTGAAGCCGCGGCGATTCGGATCGTGGCCGCCGCCCTGGAGCTGGCCGAGCTCCTCGTCCGTCGCGGTCGACGCGCCGACGGCGACCATCGTGTCCATCGCGAGGTCGATGAGCCGCAGGTTCGCGCCGGTCGCGCCGAGCGGCGTCGAGGCGATCGCCGGCCCCGGCGACGTACCGGGCGTCGTCGGACCGGCGGCGGGCGGCGGCGCGCTCGCCCGGGCCTCCTCGAGCGCGCGATCGAGCGCGGTGGCGGGCGCCGCCGTTGCGGTCGGCTTCGGCGGCGCGGCCGTCGCGCCGGTGGCCGCCGGGCGGGCTTCGAGCTTCTCGATGAGACGCTCCTGACGCTCGAGCATCTCCTGCATCTGACGCATCTGTCGCTTCATGGCGTCGAGCTCCTGCTTGAGCTCGCCGACGGTCTGGGCGCCGGTCTGTGCCGGCCAGGACAGGCCCATGGCCAGCACGATCGCGGCCGTGGAGCCTCTCGCGGTGCTTCGCATCGCAACCTCGCTGTGGTGACGGACGACGGACGACATGCCGTCCCCACGCCCGCGGAAGTCGCGCGTGCGAGGGCGGCGCTACGCTGCGGCTCGTCGCACGAGGGCTGGCGGCCCGCGGCCCGCGGGCGTCGGCCGGTCGACGCCGCCGTAGCTCGGCGGCGTCGTCGCCCGCAGCGTCGTCGCGGTGAGCACCGTGCCGCCCGATGTGGGCGTGGCCGGCGTCAGCGCCGGCGCGTGGGTGACGACGCAGACCGCGCAGTGCTCGCGTGACTGCTCGTCGCGGTGCGCATGCCCTTCGAGGAAGAGCGGCACGAGCAGCAGCACCGCCAGCACGAGCGACAGCACACGGGCGCGGCGATGCGTGACGCGAGGCACGACCGCATGCCTCTTAGGCAGGCGACCCGATACGGGTCAAGCGTCCGACACTGAGACGCATCCGAGTTGCAACGAACGCGTCAGTGCGGCGGACAGAGATCGAGCGCCAGTAGGAACAGGTCGGACGAGCCGGAACGGCGTTCCGCGAGGATGGTGACCGTCTGCTCCGGGCGCGCGTTGGCGAAGCGGGAGAGCAGCTCGCGCGAGCCCTGGAGCACGACCTTCTGGCCGACGGTGTCGTCGTTCGTCTGCTCCGCGAAGCCGAACGTGCGCAGATCGGACACGGCGAACGGGTGGTCGGTGCCGAGCGCCGAGACGACGAGCGCCGTCGCGCCGCCGGCGTCCGCGGCGGCGCCGGCGCTGCGATGGCCCTGGAGCCGGACGATCTCACGGCTGGGCGTACGCTCGGGACCGTGGCCCACGAGCGCGACCCAGAGGACGGCCCACACGGCGGCGCGACGGAGACGCGTCACTCGTGCACGTGCCCCTTCGGAAGGCCGTCTTCCACCAGATGGCGCACCGCCTCGTCCGGATGCGTGGTGCGGATGCGGACCAGCATCGGATCGTCGGGCGCGATGCCCGTGAGCATCAGCAGGGTGACCGCGTAGGTCGGCACCTCGGGACGGCCCGACCACGCGAGCCGCTCGAAGGTCTCCTGCGCCGGCCGGCCCCCGATCGCGCTGATCGAGCGGCCGGCGGCCTGTCGGACCGGCCAGTCGCCCTGAAGGAACGTCTTCTCGAGGAGCGCGAGCGTGCGCGGATCCGTGGCGTTCGCGAGCGCCTCCGCGGCGGCGACGCGGACGTCGGCGTCCGGGTCGGCGAGCGCGAGCCGGGCGACCCGCTCGGCGCTGCCGGCCGCGTTCGTCGCCACCAGGGCGCGTGCGGCGGCGGCACGGGCGCCCGGATCGGGTCCCGCGAGCGCGGCGTCGAGCTCGTCTGCCGTCGGCGGGGAGCCGAGTTCGCGCAGCGCCACCCACGACGCCTCGAGCGTCGCCGCATCCGGCGCCGGCAGCGTGCGCAGCACGGTCGCGAGCGTCGTCAGCTCCGCGGCGGCGACGCCGCGCACGAGGGCGACGCGGACCCAGCTCGGCAGATCGGTGCGCTGGAGCGCCGCCGTCAGTCGCTCGCGCTCCGCCTCGGACAGCGTGGCCGCGAGGTCCGGCACGCCGGGCAGTGCGAACGCGCCGTCGGCGACGACGCGCGGCAGGCGGGCGCCGATCTCGTCGAAGACGAGGGCCCGGCGGCGGGCCGCGCGCTCCGCCGGATCGGGTGCCGGCGCCGTCGTCGCCTCGGCGATACGGGACACGACGCCGGCCGCCTCGGCGACGTCGGTCGCGCCGCCGGCGAAGACGCCCTCGCGGCCCTGCACCGCCTCGACGTAGCGGCCACCCGGCGGCAGCGCCGCCGCGAGCGAGGACGAGCGCGCGGCCGGCGCGAGGAAGAGCAGCACCGCGTCGCCGACGCGCAGCAGGTCGGGGGTGGACGAGAGGTCGCGCCGCTCGACCACCTGCACGTCGGCGGCGTCGCGCTCGCCCTTCAGCACGCGGTCGGCGCGGACGCGGGCCAGTGCGATGCGGCCCTCGTCGAAGGTACGGACCTCGGTGACGGCGCCGAGGACGACGAGCCGCGCGCGGGCGAGGAGCTGGGCCAGCGCCGGGGGCCGGTCCGTCGCCGCGTGGGCGACGGACGCGGCCCCGAGCAGCAGGGCAGCGAGGAGACGTCGAATCAGGGGTTGACCCGGAGGCCGGGTGCCGTCCAGCCCCCGCCGTCGACGTCCACGAAGAGCGGGTTGGTGAAGGCCAGCGTGGTCATGCCGAGCTCGCCGAGGTTGCCGTCGGTGAGGTTGGCGAGCGTCGTGTTGCCGGTGGTCCGCAGGCTGTTCGGCGAGACGGGGAAGAGCGGCCGCGAGACGCCGTCGGTCCCCTTCACCATGGCGACGATCCAGACGTCCTCGGTGAGGCCGGTCAGGTTGAAGACCGCCGTCGCCTCGAGGCGGTCGGCACCCGGCACGGACGGATGCACGTTGACGAGGGTGGGGCTCACGTTCTGCGTGTAGTCCGGCGTGATCGCGTAGCGCTTCACGGACACCGGGCCGTTGCCGGACTCCTTGGTGGTCGTGCTGCGGGTCGTGGTCGAGTTCACGTAGAGCTCGACCTTGTCGAACTCCGCCCAGGTCGGGCTCTGGACGTCGACCGTGACCGTGACGTTGCCGTCGGTGGTGCTGATGAGCGTCGGCAGCGCGAGGTCGAGGCCGGCGGTCTGCGCCGTCGAGGCGGCGTCGGCGGTGATGCGGACGAACGGCCCGTTGGTGCCGACGCTGCGGCCGTCGTTGACGTTGGCCGACAGCGTCTCGGCGATCGCGCTCAGCGAGCCCGGATCGTCGGTGGGCGAGGCGACGTAGTTCCGCGGCGAGCCCACCTGGACGATCACCTTGCCGTGCGTGTCGGAGTCGGAGACGCCGGTGCGGACGATCCCCTGGTTCAGGAGATTGAACCAGTCACCGGCGTTCTGCCCGAGGAAGTAGGTGTAGATGTGGCCGCGGTCGTCGCCGATCCACACCTCCATCGCGTCGTAGCTGGCGTCGAAGTAGTTCGGGATCGACGGATCGAGCCGGCGCGCCGGGCCGATGATCGACGACGACGGCGAGGCCGGCGGCGACACGCCGGTGTCGATGGCGAGACCGGAGTTGCCGTCGATGCCGAAGTGGCTGTGGATGTGGTTCAGCTGCACCGTGTTGGTGCCCGGATCGGCCTTCGCGGCCGCCACGATCTGTGCCGGCGTCAGGTTGAAATAGCCGTAGGCGGGGAAGTCGAAGCCCGCGGGCGCGGCGCCGCCGTGGTCGACGCTGCCGCCGTTCACCTGCAGCGGGTCGATCGTCATCGGCCAGGCGTTGAAGTGGCCGTAGTCGAAGGTCGTGATCTCGCCGCTCACTGCCGTGCCGACCAGCGCGGTGGCGCCCATGGCGTCGACGTCGGGCTGGAAGCTCGTGCGGATGTCGTGGTCGGACGGGGTGAAGAAGTCGAGACCCTCGGCGAGCACGGTCTTCACGCGGTCGCTGCGCGAGACCTCGCTGTCCGGGCTGTCGATCGAGTGGACGTGGAAGTCGGCCGTGACGAAGCCGGGCGAGTCGATGACGCGGGCGATCTTCGCGTTGACCGTGGTGGTGGCGCCCGCGGTGATCGTGACGTTGTGCTTGTCGACCGAGAACTCCTGGCCGCGCGAGACGACGACCTGGTAGCTGCCCGGCTCGAGCGCGACGGCGCCCGTGGTGCCGCTCTGGTTCATGAAGTGGGCTTGGGCCAGACCGAACGGCAGGGCGTCGGGGCCGCCGTCCATGAACAGCGACGTCGACACGTTGATGAGGCCGAAGATGCTCTGGGTGTTGCGCGGCGTCGGGCTCGGATCGAAGCCGACGACGGTGACCTTGCCGGGGATCGGGCTGCTCGTCTCGTCGACGAGATTGACGACCAGCGTGCCGGTCGCCGGGATCGCCATGTTGCGCGTCACCGTGCCGTAGGCGGCGACCGACACCGTGTGCTCGGCGGGCGTGCTGCCGCCGCCCTCGAACGGCGAGCCTTCGACGTTGGCCATCACCTGATAGGTGCCGGGCGCGACGGACGCCGAGTAGCGGCCCGTCATGTCGGTGTAGGCGTGGGTGACGACGTTGCGCGTGAGGCCGGTTGGGCCGCCGCTGCCGGGGCCGAGGACCGTCACCTGGAGGCCCGGCACGCCGACGCCGCCGGCCGTGACGGTCCCCTCGATGCGCCCGGCAGGCAGCAGCAGGGCCCGGTTGCGGGCGTCGAGGACCGACGACACCGAGCCGTCGCCGACGATGAAGTAGCGGCGGAACGTGATCGAGTCGCCCGGCGAGCCGTTCGCCGTCATCGTCCACGGCGGGGTCGCGGCGCCGATGACGGCGAGGACGACCTCGGTGCCGATCAGCGGCACGGCGACGCCGGCGGTCGAGAACGCCGACGACTGCGGCACCTCGTTGGTGTAGCCGTACGACACGCCCATGCCCTCGCCGACGCCGGCGTAGACGATGGTGTTGCAGGGGTTCGGCACGCCCACCGGGCAGCGCAGCGTGATCGTGGGCGAGCCGAAGCCGTAGGCGCCCTGGAACTGGCGCGAATGACCCGAGCCGTTCAGGTACTCGCCGAAGTAGATGCTGAGCGGCGACGCGCCGGTGTTGTGCACCGTGGTCTCGACGCGCACCCAGTTGCGGCCGGGCTCGAGCACGTAGTCGGTGACGATCTCGACGGGCAGGTCCGTGTCGTTGGCGGCGGCCGGGAACGGGAAGCCGAAGTCGGCGACCACTGTGCTCGGGTTGATGAAGTCGAGGAGGTCGTCGACGCCGGTGGCGCGCAGGATGGCGGCCTGGCCGTCGCTGCCGTCGTTGACGATCGTCAGGTTCGTGTAGTGCGCGGTGTTCTCGATGTTGAGCGACGTCGACCACTCCTCGAAGTTGTCGCGGTCGGGATCGAGGCCGGTGCGGACGAGGTCGGCGTCGATGATCTGGCCGCCGTACTGGCCGACGCCGAACAGGTTGCGCTGCACGCTCTGCACGACGACGCGGATGCGGTCGTTCGAGATCAGGTAGTCGCCGTTGCGGCAGCGGCTGAGCGGACCCTTCACGCACTCGCTCGCGGCGTCGGTGATCAGCTTCAGTGCCGACGTGGTGCCGGTGGGGCCGGCGCCGTACTCGACGGTGATGAGCGCATCGTCGCGCTGCGCGGTGACGCCGACGGCGCAGGCCGCGAGCCCGGTGCCCGTCGTCGCGCCGGTGCACGGTGCGCCGAGGGGGAGCGCGGCGACGACGGCGTCGGCGCACTGCGTGGGGATCTTCGCGGCGCTCTTGGCCGCGGCGGCGTCGACCTTCGCCGCGGTGTACGCGGCGCAATCGGTGGTGCCCGGGAGCTTGCCGCCGTTCACCTTGTCCTTGCAGCCGGCGATCAGCTTGTGGCGCTTGCCGAGGTACTTCTGCGTCTCCTTCGAGACGGCGGCCTGGCACTTCTGCTGCGGAGCGGGCAGCGAGCCCGAGTTCGCGTAGACCGTGGCGGCCAGCGCGAACGCCTGCGCCTCGTGCGTGTCGATGAGGCAGCTGGCGAGGTCGGCGCCGGTCGTCGTGCCGTAGCAGTCGCCGCCGAAGACCAGACCCGCGACGACCGCGTCGCTACAGGTCGCGACGATCTTCTGCGTGAGCTTCGCCTCGGCCTTCGTGATCGCCGCCGCGACGCCGGCGTCGAGCGCACAGTCGGTCATCGGCGGCAGCAGGCCCTTGCTCACCTTGTCCAGGCACTTGCCGAGCTGCTTCTGCACGTTCTTCAGCAGCACGCGGCCCTCGATCCCCGCCCGCTGCTTGCACTTCGTCTCGGCGACGGTGAGCGCGGCGCGGGCGGGGCCGGGCAGGGTCGAGATGGCAGCCGCCGTGACGAGCGCCACGGCGATCCCGACCCGGAGGCCGGGGACACGAGTACCTAGGGGCGACTGGCTCCGCATGCGCGGAGGTTCACAGACCGGTAACCGGACTGTCAAGGAAAACGCTTGCGAGACGGAGCCCGGTGCGCAGATGCGCGGGCGTCCGCAGGGCGACCGGGGTCAGGTGCCGGGCGCGGGAGCGTGTGCGAGGAGCCAGCGCACGTAGGCGCGGACCCCGTCCTCGAGTGCGACCGTCGGGTGCGCCCAGCCGGCGGCGGCGAGACGGTCCATCGTGGCCTCCGTGCGGTACTGATAGCGCGCACGCAGATCGATCGGGGTGTCCGTCCAGGTGATGCTCGGCGGCACGCCCAGGGCGGCGAAGGTCGCGTGCGCGAGGTCGAGGAACGTCCGCGCCGTCCCCGTGCCGAGGTTGTAGATGCCGCGGGGAAGCGGGCGGGCGAGCGCGAAGTGGAGCGCGTCGACCACGTCGTCGACGTGGATGAAGTCGCGCCGCTGGTGGCCGTCGGGGACGTCGGGGCGGTGGCTGCGGAACAGGCGCACCGTGCCGCTCGCACGGATCTGGTCGAAGGCGTGCAGGACGACGCTCGCCATACGGCCCTTGTGGCGTTCGCCGGGGCCGTAGACGTTGAAGAACTTGAAGCCGGACCACGCCGGCGGGCTCTGGCCGGCGCGTTCGGCGTCCAGCACGAAGCAGTCGAAGCGCTGCTTCGAGTCGCCGTAGAAGTTGAGCGGCCGGAGCCGCGGGATGCGGGCCTCGTCGTCGTCGAAGCCTTCGCTGCCGTCGCCGTAGGTCGCCGCCGAGCTGGCGTAGACCATCGGCACGCGCTCCGCGACGGCGAACTGCCACAGGCGCTCGGAGTAGCGGACGTTGACGCGGTCGAGGTACGCGATGTCCGTCTCGGTCGTGTCGGTGCAGGCGCCGAGATGGACGATGCCCGCGAGCGGCGGGCGGTCGCGCTCGAGCCAGGGCAGGAGATCGTCGCGGTCGACGATGGCGCCGAAGTCGACGTCGCGATGCTCGGCCCGCGCGCCGAAGTGCGACGCCTTGTCGGCCGAGGTGCAGGCGATGCCGCGGCGCGTGCACGAATCGACGAAGCGTGCGCCGATGAAGCCGGCGGCACCCGTGACGAGGAGCGGCGCGGCCGTGTCCACGCTCACTGTCCGAGCAGATACGCGAAGACGAGCGGCACGCAGATGGTCGCGTCGGACTGGATCATGAACTTCGGCGTGTCGACGTCGAGCTTGCCCCAGGTGATCTTCTCGTTCGGCACCGCGCCGGAGTAGCCGCCGTAGCTCGTGACCGCGTCGCTCACCTGGCAGAAGTAGCCCCAGAACGGGACGTCCTCGATTTTCAGGTCCTGGATGATCGTCGGCACGGCGCAGATCGCGAAATCGCCGGCGATGCCGCCGCCCACCTGGAAGAAGCCGACGCTCGGCTCGTGGGTGCCGCGGTTGCAGTTGTCGAGATACCAGCGGATCAGGTGCTCCATCTGCTCGGTGCCGCTCTTCACGCACTGATGGTGCGCGAGCGTGCCGCGGTAGCAGGCGGCGGCGAACATGTTGCCGGTCGTGCTGTCCTCCCAGCCCGGCGCCCAGACCGGCAGGCCGGCCTCCTGGGCTGCGAGGAACCAGCTGTTCTCCTTGCCGATGCGGTAGTGACGCTCCATCGAGCCGTCCTCGAACACGTCCCAGAGGAACTCCGATTCGAACTTGCGCTCGCCCGCGGCGCAGGCGGCCTGCCAGCGCTCGAGCAGCCGCGCCTCGAGGTGGCGCATGACCGTCTCGGGGATGCAGGTGTCGGTGACGCGGTTGAAACCGCGCTCGTAGAGGGCCTTCTCGTCCGCCGCCGACAGCGCGCGCCAGTCGGGGATGATCTCGTAGTCGTCGTAGGCGAGGAGGTTGAACAGATCCTCCTCGAGGTTCGCGCCGGTGCAGCAGATCGCGTGCACCTTGCCGGCGCGGATCATCTGCCCGAGCAGGTTGCCGATCTTGGCGGTGCTCATCGCGCCGGCGAGCGTGATCATCATCTTGCCGCCGGCGCCGAGGTGCGCTTCCCAGGCGCGCGCCGCCGCGACCAGCTCGCGGGCGTTGAAGTGCAGGAAGTGCTCCTCGAGGAACCGCCGGATCGTGCCCATCGAAAGCGTATAGCGAGCGGGTCCGCGTCGGGCTACCCGCAGCGGGGGCGGCGTGCCGCCCCCGCTGCATCCGGTCAGGGCAGGACGGTGTTCGAGGAGATGGCGACGTTGGTCGCCGTCGCCAGCGAGGCGCTGCTCAGCTTGACGAAGTGATCGGCGGTGCCTACTGCCTCGGCGACCGCCCAATCGCTCTTCGAGTAGAGAGCGGTGGCCAGCGTCAGGCTGTCCTTGTCGCGGCAGTTCGCGCCGTTCTCGCCCGTGACCCAAAACGTGGTACGCGCCGGCACGCCGGCCGAGACGTCGACGCAGACCTCGGCCGCCGCGAGGTTGTAGCCGCCGAACACCGGGTTCGCGCAGAGCGACGCGCTGGGCGGATCCTGCACGCCGCTGTAGCGGAAGTAGGTCCAGCCGTTGGCGCAGGAGACGCTCTTCCCGCCCGTGAGGATGAAGCGGCCATCGCCCGCGCTCGTCGCCGGGTTGCCCGTCGGCGCGGCCGGGAAGCCGAGCGCCAGGTAGACGTACCCGTTGTTGCCGAGATTCTGCATGCCCTCGATGCGGAAATGACGGCCCGTGCCGGCCGTCGGCACGCAGAGCGGCTGGAAGTCGGCGGTCGCCGGGTTCACCGCCGTCTGGCAGAACGTGCCAGCCGCGCCGCCCAGGATCGGATCGACCGGCGGCGGGGCGCAGGTGCAATCGGCGTTGCAGGCGCCGGGGCAGATGCCCGTGTCGGCGCCGTCGCACGCCTCGGTGCCGGTGCGGACGCCGTCACCGCAGGTGCCGCACGGTGAGAGCGTGCCGTTCGGGCTGTTCGGATCGGTGGCGTCCTCGCGGTTGAAGAGGCCGTCGGTGACCTCGTTCAGGACCGCCCCGACGACCGAGCTGACGCCCACGGCGGCGGGTATCGTCACCTTGGACGCGGCTTTCGCGACGCAGGTCGCGACCACCGGATGGGCACCGGGGCCGACGAGACAGACGGGACCGTTCGTCGTGGCGCCGCCGCCCTTCGAGCCCTTGGCGTCGAGCTCGCACTTCTGCTGGCACTTGAAGACGCCCGACGCGTACTTCGCGAGCTGCGCGACGGCGTTCTTGACGCAGGCGATGCGGGCGGCGCTCGTGGAGGCGCCGAGGCTCGCGCAGCCGGCATCGACGACGGTGAGGAGCAAGCCGAGCTGGCCCTTCACGGCGCTCGCGTCGGGTGCCTCGACGAGGGCCTCGTAGGCCGGCAGGCCGCTGCACTGCTGGACGCCGGGTGCGCCTGGGTCGCAGTCGCCGGGACAGCCGATGCCGACGTAGTCGGTGCCCTTCTTGGCGAGCGTCTGCTTGAGATCGCACTTCGCGATCGCGGCCTGGAACTTCGCGGTTTCGGTGCCGGGCGTCGGCTCGTAGGCCACGGCGCCGGTCGTCAGGTCGCATTCGACGCCCGACACGACGCCGCGCGCCTCGCACTTGGTCGCGGCCTTCACCAGGCAGAGGGTGTATTTGGATTGCTGCTTCGCGACGTCCGCGCGCAGCTTGATGGCCGCCTTGTCGGCGACCGGATCGAGCACGTGGGCGAGCGCGCCCGTGCCCAGCGCCAGCACCAGCGCGCCGGCAGTGAGGATCCTCGTCGTCATTCGCGTCTCCTTCGTAGTGTGCATCATCGGCCGGGATTTCCGTGTCAGACGCGTTCGAGACGCTGAGCCGGGACTGGGACGACCTCAGTGACGACGGGAGCCGAGGCCCGTGCTCGTAGCGAAATTGAACTTCATTTTCAATAGGAATCGGCGCGGCGGCCGGCGGGGCGAAGCGATCGCTCGCCGGCTTCCGGTCTTCCCCGGGCCGGCGAGGTCGCTCTCGCCATGGAGGCGCCAGGGGCCAGACGAGGCCGTCCCGGGCGCCGCCGGGATCGTCGGGCACACCTGGGGCTCCGAGCTTTGCATCCCCAGGCGCCATCGGCTAGAAACCGGCGCCTTTTGCCATCCCCCCTCCAGGAGGAGTGAGAATGCACCTGTTGTTCCGAGCCGCCCTCACGGTGCTCGCGGTGCTGGGCGCGACCGTCGCCCAGGCTGCCACCGAGGGACACAAGAGCGAGATTGACCTCGTCGTCCCCGACCTCACCCATGCGACGTTCCTGGGTATGGCCGGCAACCACCTGCTCATGATCGGCCTGGTCGTCTGCCTGCTCGGGCTCGCGTTCGGGCTCGTGATCTACGGGCAGCTGAAGAACATGCCCGTGCACCGGTCGATGCTGGAGATCTCGGAGCTGATCTACGAGACCTGCAAGACCTACCTGATCACGCAGGGCAAGTTCATCCTCATCCTCGAGCTCTTCATCGGCACCATCATGGTGCTGTACTTCGGGGTGCTGCGGGAGATGCCGGTGGTGAAGGTCGCCACCATCGTCCTCTTCAGCCTGATCGGCATCGCGGGCAGCTACGTCGTCGCCTGGTTCGGCATCCGCATCAACACCTTCGCGAACTCGCGGACGGCGTTCGCGGCGCTCGAGGGCAAGCCGTTCCCCTGCTACGCGATCCCGCTGAAGGCCGGGATGAGCATCGGCATGCTGCTCATCTCCATCGAGCTCTTCCTGATGCTCTGCGTGCTGCTGTTCGTGCCCTCCGACTACGCCTACCCGTGCTTCATCGGCTTCGCGATCGGCGAGTCGCTCGGTGCCTCGGCGCTGCGCATCGCCGGCGGCATCTTCACGAAGATCGCCGACATCGGCTCCGACCTCATGAAGATCGTCTTCAACATCAAGGAAGACGACGCTCGCAACCCCGGCGTGATCGCCGACTGCACCGGCGACAACGCCGGCGACTCGGTCGGCCCCACGGCCGACGGCTTCGAGACCTACGGCGTCACCGGCGTGGCGCTGATCTCCTTCATCCTGCTCGCGGTCCCGGACGACACCGTGAAGGTACAGCTCATCGTGTGGCTGTTCGCGATGCGCGTCATGATGATCATCGCCTCGGGTGCCTCGTACCTCATCAACGAGGGCATCCAGGTCGGTCGCTTCGGCAACGCGTCGAAGATGGACTTCGAGAAGCCGCTGACCGAGCTGGTGTGGCTCACCTCGATCGTCTCCGTCGTCATCACCTACCTGATGTCGTGGCTGCTCATCCCCACCCTCGGCGGCGACCCGTCGCTGTGGTGGAAGCTGTCGACGATCATCACCTGTGGCACGCTCGCGGGCGCGATCATCCCCGAGGTGATCAAGATCTTCACCTCGACCAACTCGGGCCACGTGCGCGAGGTGGTGCAGGCGTCGGAAGAGGGCGGCGCGTCGCTGAACGTGCTCGCGGGCCTCACCGCCGGCAACTTCAGCGCCTACTGGATGGGCGTCGTCATCGTGACGCTGATGGGCATCGCCTTCTTCGTCAGCCTCGCCGGTCTCGGCGCGAATCTGCCCGGCACGACCACGCCGATCATGCTGGCGCCCGCCATCTTCGCCTTCGGCCTCGTGGCCTTCGGCTTCCTCGGCATGGGCCCGGTGACGATCGCCGTCGACTCGTACGGTCCGGTGACGGACAACGCGCAGTCGGTCTACGAGCTGTCGCTGATCGAGAACGTTCCGAACGTGAAGGAGGCGGTGAAGAAGGAGTTCGGCTTCACTCCCGACTTCGACAAGGCGAAGGACTTCCTCGAGGAGAACGACGGCGCCGGCAACACCTTCAAGGCCACGGCCAAGCCGGTGCTCATCGGAACCGCCGTGGTCGGTGCCACGACCATGATCTTCTCGATCATCATGGCGCTCACCCACGGCCTCACCGAGAACCTGCAGAACCTCTCGGTGCTGCACCCGCCCTTCCTGCTCGGCCTCATCATGGGCGGTGCGGTGATCTACTGGTTCACGGGCGCCTCCACGCAGGCGGTGTCGACGGGCGCCTACCGCGCGGTGGAGTTCATCAAGCGCAACATCCGCCTCGAGGGCGTCGAGAAGGCCTCGATCGAGGACTCCAAGAAGGTCGTCGAGATCTGCACGCAGTATGCGCAGAAGGGCATGTTCAACATCTTCCTCACGGTCTTCTTCTCGACCCTCGCCTTCGCCTGTCTCGAGCCGTACTTCTTCATCGGCTACCTGATCTCGATCGCGCTCTTCGGCCTCTTCCAGGCGATCTTCATGGCCAACGCCGGCGGCGCCTGGGACAACGCGAAGAAGGTCGTCGAGACGGAGATGAAGGCGAAGAACACGCCGCTCCACGCCGCGACCGTCGTCGGCGACACGGTCGGCGACCCCTTCAAGGACACCTCGTCGGTGGCGATGAACCCGATCATCAAGTTCACGACGCTGTTCGGGCTGCTCGCGGTCGAGCTGGCGATCACGCTGCCGTTCGGCGTCAGCATCGGGCTTGCCGCCGCGTTCTTCGTCGTGTCGGCGGTGTTCGTCTACCGCTCGTTCTACGGGATGATGATCAAGAGCTGAGCCCCGCGGCTCGGTTGGGCAGGACGAAGGCCCGGCGGCGCGGACGCGTCGCCGGGCCTTCGCACGTCCGGGGCGGGGGCGCGGCGGCGCGGGTCGGGCCGAAAGGCCCCGGTACCCCGGGTCAGCCGCTCGCCTGCGACGACTCGGGCTCGGCGGGCACGGCGGTGACGAGCACCGACTCCACCCGGCGCCGCACGACCCGCTCGGCGCGGAACACCAGGTTCTCGCAGCGCACCTCCTGGCCCTCGCGCGGGATGGCGCCGAGGAGACCGAGGAGGAGCCCGCCGACCGTGTCCCACTCCTCGCTCGGCAGCTTCACGCCGAGCTTCTCGTTGAGGTCGTGGATCGGCATGGCGCCGTCGACGCGGAAGACGCCGTCGGCGAGCGCGACCATCTCGGGCTCGTCGGGGTCGTACTCGTCGGCGATGTCGCCGACCAGCTCCTCGAGGACGTCCTCGAGCGTCACGAGACCCGACACCGAGCCGTACTCGTCGGTGACCAGCGCCAGGTGGAACTTGTGCCGTTGCATCTCGCGCAGGAGGTCGGCGACGCGCTTCGACTCCGGGACGAAGTGCGCCGGCCGGATCACCTCGACGAGCGGGGTGTCGTCCTTGTCGAGGCCGAGGACCTTGAGCACGTCCTTCGCGTAGACCACGCCCTCCACGTGGTCGAGCTCGTTGCGGTAGACGGGGATGCGCGAGTAGCCGTGCTCGGTGACGGTCTCGAGCACGCGCGCGATGGGCTCGCTCACCTCGACGGCGACGATGTCCGGGCGCGGCACCATGACCTCGCGCACGAGGGTGTCGCCGAACGTGAACACCGAGTGGATCAGCTCGCGCTCCTGGGCGTCGATGCTGCCCTCCTCGTGTCCGACCTCCGCCATGCTGCGGATGTCCTCTTCGGAGACGAACGGTCCCTGCTTCAGGCCCTTGCCGGGAAGCAGCACGTTCGCGAGGCCGATGAGGAGCCGCGTCGGCCCGCTCAGCGCGCGGCCGAGGAAGAAGACGACCGGGGCCAGGGCCAGGGCGGCGCGGTCGGAATGCAGGATGCCGAACGTCTTCGACATCGCCTCGACGACCACGAAGTAGATGATCGTGAACACCACCGAGGCGACGGTGATGACGAGGGTGTCGTTCTGGAAGTACGTTTCGGCGATCAGCGCGACCAGGATGGCCGAGCCGTTCTGCACGAACATCACCGCCAGATAGACGGCGTTCAGGTAAGCGGGCGGATCGGACTCGATGCGCTCGAGCAGGCCGGCGTTGCGCCGCCCCTCCGACTTGAGGGCGAGGGCACGGACCTTGGTCATGCGGCTGATCGACGCTTCGGCGGCCGCGAGGATCGAGCCGAAGACGATCAGCAGGGCGACGACGAGGAGGAGCGGTGTCATGCCGGCGGGCTCCACCGGTGGAAGGGGCGTCCGGGGGGCTCGCTCATCGTCGCCCGAACCCCGCCGCCAGGATCCGACGGCCCGGTGGTTTCAATCTGCGGGCCGCTCCGGGGCCCCGGTCCGTGGCGAGAAGATGGTGGCCATGAGGACTGACGGGCGGAGCATACCAGAATCCGACCGGATGTCAGGAGCAGCCGCAAGCGCTCCGCGCGCGGGTTGACGGTCCCGCGGTCCGACGGTAGTGGCCGGGCGTGCGACGGCTCGAGCTGAAGCAGATCCACGTGTGCCAGCGCTGCGGCCGCGGCCGCGCAGACCTGGCGTCCGGATCGGCCGTCGTCATGCGGGTGTCCCTCGATCCGCTGCGCGCGCGGGAGCTGGCGGGCGAGGAGGATCCCTGCGTCCCGTGGCTGAGCGCCTTCCTCCTGGCGCAGCTGCGGCGCGAGGGCCGCGAGCCGCACGAGGTCGTCATCGACCTCGGCCCGGGCGGGCTGCGTTCGCTGCTCTCGTTCTCGCGGGCGGGTGAGCCCGAGGTGCTGGCCTGCACGGCGCAGGAGGGGCTCGGCGTGGCCGTGCGCGGCGCCCTGCCGCTCTACGCCACCGACGAGGCGCTGGCGCACGAGGCCAGCCAGAGCGACCCCGAGCCGTCGGACACCGTGCACTGACCGCCGGCTACGCCAGCCGCGGCTTCAGTCGCCAGCGGATCGCGGCCAGCAGGACGGCGAAGATCGCCAGCATCGCCAGCATCGGCACGACCACGTCGCCGAGGTCGCCGCCGCGCGCGAAGATGCGGCGGAGCGCGATCTGGTACCAGCGCAGCGGCAGCACCGTGCCGGCGACGCGGATGGCGGGCGGCATCAGCTCGTACGAGAACATGACGCCCGAGAGCACGAACGACGGCAGGATGAAGAACACGGTCAGGAAGACCGCCTGCACCGAGCTGCGCGCGAACGCGGACACGAACACGCCGATCGCCAGCGACGCGAGCACGAACGGCAGGGTCACGATGCCGAGCGCGACCAGGCTGCCGCGCGGCCAGATGCCGAACGCCAGCCCGGCGCCGAGGATCGCGATCGCGAGCAGGACGTAGCTCACGACGACGAGCGGGACGAGCTTGCCGAGCACGATCTCGAGCGGCGTCGTCGGCAGCGACAGGACCTGCTCGAAGGTCCCCGACTCGCGCTCGCCGACGATGCCGAGCGCCGTCACGCTGAGGCAGAGGTTCGTCAGCAGCACCCCGGCGAGGGTGGCGAGAAAGAAGTCCCGGTCGGCGAGCGTCGGGTTGTAACGGAAGCGCTGGCGGACGTCGATCGGCCCCGCCGGCGGCCGCGGCTCGGGCTCCCGCGCGCGCACCGGGGCGTCGCGCGCGGGGGCGAAGGCCTGCACCGCCTGCGCGACGTACGCGCCCACGCGCGCCGACGAGAGCGGGTCGCTGCCGTCGAGCAGCACCTGGACGGCGGCGTCGCCGCGCAGGAGCGCGCGCCGGAAGTCGCGCGGGATCACGACCACCGCCACGAGGTCGCCGCGCTCGAGCATGGCCCGGGCCCGCTCGTAGCCGTCGACCGGCGTCGGGGCGAGGAAATAGCCGGTCGTGCGGATCTCTTCGACCAGGCGGCGCGACGGCCCGCTCTGGCTGCGGTCGACCACCGCCCACGGCACGTTCGCCGGCGTATTGGAGAGCCCGAGCCCGAACAGCAGCAGCATCACGATCGGCTGCGCCAGCACCGTGCTGAGGAAGCCGCGGTCGTGACGCAGCACGGTCGCCTCGCGGTAGGCGACGGCGCCCACGTTCGCCAGCATGCGCCGCAGGCGGATCACGCCCGCGTCCCCAGCGTGCGCAGCGCCGCGCCGAGCAGCAGGACGCTGAAGACGGCGAGGATCGCGAGCTCCGGCAGCAGGTCGAGCGGCCCCTCGCCGCGCAGGTAGACGCCGCGGCTCACGCGGATGTAGTGCGTCGCCGGAAACAGCTCGGTCACCCACTGGAGCGGCACGGGCATGTTGCGGATGGGGAACGCGAAGCCCGAGAGCTGCACCAGCGGGATGCTGAAGAGCACGGTCTTCTGCACCGCCTCGGCCGGCGTCGCCGACGTCGCCGAGAAGATGAGCCCCAGCGCCAGCGACGTCAGCACGTAGAACGACGAGACGATCACGAAGAAGGCGACGCTGCCCGCCGGCCACACCCTGAGCAGCAGCCCCGCGACGACCACCATCAGCACCACGTCGAGCGCGAACACCGCGCCCATCGGCAGCAGCTTGCCGAGGAAGATCTCGAGCGACGTCGCCGGCGTCACCTGGAGCTGGTCGAACGTGCCTGCGAGACGCTCGTTGACGACGGCGACGGCGGTGATGAGCGTGGTCAGGAACGACAGGACGAAGCCGAACACGCCGGCGACCATGAACGGCGTGCCCGACAGCTTCGGGTTGAAGAAGACGCCGGTCGTGACGGCGATGCCGCTGCCGCCGCGGGTCCCGCCGAGGCGCGCGCCGGTCGAGGCGACGATGCCCTGGAGCGAGGCCTCGGCGTTGCCGGCGAGGACCGCCTCGGCGCCGTCGTAGATCACCTCGATCTCGGGCGTCGGCCCGCCCGCCAGCAGCCGGCGGCCGAAATCGGGGGGGATCACCAGGCCCGCGCTGGTGCGTCCCGAGCGCAGGCGGGCGTCGATCTCGGCGCGTGTGCGGACCAGCTCGGGCGTGAACGTGTCGCCGGCGGCGAGGTCGGCGAGGAGGCGCCGGCTCTGCGGGGAGTGGTCGCCGTCGAGCACCGCGAGGCGCAGGCCTGTCGCCTCGGTCGAGAGCACGAAGCTGAAGGCGAGCAGTGCGAGGATGGGCACGAGGACGAGCGTCGTCATGGTGAACGGATCGCGCAGCGTGGCCCGGGTCTCGCGGCGCAGCAGCGTGCGCAGGCGACGCCAGCTCATGCGGCGCTCCCGCTGGGGGCGGCCGCGGCGGATTCCAGCACGCGGCGGAACACGTCGAGCATCGAGGGCTGCTCGATCCGCACGGCGCCGGGCGTCGCGTGCTGGAGCGCCGCGAGGACGGCGAGCCGCGCGTCGCCGAGCCCCGGGGCGTGCGCCACGAGGCCGTCCGCGTCGCCGGTGACCGTGAAGCCCGCGTCGCGCAGCCGCGCCGCGGCGGCGTCGCGATCCGGCGCCGGCAGCGTCACCGTCACGCGATAGCCGTCCGAGAACCGCTCGCGCAGCGCCTCGGGCGTGGCGTCGGCGACGAGGCGGCCGGCATCGATGAACGACACCCAGTCGCAGTACTCGACCTCCTCGAGGAAGTGGGTGGTGACGAAGACCGTGACCCCGCGCGACGCCTCCTCGTGGATCACCTCCCAGAAGAGCGCGCGGCTGCGGACGTCGACCCCCGCCGTCGGCTCGTCGAGGAAGAGCAGCCGCGGCGCGTGCAGCATGCTGACCGCGAGGCCCGCGCGCTGCCGGATGCCGGCGGGCAGGTTCTCGGGCCGCTCGTCCTCCGCCTCGGCGAGCGCGAAGCGCGCGCGCAGCGCGTCCCACCGCCGCGTCAGCCCGTCGCCCTCGAGGCCGAACAGGCCGGCGTAGAACTCGACGTTCTCGAGCAGCGTGAGCCCCTGATACAGGCTGACCTTCTGGCCCATGTAGCCGATGCGATCGCGCACCGCGCGCGGATCACGGCGGACGTCGACGCCGTCGACCCGGATCGTGCCGGCCGTGGGGTGGAGCAGACCGATCAGCATGCGGATCGTCGTGCTCTTCCCCGAGCCGTTGCCGCCGAGGAACGCGAAGATCGCGCCGCGCTCGACGTGCAGGTCGAGCGCGTCCACCGCCGTGAAGTCGCCGAAGCGCTTCGTCAGCCCCTCGGTGCGGACGATGGCCGCGTCGTCGGTCACGGCGGCGCTCCGGCGGAGTCGTTCGAGAGCGCGAGCAGCGTCGACTCCATGTCGATCGCGAGCGGCTCGACGAAGCGCACGCGTGCGCCGGGCAGGGCGGCGAGGTCGGCCAGGACGCGGGCCGCGCCGGGCGAGCGTGCGACCGGCACCTCGATGCGTGTCGCGCGGCCGGTCACGCGGGCGCCGCGCACGTAGGGCAGGGCGCGCGCCGCCGTCGCCGCGGCCCGGGCGTCGTCGGTCCACACGCGGTACAGCTCGAGGCCGATGTGGGCACGCAGCTCGGCGGGCGTGCCGGTCGCGATCGGGCGGCCGTCGTCGAGGTAGAGCAGGCGATCGCAGCCGGCAGCCTCGTCGAGGTAGCTCGTCGAGAGGACGACGAGGGCGTCGCGCCGCACCTCGGTGAGCAGCTCCCATATCTCGCCGCGCGCGACGACGTCGACGCCGGCGGTAGGCTCGTCGAGCACCAGCAGGTCGGGA
This sequence comes from bacterium, assembly GCA_026129405.1. Taxonomy (NCBI): domain Bacteria; species bacterium. The sequence goes on from JAHCID010000002.1 coordinate 265,721, forward strand.
CGCGGCAGCAGCGCGTTCGCGACCGCGAGCTTCATCTTCATGCCGCCGGAGAGCGCCCCCGCCGCCCGGGCGCGAAACGGCTCCAGCGCCGTGCGCGTCAGGAGCTCGCGGCTGCGGGCCGCGAACTCGTCGGCGGAGAGGCGGTGCAGCGTCGCGGTGAAGCGCAGGTTCTCCTCGACGGAGAGGTCGCGGTGGAGGCTGAAGACCTGCGGCACGTAGCCGACGCGCGCCTTCAGCGCCTGCACGTCGCCGCGCAGGTCCTCGCCGAGCACGCAGGCGACGTCGGCCTCCACCTCGAGGAGCCCCGCGAGGGCGCGCAGCAGCGTCGTCTTGCCGGCGCCGTCGGGGCCGACGACGCCCAGGATCTCCGGTGCCTCGACCCGCAGATCGACGCCGGCCAGCGCGACGCGGGCGCCGAAGCGCTTGCGCAGCCGCACGAGATGCACGAGCGGCTCGCTCATTCCCCCACGAGGTAGACGTCGCCTTCCGTTCCGGGCTGGAGCCCCTGGGCGTCGGCGAGCGTGATCTTGGCGCGGTACACCTGGCCGAGGCGGTCGTCGCGCGTCTCGATCTTCTCCGGCGTGAAGTTGGCCTGGTCGGCGACGAACGACACCTCGCCCGCGAGCCGCTGTCCCGGCCGGCTGTCGAGCTCGACCTCGACCTTGCGCCCGAGCCGGAACGCCGCGACGTCGGCGACGGGGACGTAGAGCTGCACGTAGGTGTCCTTCGGATCGAGCACCGCGGCGACCGGCGTTCCCGGTTGGGCCAGCTCGCCCGGCCACACCAGCTGCGTCTGCGCGACGGTGGGCACGGCGGGGGCGTGGATGGTGAACTTGCTGCGCAGGACGACGAGCTCGTCGAGCTGCGCCGCCGTCACCGCGCGCTGCTCGCGCAGCACGTCGAGCTGATGGCGGGCCAGCGCGATCTCGCGCTCCTCCGCCTGTGCCCGCCCGAGCATCTCGCGGGCGCGCTGGAGCGCGCTGCGCGACTGGTCGCGGGCGCTGCGTTGGTCGTCGAGCAGCTGGCGCGTGCTGGCGCCGGTACGCGCCAGCTCCTCCTCGCGTGCGTAGGTGCGCTCGGCGAGCGCCGCCGCGGCCTCGGCCTGGCGGACGTCGGCGGCGGTCGCGTCGCGCTGGCGGACCCAGGTTTCCCCGACGAGCGTGACCTGCTCCCCCTGGCGCCGGATCTGCGCGTCGAGCATGTCGACCTCGGCTCGCTTCGCCGCCTCGCGCGCGGCCACGTCGCGGTCGTCGAGGCGCGCGAGCACCGCGCCCGCGGCCAGCGACGCGCCCTCGCGGAAGCCGACGTCGAGGACGCGGCCGGTGACCTCGCTGCGGATCACGCGCTCCTCGCCCTCGACGAAGCCGGTGTAGCGGTGCGGCCCGCCGTCGCGGCGGAGCCAGGCCACCGCGGCGACGGCGGCGAGGAGCAGGACGACGATGACGACGGCGCGCTTCGGCATGACGCTACCTCGTGGTCGCGGCGAGCGCGGCGAGCGGCAGACCCAGCAGCTGCTGGAGCTCCGCGCGGCGCGTGTGCGCCTGGTAGAGCGCCGTCGCGAGCGTGGCGCGCTGGGCGGCGAGGCGGGTCTCGGCATCGAGGACGTCCTCGCTGGTGGCGCGGCCGGACTCGAACTGCTGCTGGCGGATGCGCAGGTTCTCGTCGGCCTGCGTGACCGCGGTGCGCGCGGCGGCCAGCGCCGCGAGCCGCTCCTCGACCGCCCGCCGCGTCTGCCGCACGGCGCTCTCGAGCCCGCGCAGCTCGCGCTCGATGGCGGTGCGGTTGCGGTCGGCCTCGATGCGCGCCTCGGCGAGGCGGGCCTCGCGGCGGCCGTCGGTGCCGAGGTCCCAGGAGAAGCCCACGTAGCCGCCGCCGATCGTGTCCGGCTGGACGATCTGCTCGCTCGTCCAGTCGATCGAGCCGCCGCCCTCGAAGCGCGGCAGGCGGCTGCGGGCGAGCGAGCGCGCCGCCTCCTCGAGCCGCTGCTGCTCCTCGAGCAGCGACGCCAGCACCGGGTTGTGGGCGAACGCGTCCGCGAGCGCGGCGTCGGCGGCCGGCAGCGCCGGCTCGCCGAGGACGTCCTGCACCTCGGTGGGCGCGTCGACCGGCCGGCCGGTGGCATCGTTCAGCGCCCAGCGCCACTGGTCGACGGCGAGCTCGCGCGCCACCAGCTCCTGCTGCACCTCGCTCAGCGCCACCTGCACGACGAGCAGCTCGTTGCGCGTGAGGCGGCCGGCGTCGTAGCGCGCCTGCGCCGTGCGCCGTTGCTCCTCCTGCGCGGCGATGCGGCCGCGCGTGACGAGCCGCAGGCGCTGCGCCTCGAGCAGGCCGAAGTACGCGCGGATGGCGACCAGCTGCTCCTGCAGCGTGGTCGCCCAGAGGCGCGCGGCTTCGCCGCGGTAGCCGGCCTGCGCCGAGCGCAGCGCCGTCCACAGCTCGCCGCTGAGGTCGAGCGGCACGGCGACGGTGCCGGACACGCGCCCGACCTCGGCCTCGCGGATCGCGACCACGGGCGGGATCGCCCCCGGCGGCAGCAGGCCGGGCGGCAGCTCGATCGCCGTCGTCAGCGGGTCCGTGTACCAGGTGTAGCGGCCCGTGCCGGTGGTCGCGGGGAGCAGGCGGCCGCGCGCGTCGCGTACGCGCGCCCCGGCGGCGTCGAGCGCGTAGCGCGCCTCGAGGATGCGCCGATTGCGCTGCGCGGCCAGCTCGACGACGTCGGGGAGCGCGAGCGGGCCAGCCGGCACGGGCGCCTCGTCGCCGGCGCCGCCGTCCAGCGGTACGGCCGCGGCGGCGGCGCGGGCCGCCAGCTCCGCCTGGCGGCGCTGCACCGACCAGCCGCCGTCGCCCTCGGGCTTCGTCAGCACGGCGACGGGGCCGCAGGCGGCGAGCGCCAGCGCGGCGCTCGCGACGAGGACCAGCTCACCGCGGCGCACGGAGCCTCCGTCGCGGGCGCACCGCCGCCAGGCCGCCGAGCGAGAACGCGGTGATGTGCTCGGCCATGTCCCGTGCGAAGCCCTCGGGGTAGCGCTTCCAGCCGAGGATGCGCAGCGCCACCGGCATGCAGAAGCGGTAGAAGACGACCTGCGCGACGATGCTGCGCGCGCAGCGGTCGACCGTCTCGGCGTCGAGCTGCGGCGCGAGGCAGCGGATCAGCCGGCAGAGCTCGTCCATCTGCGGCGCGACGAACTCGTCGACGATGACGGGCAGCGCCTCGCTCGGATCGGTCATCTCCCGCTGCATCAGCGTGCCGTGCAGCCCGATCGGCGGGCCGAGCAGGAGATCGAGCATCACCTGCACGCGGTTGCGCAGCGTGGTGCGCGCCTCGGCGCGCGACAGCCGCTTCACGTCCGACGGCGGCAGCGCGCCGCGGGCCGCCATCGTCGCCTGGATGCGCGCGAACTGCGCCCGCAGCACCTCGAGGTAGAGGTCCTTCTTGGAGCCGAAGTGGTAGTGGCCCGCCGCCAGGTTCACGCCGCCGCGCTCCGCGATCTCGCGCGCCGTCGTGCCGTGGAACCCGTGCGCCGCGAACAGCTGCGCCGCCGCGTCGAGGAGCTTCTTGCGGGTGCGTCCGGGGTCGCGACGGGTCACGAACGAACGTTTAAAACACATGTTTCACAAGAGGCAAGCACGCGGCGCCGGTGCATCGCTCGCGTGCGCGACGGGGGTGCGCTCAGCGGAACATCAGCGCGACGTCGGGGCCCATGCGCAGCGTGTGTCCGCCGTCGACGGACAGCACCTGGCCGGTGACCCAGCCGGCGTCGTCGCTGGCGAGATAGAGCGCCGCACGGCCGATGTCCCAGGCGCTGCCCAGGCGACGCAGGGGCATGAGATCGCGGTAGTTCTCGACGACCGCGGGGACGCTGGTGAGCGGCGTCGCGAGGTCGGTCGGAACCAGCCCCGGCCGGATCGCGTTCACACGCACGCCGTGCTCGCCGAGCTCGTCGGCGGCGCAGCGCGTGAGCATCTCGAGCCCGGCCTTCGAGACGCAGTAGGCGCTCATCAGCCGGTGGGTGAGGGCGCCCGCGATCGACGAGACGTTGACGATCGATCCGCCGCGACCGCCCGCCACCATCGCCGCGCCCTGGTGCTTCACGCAGTGGAACGTGCCGTCGAGGTTCGTACGCATGACGCGTGCCCACTCGTCGGCCGGGTGGGTGGTGACCGGCGCGAGCGAGCCGGTGCCGGCGGCGTTCAGCGCCACGTCGAGCCGCCCGAAGCGTGCGACGACCTCGCCGACGACCCGCTCGACATCGGCTTCGACGCCGACGTCGCCCGCGAAGGCGGCGGCGCGCTCGGCGCCGAGCGCGGCGACGGCGCCGGCCAGGCGGCCCTCGTCGCGGCCCATGAGGGCGACGCGGGCGCCGGCGTCGGCGAAGGCCTGCGCGCAGCCGAGGCCGATGCCGCTGCCGCCGCCGGTGACGAGGGCCACGCGGCCGGAGAGGTCAGGCATGAGCACGCTCCTCGGGAGTGTACACGACCGGCATCGTCGACCAGCCGCGGATGAAGGTGGACGGATAGCGCTCGGCGCGCGCCGCCTCGGGCACGCGCATGTCCGGGAAGCGCCGCCGCAGCTCCTCGAAGAGCACGCGGATCTCGAGCCGGGCCAGGTTGGCACCGAGGCAGAAGTGCGTGCCGACGCCGAACGCGAGGTGGGGGTTCGGATCGCGCCGCACGTCGAAGACGTCGGCGTCGGGGAAGACCGACTCGTCGCGGTTCGCCGAGCCGTGGAGCATCACCACCTGCTCGCCGGCGCGGATGCGGGCGCCGCCGAGCTCGAGGTCGCGGGTGGCGGTGCGCCGGAAGTTCATGATCGGCGTCACCCAGCGCAGGAACTCCTCGATCGCCGTCGGCAGCAGGGTCGGGTCGAGGGCGAGCGCGGCGCGCTGCGCGGGATGCCGGCTGAGCGCGAGCATCGCGCCCGACACCGTGTTGCGCGTGGTCTCGTTGCCGCCGACGAGGAGCAGCAGTGCGGTGCGCAGCACGTCGTCGGCGTCGAGCCGGTGGCCGTCGACCTCGCCGGCGAGCAGCTTCGAGACGAGGTCCTCGCCCGGCCGGATCGCCTTCGCGGCGGCGACGGGCCGATGGTACTCGCAGAACTCCTGGTACGCCTGGATGACGCTCTCGAGCGGCTTCGACGCGTCGCCGACGTTCATCTCGTCGGACCAGTGCTGGAGGCGCCGCCAGTCCTCCTGCGGGTAGCCGAGCAGCTCGGCGATCACGAGCATCGGCAGCGGCATCGCGACCTCGGCGACGAAGTCGCACGTGCCGCTCGCGGGCAGCGCGTCGAGCGTACGCGCGACGATGTCGCGCACGTGCGGCCCCAGCTGCGCCACCATGCGCGGCGTGAAGCCCTTGTTGACGAGGCGCCGCGTCTCGGTGTGGCGCGGCGGGTCGAGCGAGATCAGCGACGGGTCAGGGCCGACGTTGGGCCGATAGCCCTGCGACGAGCAGAACAGCTCCGGGTGCGTCGACACGTAGGCGACGTCGGCGTGGCGGGCGACGACCCAGAAGCCGTTCGCCGCGTCCCACCAGACGGGCGCCTCGCGCCGCAGCCACGCGTACGCCTGCCACGGATCGGACAGGTAGAAGTCCACGTCGAGGAAGTTCATCGGCGGCGGGGCCGCGGACATGCGGCCCGCATAGGGTCCCCGTGCGCGTGGTGTCAAGGAAGCGAACGCGCGTTTCGTCCGGCGGGCGCGTGTGGCACGGTGGCCCGACCCGATGAACGACGCCGACGCCGCCCGCGTCCTCCTGGTCCACGCCGTCGAGACCGAGGCGCCGGCCCTCACCGCCGACGTGCAGGCCGCCGCCTTCGCGCATGCGGGCCACGTCGACGACGAAGCCGCCTGGCTGGTCCGACGCGCGAGCTTCCTCGTCGGGCGCCTGCCGCCGGCGGTGCGCGCGCTGGAAGGGCTGGCGCGGGCGCCCGGGCGGGCGCTGTGGGTGCTCGTCGCCGCCGGGCTCGTGCTCGGCGCGGTCGCGAACTCGTTCGGGCCGTCGGGCGCGGTGTCGGTGCTGTGGAATCCGCTGCTCGTGCTGGTGGCGTGGAACGTGCTCGTGGTCGTGCTCGGACCGCTCGTGCGCGTCGCCTGGCGCCGCCGCCCGCGCGCCACGCCGCCGGCGATGCCGGCGCTGCGTGGCTCCCTGCCGCGCCTGCCCTGGCTCGTGCGACGCGTGCTGTCGCCGCTCTGGCCGGCGGCGTGGATGGCGCTGCAGCGCGAGCGCGCCGCGGCCGCCGGTCTCGCCGCGGCCGAGCTGCGCGCGATCGCGGAGCGCTTCTGGGCGTCGTGGCGGGACGCCGCGGCGCCGCTGCTCGGCGTACGCACGCGCCTCGTCCTGCACGCGGGCGCGCTGGCGCTCGTCGTCGGGGCGATCGCCGGCGTCTACGTGCGCGGCGTGTTCCTCCAATACGACGTCGTCTGGCGCAGCACCTTCGTGCGCGATCCGGAGGGCGCCGGCACCGTCGTGCGCCTCGTCCTCGGCCCCGCGGCCCTGCTCGCCGGGCGGACGTTCACCGGCCCGCTCGATCCGGCGCTGCTGCTGCGGTCCGAGGGTGCGCCGGCGGCGCCGTGGATCCATCTCTTCGCGCTGACCGCGCTCCTCTTCGCCGTCCTCCCGCGACTCGTGGCCGCCGCGCTCTCGGCGGCGTCGGCGCGGCGGCAGGCCGCGGCGATCGCCGTGCCGCTCGACGCCGACTGGGTGCGCGCGCTGGTGCAGGCCGCGCGCCGCCGCGAGCGCTGGCTGCGCGATCTCCGCGACGGGGTCGTCGGCTGCGTCGACGAGGCCGCGCGCGCGACGGCGCGATCGCTCGCGCAGACGGCGTGCGAGGAGCTGTTCGACGGCCGCATCGCGCCGGCGCTGGCCGCGTTCCGCGTCCGCGGCGGCCGCATCGCCGACCTCGAGGCCGACGTGCATGCGCGCGCGGACGCCTACGGCGCGACGCTCGCCGCCCACGCCGAGGACGCGCACGACGACTTCGTGCGTGCCGTCCAGGCGTGCGTGGTCCGCCGCGGCGGCAGCCGTCTCGACGGCGAGGTGCGCTGGGACACGACGGCGCCGCAGGTCGCCGCCCCGGGCGTCGGTATGGCGCTGGCGACCGACGTCGCCGATCTCGCGGGCGCCGCCGCCAGCATCGCGGCGGCACCCCTCGGCGCCGCGCTCGGCGGCGGCGGCGGGCTCGCGCTGCTCGCGCACGTGCACCTGCTGGCCGGCGTCGCGGGCGGGCCGATCGGGCTCGTGCTCGGCGGCGTCGGCGGCCTCGTCGTCGCCGGCGCCGGGTGGTGGCTCGGGCGCGACTGGATCGGCGAGAAGAGCAAGAACCTGCATCTGCCGCCGGCGGCGCTGCGCGCGCTGCTGCCCTCGCGCCGGCTCGAGACGCTGCTCGGCGAAGCGCGCGAGCAGTACGCGGATGCGCTCGAGCGCACCGTCCGCGAACGGCTCGCCGCCGCTGGTCCGTCCGCGGCCGACGCGGTCGTGCGTCGGCTCGAGGGCCGTCTCGCTCCCGACGAGTGGCCCGATCCGGGACGTGTGTCGTCTTGACCCGACGGCGGCGATGCCGGCACATGGCGCCCCATGCGCGTGATCGTCGACCCCGGGCTCTGTGAGGGCAACGCCGTGTGTTCGCACGTCGCGCCCGAGGTCTTCGTCGTGGGTGACGACGATCTCGCCCGCGTGAAGACGGATCCCGTCGACGAGGCGCTGCGCGCGAAGGTCGATCTCGCCGTGCGCCGCTGTCCGCGGCAGGCGCTCACGCTCGTCGACTGACGCGCCGGCGGCGCCTGGCCCCGGCGCCGCGGGCGACCCGCTCCGGCCGGTTCCCGTTTCTGGGCACGAACGGCTCCGCCACGCCCCCGTCCACCGGACGAGCGTCTCGCAGGCCAGCCCGTCTGCTCACTTGCTAGTCGCGAGTCCGAGCTTCACCACCAGATCTCGGGCGGCCTCGCGCCGTCCGGCTGCGTCGCTCCTCCTCGCCATCGCGACGGCCGGGGTCTTCGGCGGGCGCCGGCACCGGGGCACTTCGCCTCTGGCGAGGGGCGGCGCCCCGTAGCGATCTTCCGGCGCGGCGCCGCATCCTCGCGTCACGTCGTCGTCCGCGTCGTGGCACGCCGAGTGCTCTTTGCCGCCCGCAGGTCGCGTGGCGCTGGCGTCGCCGCCTGGGCTGCGACGCCCGGCCGCGTGGCCATCGGAGGCACCGGCGCGGGACGTGCCTGCGGGCGCTCCCCGCCGAAGGGACCACCAACACAGAAAGGGAGGAGCGATGACACACAAGACGATTGCGGCGATGGCGGCCGTGGCGCTCGCGCTCGGCCAGTGGACGGCACCCGCGGTGGCGCAGCAGACGGACGTGTTCAGCCTCAACTACTTCGATCACGCGTACGGGTGGGATCAGGCGAGCGCGGATCCGTCGGGCTCCAACTTCCAGGATGCGAGCGTACGCATCACGAACCCCGGCACGCAGGGTGCGCCGACGCTCGCGGATCCGACCAACGGCGACCTCTGCGCCATGATCTACGTGTTCCGGCCCGACCAGCAGCTCGCCGAGTGCTGCGGCTGTCCCGTGACGCCGAACGGTCTCGTCACGCTGTCGGTGAACCGGCACCTCACCTCGAATCCGCTCACCGACGACCCCTTCCCGTCGGGCGTCGTCAAGATCCTCTCGTCCACCGGCACGGTGGAGACCGGCCGCAGCGGCCACAGCTACCTGCGCTGCAACGCCGCGGCGCCGACGCCGACGCCGACGCTGCTCGCCTGGGGAACCCACATCCAGGGCTCGGGCGCGTTGACCGAGACCGCGTTCACGCCGGCGGCGCTCAGTGCCGACGAGCTGGATTCCATGGTCGGTCGCTGCGGCGACATCCTCGGCAACGGCAGCGGCCACGGCGTCTGCGAGTGCCCGTCCGAGGGACACCCGTGAGCGCGACGTCGGGGGTCTGCGCGGGCACGTCGCCCGCCGCGGCTCCGACCTCGGAGAAAGGAGGGCACCGCCATGTTCCGGATGCACCCTGAGTCCCGTGCGGCCGCCGTGGCCGCCGCGGCGCTCGCCGTCGTCTGCGCGAGCCCGCGCGCGCGCGCCCAGACGCTGCCGAGCGGTATCTTCGCCGTGGACCGCTTCGCGTGCGCCGGCTCGCCGACGGCGAAGAGCCTCGACGGCGACGTCCGCATCACCAACCCGGGCAGCATCGGCCTGAAGGCGTGGGGCGCCCACGTCGAGATCACGCCGGACGGGTCGGCGAGCGCCGTCACCGAGACGCCGTTCCAGGAAACCACGCTGAGCCCGAGCGAGCTCGACGAGCTCACGGGTCGCTGTGCGGCGATCGTGGACAACGGCAGCGGCGCAGGTCGCTGCTACTGCCGGCCCGAGCGCGACGCCGCGGCGCGGCCCGGCGTCGTGGAGCCGGGCACGCTCTGTGCGAACCTCTACGTGTTCGCGGCGGACCAGCAGCTGGCCGAATGCTGCTCGTGCCCGCTCACACCCGACGGCCTCGTGACGGTGCCGGTGCGTGACCTGACGTCGAACCCGCTCACCGGCGACGTGCTCGATCGGGGCGTGGTGGCGATCCTCACGTCGCTGCCCTCGTCGAGCGGGGAGTGCGATCCCACGGTGCCGCAGCTGCCGGTCGTTCCCACCACGACCACGACGACCACCAGCACCAGCACGACGACCTCCACGACGGTCCCCGGCGCCTCCACCACGACCACGGTGACGACGCCGCTGCCGACGACCACCACGAGCACGACCGAGGCGACGACGGCGGCGTGCGACGGCCTCGCGGGCGTCGCGCTCGTCGACTGTACGCTCGGCGAGGCGGCTGCCGCGAGCGGCTGCGACTCCACGACGGCCAGCGCCGGCGTGCGAAAACAGCTGCGCAAGCGGATGCGTAGCCTCCAGCATCGGCTCGATGCCGCCGACGCCAGGGGCGGGACGGCGTGGACGAAGGCGATGCGCCGCGCCGGCAAGCAGATCGACGGCGTCGAGCACATGCTCACGAAGGCGGCGAAGCGCCGCCACGTGTCGGCATCGTGCATGACGGCGGTCGAAGCGAATCTCGCCGCCGCCCAGGCGGCGATGGACACGCTCGAATAGGGAGGGGCGCGATGGGCGGCGGGACCGTGGCGTCCCGCCGCCCGGAGGGAGGACGTCCATGGAACCCCGCGCCGACCGCCGCGTCGCCGCGACCGTCCGACGCACTCGGGTTCCGCACTCGGGTTTCCTCCTGGCACCAGCCGTGCCAATAGACGCCCGTCATGCACGATCAGCCGCTCACCATGGTCGGAATGCCCGGCTCGCCCTACAGCCGCAAGCTGCGCGCGGTGCTGCGCTATCGCCGCATCCCCCACGTGTGGGTGACGGCGCTGTCGCCCGAGGCGCGCGGCCTGCCGCGGCCGCGGGTCGAGCTGCTGCCGCAGCTGATCCTCCCCGGGGCGGACGGCACTCCGGCGGCGCACACCGACTCGACGCCGCTGATCCGCCACCTGGAGGCGACGCACACCGGCCGTCGCGTCGTGCCCGCGGATCCCGTGGTCGCGTTCGTCGACGCGTTGCTCGAGGACTACGCCGACGAGTGGCTGACGAAGGCGATGTTCCACTACCGCTGGGCGTTCGCGCCCGACGTGGCGCACGCGCAGCGCCTGCTGCCTCGATGGGCGCATGGGCAGGCGCCCGAGGCCGACCTCGTCGCCATGGGCGAGGCGTTCGGCGCGCGCCAGGTCGGGCGGCTCGGCGTCGTCGGCTCGAACCCCCGGACGGCGCCGGTGATCGAGGACTCGTACCGCCGCCTGCTCGCGCTGCTCGACGCGCGGCTCGCCGAGGCGCGCTTCGTGATGGGCGGCCGGCCCGGCGCCGGCGACTTCGCGCTCTACGGCCAGCTGACGCAGCTCGCCGGCTTCGACCCGACGTCGCGCGCGATCGCGCTCGACCTCGCGCCGCGCGTCGTCGCCTGGGTCGACGTCGTCGAGGATCTCTCCGGGCTCGCGCCGCACGAGGACCAGTGGCTGCGGCGCGACGCCGTTGCGGACACGGTGCGCGCGCTCCTCGTCGAGGTCGGCCGCGTCTACGTGCCGTTCCTGCTCGCCAACGCCGACGCCGTCGCGCGCGGCGCCGAGCGCGTGACCGCGACCATCGACGGCCGGCCGTGGACGCAGCCGCCGTTCCCCTACCAGAAGAAGTGCCTCGGCTGGCTGCGCGACGGCCGCGCCGCGCTCGCCGACGCCGACCGCCACGCGCTCGACGCCCTCCTCGCCGGCACCGGCTGCGAGGCGCTGTTCGCATCGTGACCCGCCGCCCGGGGGCGCGATCTGCGCCGCCCCGCTTGCTCGCGCGGCGGCCGCCCCACACACTCGTCGCATGGGCATCCCGGCCGCCTTCTGGAAGCGCTGCTCGACCTGCAAGAAGGAGATTCCGTTCGTCGCGACCTACTGGGTCTGCAACGTGTCCACCTGCAACCGCCCGCGCGTCGCGCTGGCGTTCTGCTCCGTGTCCTGCTGGGACGCGCACGTGCCGATGCTGCGCCATCGCGACGCCTGGGCCGAGGAGCAGCGTGCGCCGACGCCGGCGGCGTGGGAGCGCGAGCAGCAGGCGGCGGCCGAGAAGGAGCGCCGCCGCACGACCCGCGCGCCCAGACGCTGACGCCAGCCGCCGACGCCGTTCGCCCTTGCCGCTCCGCCGCTGCTGCGCGATGAAGGAGCGATGGCGGGGCGCGGACGGCGGCGAGGAACGGGGACGCCGGCGCAGGGTGGTGGCGCCGACGTCGTTCCCGACACCGGCCTCGTCTGCGCGCCGTCGGCGGCCGCGCGCGTCGCCGCCGCCGGCACCTGGCTGCGTGCCCGCGGCGACGCGGCCGAGGTGCTCGTGGTCGCGCCCACCTGGGAGGCGTGCGACGATCTCGTGCGCCAGCAGCTCGGTGCGGCGGGCGCGCGCTTCGGTGTCGTGCGCCTCACGCTCGACCGCCTGGCCGCGCGCCTCGCGGCGCCGGCGCTCGCCCGCGACGGCCTCGCGCCCGCGACCGAGCTCGGCATGGCCGCCGTCGCGGCGCGGGCCGTGCATCGCCTGCACGAGGCCGGGACGTTCCGCTTCTTCGCGCCGGTCGCCGACCGGCCGGGCTTCCCGCCCGCGGTGGCGCGCACGATCGCCGAGCTGCGCATGCACGACGTCGGGCCCGCGGCGCTCGCGGCGCTGCCGCACGGCGGGGCCGATCTCGCCGCGCTGGCCACGGCGATCGCCGGCGAGCTGGCGGCGGCGCAGCTCGCCGATCGCGCCACGATGTTCGCGGCGGCCGTCGCTGCCGCCCGCGCGCTGCCCGCGCCGGCGCCGATCGGCCTGCCGGTCCTGCTCCTCGACCTGCCGATCGCGACGGCGCTCGAGGAGGCCCTCGTCGGCGCCCTCGCCGGCACCGGCGCGCCGGTGCTCGCCACCGTTCCGACCGGCGACGCCGATGCCGAGCGGCGGATCGCGCGCGCGCTCCGCCGTCCCGCGACGCAGCTACCGGTGCGCGGCGCGGGCGCGCTCACCGCGCTCCAGCAGCACCTCTTCGCAGCGGGCATGCCGCCGCGCGGCCGCCTCGACGACGGCGTCCACCTGCGTGCCTGGCCGGGCGAGGCGCGCGAGTGCGTCGAGATCGTGCGCGCGATCCAGACCGAGGCGGCGGCCGGCACGCCGTTCGACCGCATGGCGGTCCTGCTGCACGCGCCGACGCAGTACGCGTCGCACCTCGAGGAGGCCTTCGGCCGCGCCGAGATCCCCTTCTTCTTCGCGCGCGGCGCGCGCCGCCCGCACCCCGGCGGCCGCGCCCTGCTGACGCTGCTCGCGTGCGCCGGCGAGGGCTGCTCGGCGCGCCGCTTCGCCGAATACCTGTCGCTCGGCCAGGTGCCCGACCCGGACGCACCGGCGCGCGCCGACTACGTGCCGCCCGAGAACGAGCTGCTCCCGGCCGCGCCGCCGCCGCCGCCGGACGACGACGACGGGCTGCTCGCCGATCCCGACGCCGCCGGCGCGGTCGCGGGCACGCTGCGGGCGCCGCCGCGCTGGGAGCGGCTCCTCGTCGACGCGGCGGTGATCGGCGGCGGCCTCGATCGCTGGCAGCGCCGCCTCGACGGCCTCGAAGCCGAGCTGCGCGCCCAGCGCGCCGAGCTCGAGGACGAAGACGAGGCCCGCGCCGCGCGTGTCGACAAGCAGCTCGCCGACCTCGGCCATCTGCGCGCCTTCGCGATCCCGATCGTCGAGCGCCTCGGCACGCTGCCGCCCGCGGCGCGCTGGGGGGATTGGATCGAGCGGCTGTCGGCGCTCGCCGCCGCCGCCCTGCGCGATCCCGCGCCGGTGCTCGCGACGCTCGCCGAGCTGGCGCCGATGGCGCCGGTCGGACCCGTCGACCTCGACGAGGTGCGGCTCGTGCTCGGCCCTCGCCTGCGCGACCTCACCGAGCCGCCGCCGCGCCGCCGCTACGGCGCCGTCTTCGTCGGCACCACGCGCGCCGCGCGCGGCCTCGCCTTCGACGTCGTGCTCGTGCCGGGCCTCGCCGAGAACCTCTTTCCGTCGAAGCTGGTCGAGGATCCGATCCTGCTCGACGCCCAGCGCCGGGCGCTCGCGCGCGAGCTGCCCACCGAGCCCGAGCGCGTGGCGGGCGAGCGGCTCGCGCTGCGGCTCGCGGTGGGTGCGGCACGCCGGCGGGTCCACCTCTCGTACCCGCGCGTCGACGTCGAGCGCGCGCGGCCGCGGGTCGCGTCCTTCTACGCGCTGGAGGCGCTGCGGGCGGCCCTCGGCGAGCTGCCCGGCTTCGGCGAGCTGGCCGCGCAGGCCGAGCGCGAAGCCGCGGCGCGCCTCGGCTGGCCGGCGCCCGAGCGCCCCGACGACGCCATCGACGCCGCCGAGTACGACCTGACGCTGCTGGCGCCGCTGCTCGACGCCGACGAGGCGACCGTCGTCGGCACGGCCAACTATCTCCTCGCCGCCAATCCGCATCTCGCCCGCGCGCTGCGCGCCCGGGCGCGGCGCTGGATCAAGCGCTGGACGCCCGCCGACGGCCTCGTCGATCCCGACGACCTCGCGCGCGCCATGCTGGCGCCGCATCAGCTCGAGCGGCGCTCGTACTCGCCCACCGCGCTGCAGCACTACGCGGCCTGCCCGTACCGCTTCTTCCTCCAGGCCGTGCACCGGCTGGCGCCGCGCGAGGAGCCGGTGGCGCTCGACGTGATGGACCCGCTCACGCGCGGCAGCCTCTTCCACGACGTGCAGTTCGGCGTGCTGACGCGGCTGCGCGACGCGGGCAGCCTGCCGCTGCGGCCCGAGGGTCTCGACGCCGCGTTCGCCGTCGGCGACGCGGTGCTGGGCGAGGAGGCCGGGCGCCGCCACGACGCGCTCAAGCCGGCGATCCCGCGCGTGTGGCAGGACGGCATCGACGCGCTGCGCGCCGACCTGCGCGAGTGGCTGCGACGCATGGCCGACGCCGAGGACGGCTGGGTGCCGCAGCGCTTCGAGCTGGCGTTCGGCCTGCCGCGCGGCGACCGCCGTCACGCCGATCCGGCGAGCGGCGGCGACCCGGTGCCCGTGCTCGCCGAGACGCTGCGCCTGCGCGGGGCCATCGACCTCGTCGAGCGCCATCCGCGCGGCCAGCTGCGCGTCACCGACCACAAGACCGGCAAGGTCGCCGCGCCGGCGGGCGTCGTCGTGGGCGGCGGACAGATCCTCCAGCCGCTGCTCTACGCGCTGGCGGCCGAGAAGGTGCTGGGCGAGCCCGTGACCTCGGGCCGGCTCTACTACTGCACGTCCACCGGCGAGTACACGATCCGTGAGGTGCGGCTCGACGCGCAGAGCCGCGACGTCGTCGGCACGGTGGTGTCGACCATCGGCGACGCCCTGCGCGACGGCTTCCTGCCCGCCGCCCCGGCCGAGCGCGCCTGCCGCTGGTGCGACTACCAGGCGGTGTGCGGCCCGTGGGAGGAGCAGCGCGTGCGTCTCAAGCCCGCGGAGCGGCTCGGCCCGCTGCTGCGGCTGCGGGCCCTGTCGTGAGCACGGAGCCGCTCGCCGACCAGGCCGCGCGCGACCGCATCCGCGACGAGCTCGACACCACGCTCGTGGTCGAGGCCGCCGCGGGCACGGGTAAGACGACGGCGCTGGTCGCGCGCATGGTCGCGGCGCTGTGCGCCGGGCGCACGCGCCTCGATCGCCTGGTCGCCGTGACCTTCACCGAGGCCGCCGCGGGCGAGCTGAAGCTGCGCCTGCGCACCGCCATCGAGCGCGCGCGCCAGGACACGGCGACGCCGCCGGCGGCGCGCGCCAACCTCGATCGCGCCCTCGCCCAGCTCGAGCTGGCACGGATCGCGACCATCCATTCGTTCTGCGCCGACCTGCTGCGCGAGCGGCCGGTCGCCGCGCGCGTCGACCCGATGTTCCAGGTCGCGCCCGACGACACCGCCGAGACCCTCTTCGAGCAGGTCTTCGAGCGCTGGTTCGAGGGCCAGCTGGGCCGCCCGGGCGAGGGCGTGCGGCGCGTGCTGCGCCAGCGCGGGCGCAGCGACGACGGCCCGCGCCAGAAGCTGCGCAGCGCCGCCCGCGAGCTGTCGGCGTGGCGCGACTTCCGCGCCGCGTGGGCGCCGCACCCGTTCGCGCGCGACGCGGCGATCGACGAGCTGATGCGCGAGCTCGAAGCGCTCGGCGCCGGCGCCGCGCAGGGCGATCCCGAGGACTACTTCGTGCGCTCGCTGCGCGAGGTCGCGCGCTTCGTCGACGACGTGCGCCGGCGCGAGGCGTCGTCGGGTCGCGACTGGGACGGGCTCGAGGCCGAGCTGGGCGGGCTCGCACGCCAGCGGCACTGGCGCTGGCGCGGGTGGCGGCCGCGTCCGGGCGACACCGCGAAGCAGCAGCTCGTCGCCCGCCGCGACGCCGTGAAGGCCGCGCTCGACGAGTTCGTGCGTGCGGCCGGCGCCGACCTCGCGCCGCGGCTGCGCGACGACCTCATGGCGGTCGTCGACGCGTACGAGAAGCGCAAGGAGCGCGCCGGCTGCCTCGACTTCCTCGACCTCCTGCTGCGCGCCCGCGACCTCGTACGCGACGACGCGGCCACGCGCGCGGAGCTCCAGGGGCGCTGGACGCACCTCTTCGTCGACGAGTTCCAGGACACGGATCCGCTCCAGGCCGAGCTGCTGCTCCTGCTCGCCGCCGACGATCCCGCCGAGACCGACTGGCGGCGGGTGCGGCCGGTGCCGGGCAAGCTCTTCCTCGTCGGTGATCCGAAGCAGTCGATCTACCGCTTCCGGCGCGCCGACGTGCAGCTCTACGAGGGCGTGAAGGCCCGGCTGCTGGCCGCCGGCGCCGACGTCCTCCACCTCACGGTGAGCTTCCGCTCCGTGCCGGCCATCCAGGAGGCCGTGAACGCGGCGATGCGGCCGGCGATGGAGGCGGCGGCGGGCACGCAGGCGGCCTACGTGCCGCTGGCGCCGCACCGTGCGGACCATCCGACGCAGCCCGCGCTCGTCGTGCTGCCGGCGCCGCAGCCGTTCGGCGACTGGGGCAAGGCCGTGCAGTGGAAGATCGACGAGTCGCTCCCCGACGCGGTGGCGGCGTTCGTCGACTGGCTCGTGCGCGACAGCGGCTGGACGGTCACCGAGCGCGAGCAGCCCACGGTGGAGGTTCGGGTGCAGCCGCGCCACGTCTGTCTCCTCTTTCGCCGCCTGCGCTCGTGGGGCGCCGACGTGACGCGGCCCTACGTGCGCGCGCTCGAAGCGCGGCACCTGCGGCACGTGCTGGTCGGCGGCAGCTCGTTCCACGCCCGGGAGGAGGTGGCGGCGCTGCGCAGCGCGCTCGGCGCGATCGAGCGGCCCGACGACGAGCTGGCCCTGTTCGCCACCTTGCGCGGCCCGCTGTTCGCGCTCTCCGACGCGCAGCTTCTGGCCTGGCGCGCGGCGATGGGCTCGTTGCACCCGTTCCGCCGGCTGCCCGACGCGTTGCCGCCCGAGCTCGTCGAGGTGGCCGACGCGCTCGCCGTCCTGCGCGACCTGCACCGGCGGCGCAACCGCCGGCCGCTCGCCGACACCATCGCCCGCCTGCTCGCCGCGGTGCGCGCGCACGCCGGGCTGGCGATCTGGCCGACGGGCGAGCAGGCGCTGGCGAACGTCACGCGCCTCATGGACATGGCGCGGCGCGCGGAGCGGCAGGGCGTCACCTCGTTCCGCGCCTTCGTCGAACGTCTCGAGCGCGACGCCGAGGACGGCGAGGCGGGCGAGGCGCCGATCGTCGAGGACGGCACCGAGGGCGTGCGCCTCATGACCGTGCACCGCGCGAAGGGCCTCGAGTTCCCGGTCGTGATGCTGGTCGATCCGACCGCCAGCATGACGCCGCTCGAGCCGCAGCGTCACGTCGACCCCGCGCGCAACCTCTGCGCGCTGCGCCTCGCGGGGGCGGCGCCGGCGGAGCTGGCCAGCGCGCGCGAGGAGGAGCAGGCACGCGAGCACGAGGAGGCGGTGCGTCTTCTCTACGTCGCCGCCACACGCGCGCGCGACCTGCTCGTCGTCGGCGCGCTCGGCGACGGCCCGGGCGACGTCCTCGCCGACAGCTGGCTGTCGCCGCTGTGGCCCGCCCTGTACCCGCCCGCCGACCGCAGCCGCGTGCCGGAGGAGACGCAGCCGCCGGGCTGTCCCGAGCTGCGCGGCGACTGCGTGGTGGAGCGCTCGGATCGGGTGCCGCGGCCCGAAGGCTCGGTCGCGCCGGGGCTGCACCGACCGGCGCTCGGCACCCACGCCGTCGTGTGGTGGGCGCCGTCGGCGCTGCGCCTCGGCGTCGAGGAGAAGGTGGGGCAGAAGCAGCAGGCGCTGCTGCGCGCCGACGAGTCCGGCGCGCGCTCCGACGCCGGCGTGGAGGCGCACGCCGCATGGCTGGCGACGCACGCGCGGGTGCGCGCCGCCGCCGGCACGCCGAGCCTCGTCGTCACCACCGCGACGGAGCGCGCCGCGGCCGATGCGCGCGGCGGCGAGGACGTCGGGCTCGAGGCCGTCGGGGCGCCCGGCGCGCGGCCGCACGGCACGCGCTTCGGGACGCTCGTCCACGCCGTGCTCGCGGCGGTCCCCCTCGACGCCGACGCGCCGACCGTCGACGCGGTGGCGGTGCTCCAGGGTCGCATCCTCGGGGCCGCGGCCGACGAGGTCACGGCCGCCGCGCGCGTGGTGCTGGCGGCGCTCGCACATCCGTTGCTGCGCCGGGCCGCCGCGGCGACGGTGTGCCGGCGTGAGACGCCGGTGCTGCTGCGGCTCGACGACGGCACGCTGGTCGAGGGCGTGATCGACGCCGCCTTCGAGGAGCCGACGGGATGGACGGTGATCGACTGGAAGACGGATCTCGAGCTGGGCGAGCGCGTGGAGCAGTACCGCCGCCAGGTCGCGCTCTACGCCGCCGCGGTGGCGCGGGCGACGGGACGCCCGGCGCGCGGCGTGCTGCTGCGGGTGTGAGGCGCCGCACGCGACGAGCCGCCGTCGTCGTCCTCGCGCTCGTGCTGGCCGCGTGCGCGCGCCCGGTGCCGCCGCCCGCTCCGTCCGCGCTGCCGCTGCGGGTCGGCAGCAGCGGCGACTATCCGCCGTTCTCGCTGCGCGCGCCCGGCGGCGAGCTCACCGGCTTCGACGTCGCCGTGGCCGAGGCGTTCACGCGGGCGCGCGGACGGCGGCTCGAGCTGGTGCCGTTCCGCTGGCCCGACCTGTCCGCGGCGCTCGCGCGCGGCGACTTCGCCGTCGCCATGAGCGGGGTCACGATCCGCCCCGAGCGGCTCTGGCAGGGACGCTTCACCGACGCCGTCGTGCGCACCGCGGCCGTGCTGCTGCTCCGGCGCACCGCGCCGCGGACACCGGCGGTCGCCGTGAATCGCGGCGGTCATCTCGAGCGCGTCGCCCGCGCGACGCTGCCCGACGTGCGGCTCGTCGTGGTCGACGACAACCGCGCCCTCGGCATGCTGCTGCGCGACGGCCGCGTCGACGGCATCGTGACCGACGAGCTGGAGGCGGCGGCGCTCGCGCCCGAGCTCGCCGGCGTGCCGCTCGAGGCGCCGCGCGTGCTCGCCCGGGACCGCAAGGCGTACTGGCTGCCGCCCGACGCGGCGGCGCTCGCCGACGAGCTCGACACCTGGCTGCGCGCGGCGGAGCAGGGCGGCACCCTGCCGGCGCTGCGCGCACGCTTCGGGCTGCCGGACGACGCCGCCATGCCGGCCGCGACCGCGCACGCGTGCGATCTCGTCGGGCGGCGCATGATGCTGATGCCGGCGATCGCCGCCGCGAAGCAGGCGGCCGGGCGGCCGATCGTCGATCCCGCACGCGAGGCGGTCGTGCTCGCGCGTGCCGAGCAGGCGGCGGTGCGGCTCGGTCTCGCGCCTGCCCCGTACGTCGCGCTGACCCGCGCCCTCGTCGGCGCGGCCGTCGCCGCGCAGCAGGCCGTGGTGGTGCCCCGCGGCGCGGCCGCAACCGCTGCGCTCCCCGATCTCGAGACGCTGCGCCTCGCGCTCGATCGCATCGACGCCGCTCTCGCTCCGGCGCTGGCCGAAGCGGTGCCGCTCGAAACCACCGTCGCCGTGCTGTCCGGCCGGCTGGTCGAGGACGCGGGCGGGACGCTCGACGCGTCCGCCGCGCGCGCGCTGGCGCGGGCGTTGCGCGCCCTTCGCAGGACGTCCTGAGTGCGGCGATCGACGTCGCATCCTGCGTTGAATCGGCGCGCGCTGCGACCTCAAGAAGGACTCACCGGCGCCCGATACTATTCGTCGCACGATGGAGCCCGGGGCGCGCACGGAATCGACGAGCGGGATGCGCAGCGCGGCCTGGATGGCGCTCTACGCGCTCCAGGCGGTGTGCTGCCTGCTCGCGATCGGCGCGAGCTTCGTCCTGAGCCACTGGCTGATCCGCGACTTCACCGAGTCGGTGCGGATCAACCACGCCTGGTCGGAGCGGCTCGATCGCTACGCCGACCTCGGGCGCGCGGCGACGGCGGTGCGCGCGCCGGGGCTCGACGTCTTCGACTCCCGCGACGTCGAGGGCGAAATCGAACGCCTCGTGGTCGCGCTCGACCGCTTCGACGCCGCCCTCGCCGCCGCCCGCCGCGACGCCGAGGGGCTCGCGATGCCGGCGCGCGCCGCGATCCTGGCCGCGCTCGGTCGCGTCGCCGATGCGCTCAACGAGGCGGTCAACGGCGTCAACGTCGTCTTCTCCTACTTTCGATCCGGACTGACGGAGCGTGCGGCGCAACGGGCCGCGATGGTCGCCGCCCGCTACGGGCAGGTGTCGGCGGCGCTCGACGCGCTGGAGGCGACGGCGCGCGAGCAGCAGAGCGGCGACCTCGCCAACCAGGCGGCGCTCGCGGAGTGGATGCGCGGCGCGGAGTGGATCCTCGGCGGGCTGCTGGCGCTCGTCGTGGTCGTCGTCATGGTCTACGGCTTCCGCCTGTCGCGGCACGCGCAGCATGCGGTCGCGGCGGCGACGGCGGCGAGTCGGGCGAAGAGCGAGTTCCTCGCCAACATGAGCCACGAGATCCGCACGCCCATGAACGGCATCATGGGCATGACCGACATCGTGCTCGGCACCGGCCTCACCGCCGAGCAGCGCGAGTATCTGGAGATCGCGCGCACCTCGGCCGACTCGCTGCTGGCGCTGCTGAACGACATCCTCGACTTCTCGAAGATCGAGGCGGGCAAGCTCGATCTCGAGGCGCTGCCGTTCCCGCTGCGCGACGACGTCGGGGACCGCCTGAAGACGCTGGCGCTGCGCGCGCACGCCAAGGGGCTCGAGCTGATCGCGGAGGTCGCGCCCGACGTGCCCGAAGCGGTGATCGGGGATCCGGTGCGCCTCGGGCAGGTGCTCGTCAACCTCGTCGGCAACGCGATCAAGTTCACGGCGGCCGGCGAGGTCGTCGTCTCGGTGCGCGTCGCCGAGCGCGACGCCGATCACGTCCTCCTCCACTTCGCGGTGCGCGACACCGGGATCGGCATCGCCGCCGACCGGCTCGAGGGCGTCTTCGAGGCGTTCACGCAGGCGGACGGCTCGACCACGCGCCGGTTCGGCGGCACCGGGCTCGGGCTCGCGATCTGCCGCCAGCTCGTCGGCTTGATGCAGGGGCGCGTGTGGGTGGAGAGCACGCTCGGCCAGGGCAGCACGTTCCACTTCACGTGTCGGCTCGGGCTCGATCGCCGCGCCGCGGCGGCGATTCCGACGAGCGCCGCCGACCTCTCCGGGCTGCCGATCCTCGTCGTCGACGACAACGCGACCAACCGCCGCATCCTCGAAGCGATGGTGAGCGGCTGGCGCGGGCGGCCGCTCGCGGTCGAGAGCGGCACCGCCGCGATGGCCGCGCTGCGTGCGGCGCAGGGTGCGGGCCGCCCGTTCGCGGTCGCGCTGCTCGACGTGCAGATGCCGGAGATGGACGGCCTCACGCTCGCCGAGCGCATCCGCGCGGAGCCCACGCTCGCCACGACGCCGCTCGTCGTGCTGAGCTCGGCGGGTCTGTGTCCCGATGCGGAGCGCGCCCGCGAGCTCGGCGTCGCCGCGTATCTCACGAAGCCGGTGAAGTCCGGCGATCTCCTGCGCGCCGTCCAGCAGGCGACCGGGGCCGCGGCGCCGTCGTCCGCCGCGGCGCTCGCCGCCGCGGCGCCGCCGCTCGAGCCGCCGGAGCGTCCGTTCGACGTGCTCCTCGCCGAGGACAACCCGGTGAACCGTCTCGTGGCGGTGAAGCTGCTCGAGCGGCTCGGACACCGCGTGACCGCCGTCGAGGACGGCGTCGCGGCCGTCGAGGCCCTCGGCGCGCGCCGCTACGACGTCGTGCTGATGGACGTCCAGATGCCGCGCCTCGACGGCTTCGCGGCCACCGTCGCCCTGCGCGAGCGCGGCGACCGTACGCCGATCGTCGCGCTCACCGCGCACGCGATGAAGGGCGACGCGGAGCGCTGCCTGGCCGCCGGCATGGACGCGTACGTCGCGAAGCCGCTGCGCGCCGGCGAGCTGCTCGCGACCATGGAGCGCGTCGTCGCCGAGGCCGAGAGCCGCGGCGCGGCGGTCGCCGACTCGGCCTGACGCGGCGCCTAGGCGCCTTGCTTGCCGCCGTCGCAGCAGGTCTCGACGACCGCGCGGCAGCGCTCGCAGACGAGCTTGCCGCGCATCGCGACGACGCGCCCGTCGCATACCGGGCACGCCTCGCGGCATGTCGCCCCCGCCTCCACCGCCCGCTGCATCGGACGCGGGTAGCATCTCGGCGCACGGCTTGCCAGGACGCGCCGGTACGGCATGGTCGGCGCGAGGAGGAGCGGAGCCATGGCGCGCGCGATCTGGAAGGACACGGTGCTGGCCGAGAGCGACCGCTGCGAGCTGGTCGAGGGCAACCACTACTTCCCGCCGGACGCGGTCCGGCGCGATCTGCTGCGCCCGAGCGCGACGCACACCACCTGCGGCTGGAAGGGCGAGGCGAGCTACTACGACGTCGTGGTCGCCGGCGAGACGAACCCCGACGCCGCTTGGTACTATCCGGCGCCGAAGGCGGCGGCGGCGAACATCCGCGACTACGTCGCGTTCTGGCGCGGCGTGCGCGTCGAGCCCTGAGCGCCGCCACGCGGCGGGCACGAAATGGCAAGATCGCCCGGGTGCCCGCTGCTATGCAGGGCCGGCCCGCCCGCGCCCGATGCCCAGCCACCCGCACGACGACCACGAGACGAGCCGCTCGCGCCGCGCCCTGCACGCGATGCGGTCGCAGATCCAGCCGGGGTCGTTCCCACTCCTGCTGGCCGCGATCGGCACGCTCTACGTCCTCAACGGCCTCGCCGCCTCCTCGGAGCTGGCCGAGGGGCTGCTGCTCGCCGCTCACGTCGCGGTGTTGGTCGCGAGCATCTACGCCCTCAGCGCGCGTCGCGAGACGCTGGCGGTGGCGGTCATGATGGGCGTCGTCGCGCTGGCGTTCGAGCTGCGCGTGCTGGGGGTGGGGTACGTGCCCCACCGCCTGGGAGAGGACGTCGTCTCGATCGCGTTCCTGCTCTGGATCCTCGTCGTGGTCCTGCGCGAGGTCGTGCGCCCGACGACGGCGGAGCGCGACGCGGTGCTGGGGGCGCTGTGCGGATTCCTCATGATCCTCACGATCTTCACGCGCGTGCACGCGCTGCTCGAGGTCCTCGTGCCGGGGTCGTATCAAGGCGTCGCGCTCGGCGGCGTCCCGGCGCGTCCGGGCGTCGTCCTGTCGACCTTCCAGTACTTCAGCACGGTGACGCTCACCACGACGGGCTTCGGCGACATCGTGCCGGTGAGCGTGCCGGCGCGGCTCGTGACCGGCCTCGAGGCCATCGTCGGGCAGCTCTATCTGGCGGTCGTGGTCGCGAGCCTGGTCGGACGCGCGGTGGGGCGGCGGGGCCAGTGAGCGGCCGATGCGCCGCGCGGGTCGCGGCGCGCGGCCGGGCCGGTCTTGCGTTCCGTGCCGGAGCACGCTCGGCTGGCCTGCGTGAAGCGGCTCCTCATCGTGTTCCACTCGCAGGGCGGCAGCACGCAGGCGCTGGCCGAGGCCGCCCTCCGCGGCGCGCGCCGCGAGGAGGGCGTGGAGACGGTCCTGCGGCGCGCCTTCGACGCCGGCCTCGACGATCTCGTCGGCGCCGGCGCGATCCTCGTCGTGACCCCCGAGAACCTCGGCTACATGGCCGGGGCCATCAAGGACTTCTTCGACCGCACCTTCTACCCGGCCCAGGGACGGGTCGACGGCACGGCCTACGCCGTCCTCGTGAAGGCGGGCAACGACGGGAGCAACACCGCGGTGCAGGTCGCGCGCATCGCCCGCGGCTACAAGTGGCGCCAGGTCGCCGAGCCGCTCATCGTCCGCGGGGACGCCGGTCCGGCCGACGTGGCGGCGGCCGAGGACCTCGGCCACGCCCTCGCGGCGGGGCTGGCGCTCGGCATCTACTGAGGACGGCGCGGGTTTGCCCCGCGTCGCCTCCGTGCTAGGCGACGCCGCATGGGACTCCTCGATTTGTTCGGCGGCGGCGAGCCGGGCATCAAGCCGGGCGACGCGGCGCCCGAGTTCGCGCTCCCCGACGGTGCGGGTGCGACGGTGCGGCTCTCCGACTTCCGCGGCCGCAAGCCCGTCGTCCTCTATTTCTATCCGAAGGACGACACCCCGGGCTGCACGAAGGAGGCGTGCGCCTTCCGCGACCAGTACGAGGACTTCACCGCCGCGGGCGCCGAGGTGATCGGCGTCAGCTCCGACGACGCCAACGCGCACACCCGCTTCGCGGAGAAGTACAAGCTGCCGTTCCGGCTGCTCACCGACCGCGGCGGCCAGGTGCGCAAGGCGTACGGCGTGCCCGCGACGCTCGGCCTGCTGCCCGGCCGCGTCACCTTCGTCATCGATCGCGACGGCGTCGTGCGCCACGTCTTCAACTCGCAGCTGCGCGCCACCCAGCACGTCCCGGAAGCGCTCGCCGCGCTGAGGCGCCTGTGAAGCTCGCCACCTTCAGCCACGACGGGCGCACGCGTCTCGGCGTCGCCGTCGGCGAGGAGCTGGTCGACCTGGCGGCCGCCGCGCCCGCGCTGCCGCAGGAGATGTGCGCGTTCCTGGCGGCGGGGGCGCCGGCGCTCGACGCCGCCCGCGCCGCGGCCGAGCGCGCCGGCGCACGTCTGCCGCTCGCCGACGTCCACCTGCATGCGCCGGTGCTGCGCCCGCCGGAGTTCCTGGCGATCGGCCTCAACTACGCCGATCACATCGCCGAGGCGGGGCTCGAGCGTCCGAAGTTCCCGCTCTTCTTCAACAAGCAGTCGTCCTGCGTCACCGGCCCGTACGCTCCGATCCACCTGCCGCGGGTCTCGTCGAAGCTCGACTTCGAGGCCGAGCTGGCGTTCGTCATCGGCCGCCGCTGCCGGCACGTGCCGGTCGAGCGGGCGCACGAGGTGATCGCGGGCTACACCGTCGCCGACGACGTCAGCGTGCGCGACTGGCAGTTCAAGGCGCCGACGTGGACGCTCGGGAAGTCGTTCGACACCCACGGACTGCTCGGCCCGTTCCTGGTCACGCCCGACGAGGTCGGCGACCCGCACGCGCTCGAGATCACGACCTGGGTCAACGAGGAGCGCCGCCAGCACTCGAACACGCGCGAGTTCATCTTCACCTGCTTCGACATGGTGGCGACGCTCTCGACGGTCTGCACGCTCGAGCCCGGCACGGTGATCTCGACCGGCACGCCCGCGGGCGTGGGCGGGCCGCAGAAGCGTTATCTCGCGGCCGGCGACGTCGTGCGCATCGCCATCGAGAAGCTCGGTCACATCGAGAACCGCGTCATCGACGAGCCGGCCGACACCGCGATCTGGTAGCGGGACGGCCGGCTGGTCGGCTATCCCGCGGGCGTGTAGACCGAGCGGTGCGCCATGCGGCTCGCCGTCAAGGTCTTCTTCGCCGCGTCGGTCGCGGTCCTGCTGCTCGGCGGCGTGGCGACCTGGTGCCTCACCGTCGTGAATCGGCTGGTGATCGCGAACCAGGCCATCGCCACCCGCACGGTGCCGGCGATGCGGCTCGAGTCGCGGCTCGAGGAGGGCGTGCAGAGCCTGATCCGCGCGCAGCGGCGCGCCGCCGTCCTCGACGATCCCGGATACACGACCCTGCGCGATCGCCGGCTGGCCGACGTCGAGGCCGAGATCGATCGGCTCGGGCCCTTCCTGCTGACGGAGCGGGAGCGGCGTCTCCTGCGCAAGTCCGATCGCGGCGTGGCCCGGTTCCGCGAGGCGCTCGCCGCGCAGGCGTCGGCGGAGGTGGGACCGCCGCCCGCGCGGGCGGACCCGGCCGTCGACGCCGCGGCCGCGTGGGCCGTCCTGCGCCCGCTCCTCGCCGTCGAGCGCACCCTGCACGAGCTCTCCGTCGCGACCTTCGCCGCGGCCGACCGCTGGCGGCGGCGCACCGCCCGGCTCGAGAGCCGTACCTGGACGACGATCGCCGTCGCGCTCCCCGCGAGCCTCCTCGTGGCACTGCTCAGCGCGGCCATCCTCGCGCTGCGAATGGGCGCGGCCCTGCGCCGGATCGCGCGCGCCAGCGACGAGGTGGCGGCGGGGACGTTCACCGGCCGACTGGGCGTGCGCTCGCGCGACGAGATCGGCGACCTCGCCCGTGCCTTCGAGCAGATGGCGACGCGGCTCGGTGACCTCGACCGGCTGAAGCAGGAGCTGTTCGCGCACATCTCGCACGAGCTGCGCACCCCGCTCACCGCCGTGCGCGAGGCGGTGCAGCTCCTGCGCGAGCGTGTGCCCGGGCCGCTGACGCCGCGCCAGGAGCGTCTCGTCGACATCGTCGGGGCCGCCACCGAGCGCATGCTGCGGCTCGTGAACCGTATCCTCGACCTCTCGCGCCTGCGCGCGGGCCTCGCACCGTTCGATCGGCGTGCGGTCGACGTCGGGCGTCTCGTCGAGCGTGCGGCCGGGGAGCTCCAGCCGCAAGCGGACGCCGCGGGTGTGCGGGTCCTCGCGCGCAGCGACGCGGACCTCGTGCTATACGGCGATCCGGAACGATTGCTGGAGGTGGTGACGAACCTGCTCGCCAATGCCGTCAAGGCGACGTCCGAGGGCGGCCTCGTCGAGGTGCTCGCGCGCGTCGCCGGGCAGGGCAGCGTCGAGATCGCGGTGCGCGACACCGGGGTCGGGATCGACGCCGAGGCGCTGCCGCGCATCTTCGATCCCTACGTGCAGGCGCCCGGCGCGCAGGGCGGGACGGGCCTCGGGCTGGCGATCGCGAAGAGCGTGGTCGAGGCGCACGGCGGCGCGATCACGGCGGCGTCGGCGCCGGGCGCCGGCAGCTGCTTCACGGTCCGCCTGCCGCGCGACGGGAGGCCGGCGTGAGACGGCTCGGCACGGTCCTCCTCGGCATCGCGCTCTTCGCCAGCGCATGCCCGCGGCCGCCGGCGGCGCCGCCCGCCCCGCCGAGCCCGCCCCCGCCGTCCGAGGCCGAGCGCGCGCTCGGTGCCGCCCGCGCCGCGCTCGCCTCCGACGACGACCGCCAGGCGCTGCGCAAGCTCGCCGCGGTCGTCGACGGATGGCCGGAGGCACCCGCAGCGGCCGAGGCGCTCTGGCTGATCGGCGTGCTGCGCGTCGACCCGCAGAGCCGGGTGCGCGACCTGCGCGCGGCGCGGGCGGTGTTCGCGCGGCTCGCGGCGGAGTATCCCGAGAGCCCCGAGGCGGCCGCGGCGCGCGGTTTCGTGGCCGTGCTGCGCGACCGCGAGCGCTGCGACGAGGACGTCGCCGCGCTGCGCGCGGAGACGGCGCGGCTGCGCGAGACGGTCGACGCCATGCGCCGCCTCGATCTCGAGCTGGAGCGACGGCCATGAGCGCGCGGCGCGTCCTCGTGGTCGACGACGATCCGCATATCCTCGAGGTGCTGGGGATGCGCCTCGAATCGATGGGCCTCGACGTCACCGCGGTCGGCGATCCCGCGGCGGCGGTGCCGCTCCTCGCTGCGGCGCCGTTCGACCTCGCGCTCTTCGACCTCCGCATGGATCCGATCGACGGCCTCGCCCTGATGCGCGAGGCGCACGGGCGCCAGCCGGGCCTGCCCGTCCTCATCATGACCGCGCACGCCACGATCGACGGCGCCGTACACGCGGTGAAGGAGGGGGCGTTCGACTACCTGACGAAGCCGTTCGTCACCGACGAGCTGCGGCGCAAGGTCGCGCACGCGCTCCGGCAGCGTCGCTGGGCCCGGGATCGCTCGCTCTTGCGCCGGCTCGGCGAGTCGCTGGCCTCGGCGAACCGTCCCGAGACCGTGCTGGAGGTGGTGGTCCAGGCGACGCGCGAGGCGACGGAGACGTCGCGGGCCTGCGTGTTCCTCGATGCCGGCGGCACGCCGAGCCTGCACGCGAGCGCGGGCGCGGCGCCGGTCGCGGACGCGGATCTGTACGCCGCCGCCGAGGCCGTGCAGGCCGGACGCGAGCCCGCCCCCGAGGCGGCGCACGCCGGCGTGGTCGCGGTCCCGCTGGTCGTCGACGGCAAGCGGCGAGGCGCGCTCGTGGTCGTGCGTCCGGCCGGGGTCGCGATGACGGGGGACGACCACGACGTGCTCGGGGTGTTCGCCGCCCAGGCCGCGGTGGCGATGAAGAGCGCCGACGAGCTGGCGCGCGCACGCAGCGGCGCCCTCACCGCGCTCGGCCGCGTGGCGACCCAGGTCGCGCACGAGATCAACAACCCGCTCGGCGGGATCAAGCTGTTCCTGGCCCTGCTCGGCAAGCGGCTCGGCGCCGCCGCCGACGAGCCGGGCCTCGATCTCGTCCGCAAGGCCGAGCGCGCCATCGACCGCCTGGCGCGCCTCGTGGTCGACATCACCGCCTTCGGTCGCTCGGCCGCCGTGCAGCGCGAGCCCACCCTCCCGAGCGAGCTCGTGCACGACTGCCTCGCCCTGGCGCACGACCGCGTGACGGAGCGCCAGGTGAACGTCGTCCTGGCGCTCGACGATGGGGCGGAGCGTTTCCCGCTCGACCCGCGCGACGTCCAGCGCGCACTGCTGAACCTCGTCCTCAACGCCCTCGACGCGATGCAGCCCGGCGGCACGCTCACGCTGCGCAGTGCGCGCTGCGCCGACGGCGCCCTGATGCTGCTGGTCGAGGACACCGGCCACGGCTTCGAGCCCGAGACCCAGGCACGCGCCTTCGACCTCTTCTTCACGACGAAGAGCGAAGGTACCGGCCTCGGCATGTCCATCGTGCGCTCGGTCGCCGAGCGGCACGGCGGGCGCGTGGAGATCGACAGCGCCCCGGGGCGAGGGACGCGCGTGACGCTCGTCCTCGCCCCGGGCTGACCGCCGCGCGTCTAGCGGCTCTGCGCCGTCTGGCGCTCGGCGGTGGTCGCGCCGCGCAGGTTCTCGGCGGCGAAGTCCCAGTTGAGCAGGTGGTCGATGGCCGCCTGCACGTAGCGGTCGCGCTCGTTCTGGTAGTCGAGGTAGTAGGCGTGCTCCCACACGTCGATGGTGAGGAGCGGGATCTGGTCGTGCGCGATCGGCGTGTCGGCGTCGTGCGTGGTGCTGACGGAGAGGCGTCCGCCGCGGTCGGCCACGAGCCAGGCCCAACCGGAGCCGAAGTGGCCGATGGCCGCCTCGCGCAGCTTCGTGCGGAAGCTCTCGACCGTGCCGAAGCCGGTCTCGATGGCCGCGCGCAGCTCGCCGCGCGGCGGCTCGGCCGGCGCGTTCGGCTGGAGGCTCTTCCAGTAGAACGCGTGGTTCCACGCCTGGGCCGCGTTGTTGAAGACGCCGTTCGAGCTGGTGCGAACGATCGTCTCGAGGTCCTGACGCGCCTTGGGCGTCTGTCCGATCGCCTTCTCGAGCTTGGTGAGGTAGCCGCGATGATGCTTGCCGTGGTGGAGCTTGATGGTGGTGGCCGAGATGTGCGGCTCGAGGGCGTCGGGGTTCCAGGGGAGCGGGGGAAGATCGAACGTCATGGCCTCACACTAGAGCAATCGACGTGCCCTTCGAAGACGTCTGCCGCGGGCGCGTTCGACGCCGCAGCGGGGCGAACGGCCACGGGGCACGACGGAGTCATTCGTCGGCGGGGTTGCCGCCGGTCGCCGAGCCGTCGGCACGCATGGCGCCGCGCAGCGCCGCGGAGACGACGTCGGTGACCACGAGCCGGCCTGCGGTGGCGAAGAGCACGCCCACGAGCCGCGGCGTCAGGCCGCCGCCGAGGAGCCAGCCGGCGGCGCCGACGACCCCGACCGTCTCCCAGGGGTTCGCGCGCACCTGGCGTCGCAGCCAGGCGATGCCCTCGGCCGCGGCCGTCTCGATCTCCTCGACGGTGCGATCGCGGTCGACGCGGCCGCGGCGCGGGTGCGTCGCGACGGATGGGGGATGGCTGCCCGTCCCGGCACGGGACGCCGAGGCCACGTCAGCGCCGCGGCGCCGCGAGGCGCGCCAGGACGTAGCCGCCGGCGAGCGCGGCGAGGAGGCAGGTGAGCGGCCGCTCCTGGATCAGCGAGCGCGCGCGGTCCTCGAAGGTCGTGAGCTCGCCGCGCAGGCGCTCGAGCTGCTCGGCCGCCTGGTCGAGGCCGTTCTGGAGGGTCTCGGTGGTGTCGTCGATGTTCATGGGCGCGTTCCTTCTGGTTGCGAACGGGAAGGGATCAACGGCGCGGGCGGCCGAGCCAGGCGCCGAGCAGCAGTGCCCCGACCAGCCAGGGCACCGGCCGCTCGCGAACGGCGTCGCGGACGTCGACACGGGCGCGTGCGGCGCGCTCGAGGTCGTGCAGCGCCGTGCGCAGCTCGTCGCGGTGCTCCGCGACCCGGTGCTCGAGGACGGCGCGTTCCTCCGGCGTGGCCATGGCTCAGCTTCCGAGCAGCCGGCGACTACCGATCCAGGCGACCACGGCGCCGGCGGCGAGAGTGGTCGTCGCCAGCAGCCCCAGACTCGCGGCCGGGTGCATCCACTGGGAGAGGAGGATGTGCAGGCCGCAGAGCGCCGCCACCCACCCCGAGATCATGACCAGGAGCCCGAGCAGGACGAGGAGCGCGCCGGCGCTCAGCCGCACGAGCGTGGCCTCGATCTCCAGCCGGATCAGCCCGACCTGATCCGTGGCCAGACCCTGCGCGGCGTCGACGAGGCGGTCGAACGATTCCGCGACGCTCGGCGCCGGCTCCGACGTGCGCAGGGCCCGGGCGGTGGCCATCGAAGGATCAGCCGACCGCGACGCGGCGCTCGCCCTCGGCCGCCATCGGCCCACGATCCGCGAAGCCGAATCCCGGGCGCCGCGACGGCGACGGCGGCAGGTGCACCGGCACCAGCGGCGACGGCATGCCCGTGATCGCCTCGCGGCGACGGCGCAGCCCGCGGCGGATCCAGGCCGGGTCGAGGTCGAGCATCTCGCAGATGCGCTCGAACGAGAAGACCCAGGTCTTGTCGCGGCTGCGCAGCCAGCGCTCCGTGTCGCGGAACAGACGGCGGCGCTTGGACGTCGTCGGCTCGCGGTGGCCGAGGTAGACCGCGACCGCGTCCTCGAGGATGGCGATCATCAGCCGCTTCTCACCATGGCGGGCCGCCCGTCGGCGAAGGGCCGTGAAGTACTGCACGGGCATGATGGTCAGGGGCTCGAAAAGCTGGTTCAGCTGCTCGTCGTGATCGGAATTCGGTCGCGCCATGGTGTGGTCACCTCCGTGCGGTTGCGAAGTGCTTGTGCAGACGGCGTGCCAGCTCGGGTGACGGCGTTTCCACGCGCAACCAGGTGAAATCCCGAAGGCATTGGCGGCGTGCCGAATTGTCTTTTCTACAACTCGCCCCCCGCCACGGCCTTGCAGGATGTACAAGCGGTCTTCCGCCCGATGCCGGCTCGGCTATGCTCCGGGCGCCGTGACGCGAACCTGCGACGTCGCCGTGATCGGTGCGGGCTCCGCCGGGATCGCGGCGCACCGCGCCGCCCGCCTGGCCGGAGCGCGGGCCGTGCTCATCGACGGAGGCCCGTCGGGCACGACCTGCGCCCGTGTCGGCTGCATGCCGTCGAAGCTGCTCGTGGCGGCGGGCGAGGCGGCGCATGCCGTGGCGCGTGCCGGGGAGTTCGGCATCCGCGTGCCGGACGGCGTACGGGTCGACGCGGCGGCCGTGCTCGGACGCGTGCGGCGCGAGCGCGACCGCTTCGTGGCCGGCGTCCTCGAGGCCCTCGGCGCCCTGGCGGCGGGCGAACGGGTGTGCGGCCGGGCGCGCTTCGTCGGCCCGACGGCGCTCGCGCTCGAGGACGGCACCCACCTCGACGCCCGCGCGGTCGTGATCGCCACCGGCTCGCGCTCGCAGGTCCCGGCCCTGCTCGAGCCCGTCCGTGAGCGCGTGCTGACGAGCGACGACGTGTTCGAGCTGACCGCCCTGCCGTCGTCGGTGGCGGTGCTGGGCGCCGGTCCGATCGGCCTCGAGCTCGGCCAGGCGTTGGCGCGCCTCGGCGTCCGCGTGACGATCTGTGATCGGCTGCGCGAGGTCGGCGGCCTCCGCGACCCCGCGGTGGCGGCCGCGGCGCGCGACGCCCTCGGGGCCGAGCTCGCGTTCGCGCTCGGCGTCACGGTCACGGCGGAGCCCCGCGGCGACGGCGTCCGGCTCTGGCTCGACGGAGAGGGGGGACGCCGGCCGCTCGACGTCGAGCGCGTGCTGGCGGCGACGGGACGCGGGCCAAACGTCGATGCGCTCGGGCTCGCCGCGACCGGGCTCGCCTGCGACGACCGCGGCGTGCCGCTGCACGACGCGGGCACCGGCCAGTGCGGCACCAGCCCGGTGTTCGTCGCCGGTGACGCCGGCGGCGGGCGCGCCATCCTGCACGAAGCGGTCGACGACGGTCGCATCGCCGGCCGCAACGCGGCCCGCTTCCCCGACCTCGAGCGCCCGCGCCGCCGCACGCCGCTCGCCATCGTCTTCACCGAGCCGCAGCTGGCGATGGTGGGCGAGCGCTTCGACGCCCTCGACCGCGACGCCGTCGCCTTCGGGGCCGCCGACTTCGCGACCCAGGGCCGGGCGCGGGTGATGGCGCGCAACCGCGGCCTCGTGCGCGTGTGGGCCCGCCGCGACGACACGCGCCTGGTCGGCGGCGAGCTCGCGGTGCCCGACGCCGAGCACCTGGCACATCTCCTCGCCTGGGCGATCCAGGCGGAGTGCACCGTCGAGGAGGCCCTCGCCATGCCCTGGTATCACCCGGTCGTCGAAGAGGGACTGCGCAGCGCGATCCGCGAGCTCGCCGCCGCGACCCACTCGCGCCCGCCGGAGCGGCCGCAGGACCTCGAGTGCGGTCCGGGGGTGTGCGCGTGAGCGGCACGCCGTGGGACGAGGACGCGCTGGCGGCGGCGCGTCTGCGCAGTCTGGCGCGGATCGTACGCGCCGTCGGGCACGACGCGCGCGGCGCGCTCGGCACCGTCACGCTGCACGGAACGCTCCTCGTGAAGGCGCTCGAGGCGGACGCGGCGCCCCCCGGCGAGCGCACGCGGCGCTGGGCGTCGGGGATGCACGAGGGATGCGTGCGCCTCGAGCGCCTGCTCGACGCCGTGCTCGGCTTCCTCGCCGTTCCGCGCGGCGGCGACGCGGTGCTGGCGCCGGTGACGGCGTCGCTCGTCACCCTCGTGCGGCCCTACGCGCTCGCGCAGCGCGTGGGGCTCATCGTGCACGACGGCGTCGCCCAGGGCCCGGCGGTGCCCGAGGTGGTGCGGCAGGTGCTCCTCGACGTTGTGCTCGCCGCCATCGAAGCGGCCGGCGAGGGCGGCGAGGTGACGGTCGCCACCGCGACCGCGGGCGGCAGGGGTAGCGTGACCGTCACCGGGCCGAGCCCGCCGGGCGACCTCGCGTCGCAGCTGCGGCCGTGGCGCGCGGCCCTCGCCGAGGCCGGTACGATGGTCGAGGTCGCCGCCGGCGGCGGGTTCGCGGTCACCGTTGACATTTCGCCTCGCGACACCCAGGAGACGCGCTGCTGATGCCCGACGCCCTACTCGTCGACGACGATCCGCCCCATCTCGAGGCCCTGTGCGCGCTCGTCGAGCAGGAGGGGTTCACCACGCGCGGAGCCAGCACGGTGGGCGAGGCGCGCAGCGCGCTCGGCGAGCGCCTGCCCGACGTCATCGTCACCGACCTCATGCTGCCGGACGGCTCGGGGCTCGACCTGCTGCGCGACCTCGACGGCCAGCCGCGCCGGCCCGAGATCATCCTCGTCACCGGCCACGCGACGGTGGAGTCGGCGGTGACGGCGATGCGGCTCGGCGTGCTCGACTACCTGACGAAGCCCATCGACCTGCCGCGCCTGAAGAGCGTGCTCGAGAACGTCACGCGCACGCTCGACCTGCGGCACGAGATCGGCAACCTGCGCGGCGAGCTGCGCAAGCTCGGCCGCCTCGGCCAGCTGATCGGCGCGTCGCCGGCCATCCACCAGGTCTACGACATGATCGCCCGCGTCGCGCCCACCGACGCCACCGTGCTGGTGCAGGGCGAGAGCGGCACCGGCAAGGAGCTGGTCGCGCAGACCATCCACGAGCTCAGCCGGCGCCGGCGCGGGCCGTTCCTCGCCATCAACTGCGGCGCGGTGTCGCCGAACCTCATCGAGACGGAGCTGTTCGGCCACGAGCGCGGCAGCTTCACCGGCGCCGCGCAACGTCATCGCGGCCACTTCGAGCGCGCCTCGGGCGGCACCCTGTTCCTCGACGAGGTCACCGAGATGCCCATCGAGCTCCAGGTGAAGCTCCTGCGCGTGCTCGAGACCGGCAGCGTCATGCGCATCGGCGGCGACGACCCGGTGCAGACCGACGTGCGCGTCGTGGCGGCGACGAACCGCGTCCCCACGCAGGCGGTCGGCGAGGGCCGGCTGCGCGAGGATCTCTACTACCGCCTGAACGT